>DASXIJ010000025.1:0-35797 GCA_036498045.1 Solirubrobacteraceae bacterium
GGGGATGACGGTGTCGCGCATGTAGACGGCCTCCTTCTGGGGCGAGCCGCCGGGGTGGTTCTCGTCGAGGTTGGCGTCCTCGAGCTTGCGCAGCGCGAAGTGGAACTCTTTGAGGTCGGGTTCGATCTCGCCGACGAGCTCCTCGAGGCCGCTGGCGCGCAGTTCGTTGAGGTAGCGCACGGTGGCGGGGAGGATGCTCGTGCGCGCGATCGTCGACGCGGTCTCGGCCTCGATGTTGATGTTGATGGTGTACTGCTCGGTGAACACCTCGTAGCGCGCCTCGAGCTCGCGCTTGGAGAGGACCTTGTACTTCTTGAATGCGGCGAGCGTCGATTTCTCGACGAGCCACGGGAGCGCGTCGGGCGTCGTGCGCAGGTTGGCCAGGCCGCGCTTCTCGGCCTCCTTGTGCCACTGCTCGGAGTAGTTGTCGCCATCGAAGACGACCTGCTTGTTGGCGGCCCACGCCTGCTTGACGACGCTGGTGACGGCCTTCTCGAGCGTGGTCGAGCCTTTGAGCGCGGCTTTGAGCTTGTCGGCGAGATCGTCGACGGCCTCGGCGACGATCGTGTTGAGCACCGTGTTGGGGAGCGCGGGGGACTGGTTCGAGCCGAGCGCGCGGAACTCGAACTTGTTGCCGGTGAACGCGAACGGGCTCGTCCGGTTGCGGTCGCCGCCGTGCAGCGGCAGCGGCGGCAGGACGGGCGTGCCAAGCCCGAGGAACGAGCCGGGTTTGGACGGTTGGACCTTGCCCTTCTCGATCTCCGCAAAGACGCGCTCGAGCTCGGCGCCGAGGAAGATCGAGATGATCGCGGGCGGCGCCTCGTTGGCGCCGAGGCGGTGATCCTGCCCGGCGCTGGCGATCGACGCGCGCAGCAGCTGCTGGTGGCGGTTGACGGCCTGGATGACGGCGGCGCAGAAGAACAGGAAGGACAGGTTCTCGGCCGGAGTGTCGCTGGGGTCGAGGAGGTTGAGGCCGGTGTCGGTGCCCATCGACCAGTTGTTGTGCTTGCCCGACCCGTTTACGCCGGCGAACGGCTTCTCGTGCAGCAGGCAGACGAGGCCGTAGCGGCGCGCGGTGTTCTGCATGATCTGCATCGTCACCAGCTGGTGGTCGGAGCCGACGTTGGAGTTCTCGAAGATCGGCGCGACCTCGTACTGGTTGGGCGCGACCTCGTTGTGGCGCGTCTTGATCGGGATGCCGAGCTGGGCGAGCTCGAGCTCGACCTCGAGCATGTACGCGAGCACGCGCTCGGGGATCGAGCCGAAGTAGTGGTCGTCGAGCTCGTGGCCCTTGGCGGGTTTTGCGCCGAACAGCGTGCGCCCGGTGGTGACGAGGTCGGGGCGCTCGAAGAAGTACTGCTCGTCGATCAGGAAGTACTCCTGCTCGCAGCCCATCGTCGTGAACACGCGCTCGGCGTCATCGACGCCGAGCAGCTTCAGCGCGCGCAGCGCGGCTCCTGACAGCGCGTCCATCGAGCGCAGCAGCGGGATCTTGTTGTCGAGCGCCTCGCCGGTCCACGAGGTGAACGCGGTCGGGATGCACAGCAGCGCGCCGTTGGGGTTCTCGAGGATGAACGCGGGCGACGTCGGGTCCCAGGCGGTGTACCCGCGCGCCTCGAACGTCGCGCGGATCCCGCCGGTCGGGAACGACGACGCGTCGGGCTCGCCCTGGATCAGCTCCTTGCCAGAGAACTCGGCGATCGCGGTGCCGTCGCCGGCAGGCCCGAAGAACGAGTCGTGCTTCTCTGCGGTGGATCCGGTCAGCGGCTGGAACCAGTGCGTGTAGTGCGTCGCGCCTTTCTCCATCGCCCAGTCCTTCATCGCGACGGCGACCGCGTCGGCGAGCGACGTGTCGAGCGACTCGCCGCGCGCAAGCGTGCGCTGCAGCGCCTTGTAGGCGTGCTTGGGCAGGCGCGTGCGCTGGACGGCTGCGGAGAACACGTTGCGGCCGAACACCTGGTTGCTCGGCACGGTCAGGTCGGGCGAGCCGAGCGCGGTGCCGTTCGGGCTCCACTGGGCTGCGTTTACGTTGTGCTGACGGGTCCTTGGCATGAGCGGAATCGAGTCCTCCTGAAAAAGGGTGGGGCAATTGGACGCGTGAAGCCGAACGCAATCGTAGTGCCCGGCGCGCCGCAGGACATCAGCGCGTGGCAAAAGCGGTGGGGTCGCCGTTTGGACAGCCGGCCAAACGGGTGCTGGCGCGCGGCGTCGGCCGTGGACTGTCGCGCTCGCGACGCCTGCGCTAGCGCCGGCTGCGGCAGCTCGCGCGCGCCCTACGGCACGACGGGGAACTGTCCCGCGACGACGCGCCCGGTGGCGGGGTCGACGTGCCGCGAGGGGGGCGTGGGCGCGATGTCGGCGGTGAGGACGCCGTCGAGCGGCTGCCCGCCCCTGGGAGGCACGGCTTTGGCCTTGCCGGCGAGCCCGGCGGCGAGCCGGTAGTGGACTTCGTGCGTGCCGGTCTTGACGGGGACGACGGTCCATTCGAACGTGCGCGTCGCGTGGGACGCGAGCGGGCCGAGCGCCCAGGTGTTGACGTATGCGGTCTGGCCGCCGCCGGGCGGGCTGATCGCCTGGCTCCGCACGGACCGCACGGGGATCGGGCCGGGCCCACGTTCGATGATCCAGATCGGCCGCTTGTTGGCGGCGAGTTCGGCGAAGTTTTCGACGTAGGAGAAGGAGTCGATCGTCACCGCGACGTTGGGAACGGTCCGGACGCCGGCGTTCTGCACGCTGATTCGCAGCTTCGTCGGCTTGGAGACCGATTGCTTGCGCGGGAAGGAGACGTCGCTGAGGACCAGCCGATACGCGCGCGCCTGTTCGCCCGCGTCCTGGCGCGTGCCGCCGCCGCAGCCGGTCGCGACCAGCGCGGCGCATGCGCCGAACGCGGCCGCCGCGATGAGTCCTCTCCAGCGCACGGTCGGCGGACGATATCAGTGGCTCACGCGCGCCGGCCACGGCTGCGGCGCGGCGCGGGCGCAGGGGAAGTGGTGGCGTGGCAGGGGCCCATCGCGTAGAGTTTCGTCACCGGCCAAGCGTGGGAGAGGAGGGTCAGGCACAGATGGTTCGCAGCGTCGCCGAGCGGGCGTTCGTCCCGGCACGGCACGTGCTCGAGGAATTCGGCGACATGATGATCCTCACGGGGAGGACGATCGTGTCGGCCCTGCGCCCGCCGTACCCGTACGGCGGTGAGCTCGTCTCGCAGTTCCTGTTCGCGCTGCGGCTGTGCTGGTTCCCGCTGCTGATCTCGACGGTTTGCATCTGCTACGCGGCGCCGGGGCTGCAGGCCGCGAACTTCCTGACGATCTTCGGCGCGCTCGATCGGCTGGGCGGCTTCTTCGTGCTCGGCGCGGTGAGGGAGATCGGGCCGAGCGTGACGGCGATCGTCGTGGCCGGCGTCGCGGGGACGGCGATCACGGCGGACCTCGGCGCGCGCAAGGTGCGCGAGGAGCTCGACGCGCTGCAGGTTCTCGGCGTCGACCCGGTCAAGAACCTCGTCGTCCCTCGCTTCCTCGCGCTGATGGTCGTAACGGGCCTGTTCGACATCTACGCGCTGCTGTTCGGGATCTTCGGCGGGATCATCGCCGAGCTCGTCAACGGCCAGCCGCTCGGGCCGTTCTGGGCCACTCTGTTCGCGAACGCGTCGACGACCGACCTGTGGGGGTCGGTCCTGAAGACGACGATCTACGGCGCGATCATCGCGATCGTCTGTTGTTACAAGGGCATGACCGCGTCCGGCGGCGCCGAGGGCGTCGGCCGCGCGGTCAACGAGGCCGTCGTGCTCGCATTCACCGCGATCTTCTCGTTCGACTACGTCTTCACGCAGACCCTCCTGGCCACGCACCCCCAGATCCTGGTGATCAAGTAATGGGCGAGCTGCTTGCGATGCCGCGCGAATGGCTTGCGGCGACGGGCGAAATCGGGAAGTTCACGGGCCGGATCGTCGGCGACGTGTACGGGCTGCGCGTTTTTCGCTTCTTCGGCGAGGCGCTGCGCCAGTCGGGCATCTTGATCGTCGGGTCGACGACGATCATCTGGACGTTGATGTTCATCCTCGGCCTGCAGTGCGGGATCGAGGGGGCGTACTTCACGGCGGCGCAGGGCGCGCCTGCGTACTCGGGCGTGTTCACCGCGTGGTGCGACCTGCGCGAGATCACGCCGTACGCGTTCGGCTACATGATGGCGGCGAAGGTCGGCACGGGGATCGTCGCCGAGCTCGGCGCGATGCGGATCTCCGAGGAGATCGACGCGCTCGAGGTGATGGGGATCAACTCGACGACGTTCCTGTGCGCGACGCGCCTGCTGGCGGCATGGCTGGTGCTCCCGTTCATGTACCTGGCGGGGATCGGCGCGGCGTTCTTGGCGTCGTACATCGCGGTCGTGCAGCAGATCGGATACGTGTCGTCGGGGGGCTATTTCCTGATCTTCTGGCAATTCCAGAATCCACCGGATTTCCTGTACAGCCTGATCAAGGCGATGTTCATGGCCACTGCGATCGTGCTCGTCGCGTGCTACTACGGCTATAACGCGAGCGGTGGGCCGGTCGGGGTCGGCCGCGCGACGGCGAAGTCGATGGTGCTAAACCTGGTGCTCGTGCACGTGATCGGGATGTTGGGAACGCAGATCTTCTGGGGCGCCAATCCGCGCGCCCCGATCGGCGGCTGACGTGGCGCGCGGCGTGGCCGGACAGGGCGACGGCGCCGACGGCGCCGGGGAGCCATACGAGCCGACCGGGCGCCAGGCGGCGCCGCTTGGACAGGGTGGCGAGAGCGAGCTCGGCGCGCTCGCGCCGGAGGCGTCGCGCGACGCGCCGACGTCGGGCGTGATCGAGCGCACCGCGCGCGAGCGCGAGCAACGGCGCGACGCCGACTCGGGCGAGTTCGCTTACCACACGGGCGTGCTGCGCCCGTCGGAGTCGCCGGACGCGATCGAGTTCATCGACGTGCACAAGGCGTTCGGTCGCAATCACGTGTTGCGTGGCCTGAACATGGGGCTGCCGGCGGACAAGATCTCGATGATCATCGGCCCTTCGGGCACGGGCAAGTCGGTGTGCATCAAGCACATCGTCGGCCTGCTGTATCCCGACGAGGGCGACGTCCTGGTGAACGGCATCTCGATTCCGGGCCTGTCGGATGCCGAGCTGTTTGAGACGCGCAAGAAATTCGGCGTGCTGTTCCAAGACGGCGCGTTGTTCGGGTCGCTGACGTTGTGGGACAACGTCGCGTTTCCGCTGCGCCAGCACACTGAGAAGGGCGAGGAGGAGATCGCCGAGATCGTCAACCGGCGGATGACCGAGGTCGGGCTCGGCGGCGAGGGCGCGAAGATGCCCAACGAGCTGTCGGGCGGGATGCGCAAGCGCGCGGGGTTCGCACGCGCGCTCGTGCTCGACCCGGAAATCGTCCTGTTCGACGAGCCCGACTCGGGCCTTGACCCGGTGCGCACGGCGCTGCTGTGCGAGCTGATCAAGGAAATTCACGCAGAGAACGGCGGCTGCTACGTGGTGATCACGCACGACATCATGAGCGCGCGTCGCGTCGCCGAGCACATCTCGGTGCTGTGGAAGGGGCGGATCGTCGAGTCGGGACCGGCAGAGGAGCTGTTCGCGTCGGAAAACCCGTTCGTGCGCCAGTTCCTGTCGGGCGAGTCGGCTGGGCCTCTCGGCATGGAGTAGCGGCGGCGGCGTCCGCCGTTCGCACTCCCCCCTCTGGCGCAGCGCCTCCCGGCGCGCGGTTAGCCTTCATCTGTGAACGCGGCACGGTTCCTCTCGGCGCTCGCCGGCGGCGCGTCGCGCCGGCCGCGGCTGGTCGTCGGCGTCGCGATCGTGCTCGCGCTGGCGGGTGCGGCGCTCGCGTTGCGGCTGCGCCCGACGGCGGCGACGAGCACGTTCGTTTCGAGCTCGAGCTCGCAGTACGCGCAGACGCAGCGCTTCTATCGAAGCTTCGGCGAAGAGCCGGTCGCGGTGCTCGTCAAGGGGAGCCTGCAGCAGCTGCTGCTGAGCTCTGACCTCGAGCGCCTGGTCGGCCTGGAGGGGTGCCTGTCGGGCAACGTGCCGACGCAGGCGCTCGGGGCCGAGGGCGGCGTCAACGGGCCGTGCGGCCAGCTCGCGCGGGGGCACACGGTCAAGGTCGTGCTCGGCCCGGGGACGTTCGTCAACGAGGCGGCCAACCAGATCGACGAACAGCTCGCGGCACAGACCAAGCAGGCCGAAGTGCAGGCGCGCCAGTCGGAAGTCGCGGTGACGCGCGCGGCGCTGCGCCGGGGGCTGAGCGCGGCGGAAGCGCGCTCGCTCGGGCAACAGGCGAGCAAGATCACGACGGCGCGCTTTCAGGAGGGGCTCGTCACGCTCGCGCTCGAATACGGGCTGACCTCCCGCCCGACGCTCGAAAACCACGATTTCGTCACGTCCCTGGTGTTCGACTCGACCAAGCCGGCGGGGACGCCCAAGCAGCGCTTCGCCTACCTGTTCCCCAGCCGCGACGCCGCGCTCGTCTCGGTGCGGATGCGCGCCGGCCTGTCAGAGGCCCAGCGCACGCGCACGATCGGCCTGATCCGCAGCGCGGTGGCGATGCCGCAGTGGCGCCTGCAGCACGGCGGGTCCTACCTCGTCACGGGCGAGCCGGCGATCGTGGCCGACCTGACGAGCTCGATCACCCACTCGATCGAGCTGCTGTTGATCGCGGTGGCGCTCGTGATGGCGGCGACGCTCGCCCTGATCTTCACCGGGCGCCCGCGGCTGCTGCCGCTGGGCGTCGCGCTGCTCGCGGCGGCGATCACGTTCGGCGGGCTGTCGCTGGCGGGCGCATCGCTGACGATGGCGTCGATCGCGGTCCTGCCGGTGCTGATCGGGCTCGCCGTCGACTACGCGATCCAGTTGCAGTCGCGCGTCGCCGAGGAGGCGGCGCGCACGGACACGGCCGGCGAGCCGGCGATCCGCCGCGCGGCGGCGCTGGGCGCGCCGACGATCGCGACTGCGGGAGCGGCAAGCGGCGCGGCGATCCTCGTGCTGCTGCTGTCGCCGGTGCCGATGATCCGCGGGTTCGGCGTGCTGCTCGTCGCGGGCGTGATCGTCGCGTTCCTGTGCGCGCTGACCGCCGGCGCGGCGGTGATGACGCTCGCCGGACCCACGCGCGGCACCCGTGAGCCGGGCTCGGATTCGGCGGCGCGGCGCGGCGCGGGCTCAGTTGCCGGGGGCGCGGCGAGCGTTGCCGCCGCGTGGCGCGGCGCGGGCGAGCTGCTTCGCGACAATGCACTGACGCGGGCGGTGTCGCGTGCGGCGCTGGTTGGCGCGGTGCGCCATCCGGGGCGCGTGCTCGTGGCCGGGCTCGTGCTCGCGGCGCTCGGGTGGGGGCTGGACACGCAGACGACCGTTCAGACCGACATCGCCAAGCTCGTTCCCCAGAACCTCAGCTCGCTGCGGGCGCTCAACGCGCTCGAGCGCACGACGGGCGTGGGCGGCGAGATCGACCTGATGGTCAGCTCCAACGCGCTGACCAGGCCCGCGACGATCGAATGGATGAGCGCCTATCAGAGCGCCGTCCTGAAGCACTTCGGCTACAGCGCCGCGCGCGGCTGCGGCAGGGCGCGGCTGTGCCCGGCATTCTCCCTGCCCGACCTGTTCTCGACGCAGGCGGCGGCGAACGTGCGAGCCGGCGCGGGCAAAACGCCGAAGCGGACGAAGCTGACCCAGGCGCAGGTCACCGCGCTGCTCGCTGCGATCCCGCCGTACTTCTCCCAGGACGTGATCACGCCGGACGGTCACGTCGCGACGCTCGCGTTCGGGATCCGCCTGATGAACCTGACAGAGCAGCAGCACGTGATCGACGCGATGCGCGCGCGCCTGCATCCCCCGCCGGGCGTCAGCGCGCAGCTCGTCGGGCTGCCGGTGCTCGCGGCCAAGTCGGCGGCGGAAGTCTCGTCGCCGCTGCGGCGCGTCGAGACGCTGCTGGCGAGCCTCGCGATCGTCGCGCTCGTGCTGCTGCTTGCGTTCAGGGGCGACGTGCGGCGCGCGCTCGTGCCGCTCGCCCCGGTCGCGCTCGCGAGCGGCTGGTCGGCATTGGTCCTGTTCGCCGTGCGCGTCCCGCTGAACCCGATGTCGGTCACGCTCGGCGCACTGGTGATCGCGATCTCGACGGAGTTCGGCGTTCTGCTGTCCGAGCGCCATCGCCAGGAGCGCCTCGCCGGGCACGACACGATCGAGGCGCTGCGCCGTGCGTACCGGCGCACGGGCGCGGCCGTAGCCGCATCGGGCGTCACGGCGATCGCCGGCTTCGGCGTGCTGGCACTGTCGGACATCAGGATGCTGCGCGACTTCGGCCTGGTCACGCTGATCGACCTGAGCGTGTCGCTGCTCGGGGTGCTCGTCGCGCTGCCGGCGGCGATCGTGCTCGCCGACGCGGGCGTCGAGCGGCGCCGCGGGCGCGTCTGGCAGCGCCGCGCCGCGCGCCGGCGCGAGACGGTCCATGAGCCAGCGTGAGCCGGCCCGGCCGCAGCGCGCGACGCCGCGCTACGGTGGCTATGTCGGCCTGCTCGCGCTCGTGATCGTCGCGTTGATCACGATCAACACGATCGTGACGAAGCCGAACGGCGCGAGAGGGCTCGCGCCGGGAGAACGGATGCCGCCGTTTGCCGTCCCGCTCGCGCTGGGTGCGATGGTCGGCGACGCCGACACGGCGCGCAATGGCGACGAAGGCGCGGCCGGGCGCGTGCCGGCCTGCCGCGAGCGCGGCCCGCAGATCCTCAACGTCTGCCAGCTCTATGAACAGGGCCCGGTGCTGCTGGCGCTGTTCGTCGACGGCGGCTCGTGCCCGGCGGTGCTGTCGGACATGCAGGCCGTCGCGCACTCGTTCCCGGGCGTACGCCTCGCGGCGGTGGCGATCAAGGGCGCGCGGGCGAGCGTGCGCAAGCTGATCAGCAAGCGCGGGCTGACGTTCCCCGTCGGGCTGGACTCCGACGGCGCGCTGGCGGCGCTGTACAAGGTCGCGACGTGCCCGCAGCTGACGTTCGCCTACCCGGGCGGCGAAGTGCAGAGCCCGGCGATTCTCACGCAGCCCCCGCGCGCGACGCTGCGCGCGCGGCTCACGGCGCTCGTGGCCGCGTCGCGCGCGCGTGGCTGGAAGGGCTCCGCGGGATGAGCGCTCGCGCGGAGCGCCCGGCGCCGGGATGGTGCGCGCGGGAGGTGGAGGAGGAGCTGCCCGGGCTGCGGCTGCTGTGCGCGGAGGTCACGGTCAACCGTCGCGGCTCGCTCGCGGGCGCTTCGCCGCCGGATGTCGAGCACCGCCTGAAGGAGCTGTCCAACCGCTTCCGCGGCGCGACCGCGATCGCCGTGCGGCGCGAGCCGGTGCCGTCGGCCTACCGCGTGTTCTATCGCCACATCGGCCTCGACCCCGAGGTCGTACGCACGCCGCTGGAGGCAGCGGTGTTCGCGCGGATGATGAAGGGGGGATTCCTGTCGCGCGGCCTGCTCGAGGACGTGCTGCTGGTCGCGCTGCTCGACACGGGTGTGCCGGTGTGGGCGCTCGACGCGGCGTCGGTGCAGGGCCCACTGGGGATCCGCGCGAGCGAGGACGGCGAGCGACTGGGGCGCGGCGCGGGCGGCCCGTCGCTGCCGGTCGGACGGCTCGTCGTGGCCGACTCGTCGGCGCCGCTCGCGGTTCTGTTCGGCGAGCTCGCTCGCGAGCACGCGCCGCGGGCGCGCAGTGAGCGCCTGGCGCTGTTCGCGGTGCAGGTAGCGGGCGTGCCCGAGCTGTACGCCGAGGAGGCGCTGTGGACCTGTCGCGGCGCGCTGGAAGCGGCGTGAACGCACCCGTCGGTTCAGGCCTGCCGGGCCGGCGACGGGTTCAGGGGCGGACGGCGGCGATCCGCGCAGCGGGCCGGCGCGCGCGGTAGAATCCGGACTTCCGGCGTCGGCAAGAGGAGTCGGAGCGTGGCGAGTCTCGAGCAGTTCACGGTCGATCGCGTAGTCGCCCCGGGCGACGCGCTTGACGAGCGCGCAGCGCGCCGTTCGCTTCGCGCGCAGGTCGCGCGCCTGGAGCGCGAGCTCTCCCATGTCATCGCGACGGGGTTCCCGCACGTGCCCGCCAGCGCCGCGCGGGTTGCCGACCACGGCGCCGGCGGACCGCGCCTGCTCGGCCTCGCCCAGCTCGAGCGCGAGCGCGACGCGCTCGCCGGGCGCCTGCAGGACGTCCGCCGGCTCGTGCGCGCGCGAGTCGAGCATGAGCGCAGCGCGCACGAGCTGCTCGAGCGGATGAAGCTCGAACCCGGCCGCTACAGGTTCGTGCGGCTGCCGGTGCGCGATCTCGGCGAAGGCGGCTGCGGGGTCTGGGAGGTTCGCCCGCGGCTCGGCCTGATCGGGATGCTCGCCGGCTGGTGGCAGCTCACGCTGTCATCAGGCTGTCCGTTACCCAAGGGGTCGCGCTCACCGCGCGCCCCCGGTTGGCGGAGCAGAGGAGAGCCGCGAGCGTCCGGCGCTGGCGCTCGGTCATCGTCCCGATCGTCTTCTTCTCGGACATCGGGATCTGGGCTAGGAACTTGCGGCAACGGGTCTGGCCCCAGCGTCGCTGACTCATCAGCAGGTCGGCGACGGCCATGCTCTGTGCCTCCCACGGGCACGCGAGGATCACCTCGGCGGCGTCGAGCTCATCCATCGAGACGCGGCGCTTGAGCTCGGCGCGGGCGAGGCGGACCTGGTTCGCTCGCTCGAGCGCGCGCATGTACTGAGGAGCAGGGGCAACTGTCGCTGTCGCGTTCATGTGGACTCTCCCAGTCGCTGGCCCCCGGGCAACGGAAGACCGCAACATCCATTCTTGGTTTTAACGAGATTGCGCTGCTGATGGCGTCCGAAAACGACCGTGGGCCGACGGACTGCCAACCCTCGAAAATTGAACTTGAGATGAGACTGTCGGGCGAACCCGGACCCATGCAGAGCGCTTCAGCAAGCTATGCGAGCGCGGGTCGCACGGTCAAGCAACGTCCGCCCCCTTTGGACGCTAGAAGCGACTTTTTTATGTCGACCCTCCACTTGTGAAGATTTGGACAAGTCGAGACCTCGCCGTGCGCCTTCCCAGACACGCCGAAATGGGATGAGACATTCGGCTGGCGATCCGACCCGAGGTGTGGCGCCGGCCCCGATTGGTGAGCCGCCGAAGCGCCTTTGGCGCCTGGCGCTACCCCTCGCTGGGGCTGGGAAGCGGCCCGTGCTGGGCCTCGAAGGCATGCTTGACGCGCGTGAACGCGTCGAGCGCCCGCTCGAGCGTCGCGGGGTCGTGCGTCGCCATCACGCTCGTGCGCAGCAGCGCCCCGCCGGGTGGGACGGCGGGGTGCAGCGCGGTGTTGACGAAGACGCCGGCGTCGTAGAGCGCGCGCCACAGCAGCGCCGCCTGCCAGTCGTCGCCGACCAGGACGGGCACGATCGGCGTGACGATCGTCCGCTCGCCGGCGCCGCCGATTGCTTGCACCCCCGGCGCGCCGTCCTGCACGCCGGCGTGATCGGGCAGCGCCTGCGGCTCGACGACGGCGAAGCCGCGCTCGTGCAGGCCGTCGCGCAGCAGCCGCGCGTTGGCGAGCACACGCTCGAGCAATGGCGGTCCGTCGTCGGAGCGCAGCACGCGCAGCGCCGCCTGGGCGGCGCCGACGGCCGCGGGAACGGCCGATGCCGTGAACAGGAACGCCCGCGAGGAGATCCGCAGGTACTCGATCACGTCGCTCGGGCCGGCGACGAAGCCGCCGCAGGAGGCGAGCGACTTCGAGAACGTGCCCATCCGCAGGTCAACCCGGTCGGCGACGCCGAGCAGTTCGGCGGTGCCGGCGCCGCGCCGCCCGAGGACGCCGGCGGCGTGGGCCTCGTCGACCATCAGCCGCGCGCCGTGGCGCTCGCAGAGCTCGCAGATGTCGACGAGCGGGGCGATGTCGCCCTCCATCGAGAAGACGCCGTCGACGACGACGAGCACGCCGCCACCGTCGGCCTGCGCGCGCTCGAGCATCTTCTCGAGCTTGTCCAGGCGGTTGTGGCGAAACGGGCGCAGCTTCGCCCGCGAGAGGGCGCAGCCGTCGAGGAGCGAGGCATGGTCGCCGGAGTCGACGATCACCGTGTCGGCCGGACCGAGCAGCGTGCCGAGCGTGCCGACGTTCGCCTGGTGGCCGGTCGTGAAGACGATCGCGTCGTCGGTCTCCATCCACTCGGCGATTTCGCGCTCGAGCTCGAGGTGCAGCGGAATCGTCCCGTTGAGCAGCCGCGAGCCGGTGAGTCCCGTTCCGTAGCGGTGCAGCGCGTCCTCGGCGCCTTGCATCACGCGCTCGTCGCCGGTCAGGCCGAGGTAGTTGTTCGAGCCGAGCATGATCCGCTCGGCGCCCTCCATCTCGACGACCGGGAGCGCGGGCGATTGCAGCACGTGGAAGTACGGGAGCACGTCGGCCGCCCGGGCGGCGGCCAGCAGGTCAGAGCGGTCGTGGTCGCGGACCTTTGCGAACACGTCGGTGGAGGTGTGCATGTAGTGTGCCTCGGCCGTGGGAGTCGAAATCAGGGCTGTCTCGGGCCGGAAGGATTCCAAGCGCTTCATCGGCCTGCCGTATGCGTTGCATGCTAACCGGCCGCTGTGGGTGCCACCGCTCAAGCTCGAGCGCCGGCTGTTCCTCAACCGCCGGATGAACGCGTTCTTCAGCCACGGCGAGGCCGAGTACTTCCTGGCGCTGCGCGACGGCCGCGTCGCCGGACGGATCAGCGCGCACGTCAACCGCGCGTTCAACGAGCACCAACACAAGCGCTGGGGCTGGTTCGGGTTCCTCGAGTTCGAGGACGACCAGGAGGTGCTCGACGCGCTGCTGGACGCCGCCGCGAGCTGGCTGCGCGAGCGCGGGATGGACCGGATGGTCGGGCCGGCGAGCTTCACGATGAACGACGAGAGCGGCGTGCTGATCGAGGGCTATGAGCTCAAACCGATGATCGCCCAGCCGTGGAACCCGCCGTACTACTCAGAGCGGCTCGAGCAGGCGGGGATGACCAAGGCGATCGATCTGCTGATGTGGAGCCTCGACGTGACCGGGCGAGACAAGGTGCTCCCGGTGATCTGGGAGCTCGCCGAGAAGGCCGAGAGCGAGCACGGCATCCGCGTGCGCCCGATGCGCCGCTGGCAGCTGCGCAAAGACATGGATGCGTTCGCCGAGGTCTACAACTCGGCGTGGTCGGAGAACTGGGACTTCGTGCCGTATTCGAAGAAGGACCTCGACGCGTACGCCCAGGAGCTGCAGCTCGTCTTCGACAAGCACTGGTTCATGATCGCCGAGCGGATCGACGACGGGGAGGTCGTGGCGATGGCGATCACCGTGCCCGACGTAAACGAGGTGCTCGCGAAGATGAACGGCCGCCTGCTGCCGTTCGGCTGGTGGCACTTCCTCAACAAGGCGCGGATCATCAAGCGCCTGCGAGTCGGGTTCCTGGGCGTCAAGCCGCAGTACCAGCACACCGGCGTCGCCGCGCGCCTGTACCAGCTGCACTACGACGCCGCCGAAGTGCGGCCCCAGAGCGGCGGCGAGATGGGTTGGATCCTCGAGACGAACACGCCGATGAACCGCGGGATGGAAGCGATGGGCGGCGAGGTCGTCAAGCGCTACCGGATGTACGAGCGCGAGCTCGCCCCGAGCGGCGAAGCGGTCTGAGTCGCCGTTTACACTCTTCCGATGAGCGCCGCGAGCGACCAGACGACGACGAGCACGGCCGGCGAGGAGCTGCCCGAGCAGGCTGTCGACGCGCTGCCTGTGCTCGCGCAGGAGGCGACCGTCGTCGGCGACCCGTTCGTTGGCGAGCTCTCCCGCCCATCCGGCTCGCTCCCTGCGGTGCAGGCCGCGGCGGTCGCCGCGGGCGGGTTCGTCGCAGGGGCCGCGGTGGTCGGTCTGGTGACGCGTCGCAAGCGCCGCGCCGCGGCGCTTGCTGCCCGACCGCCCCGTCGTCGGCTCGGCCGCAGGCGCAAGCCGGCGCCGGACGGGGGCGAGCTCGTGCAGATCGTCGGCAGCCGCTCGCTGCTCCTAGACGTGCACCTGCTCGGCCGCTAGACGGCCAGACGGCCGAGAGGCGGCGCGAGCCTGTGTCCTCGGTCGCTTACGTGCTGTCGCACGCTTCGCTCCCTGCGTCCTTGGCTCGCTTGCCTCTCGACCCTCTGGCGATCGGCTTTCTACAGTGTCGTCCCTCATGACGACTGTTGAACAGCGCGTCGAGGTTCGTCCGGCCGGTCCTTTTCGCCTGCGCGGTGGGGGGATGGACGGGCTGCTGCGCCGTCGCGGAGGTGTGCTCGAACGACTGCTGCACGACGGCGACGAGCCGGTCCTCGTGCGCGTCGCGCAGCCCGCGCGCGACCGCGTCGTGCTCGGCGCACGGGCGCAAACGCATCCGGCGGCGGCGCACGGCATCGAGCGGATGCGCTTCGCGCTCGGCGTCGATGAGGACCTGCGGGCGTTTCACCGCCGCTTCGCGCGCGACCCGCTGATCGGACGCTCGCTGCGGGGCCGGCCGTGGCTGCGAGTCGGTCGGCGCCCGGACCCGTTCGAGGCATTGGCGTGGGCGGTGTGCGAGCAGCTGATCGAGTACGAGCGAGCGGCGGCGATCGAGCGGCGCCTGCTCGCGTCGCTCGGGCGCCGCTGGATGGGATGGGACGGTGCCGACAGCCCGCTGCGCGACCTGCCGACGCCCGCGAGGCTCGCCGGCACGGCGCCCGCCCTGCTGGAGTCCTTCGACCTGGCCGCCTCTCGTGCCATCGCGCTCGTACGGGTCGCACGCGAGGTCGCGCGCGGGCGCGTCGACCTGCACTCGGGCGAGCACGAGCGTGGCTGGCGCCGGCTGCGCGCGATCCCGGGGATCGGCAGCTGGACGGTCGAGATGCTCGCGCTGCACGGCCAGGGACGCCACGACCAGGTGCCAGCGGGCGACGTCGGGCTGCTCAAGCTCGTCGGGCGTCTGCTCAGCGGCGGCGACCCGTATGCGCGCGCCCGCGAGCACGAGGTGCGCGAGTTCTTCGCGCCGTATGAGGAGTGGGCCGGTCTCGCGGCCGCCCACCTGATCGGCCTCTAGGACGGTTGCACGCAGTCCGTGCGTCGTACGGGTCAGCGCGGGACGCGGGGGCGGACGCGGCTGCGTTCGCCGGCGCCTGCGTCGGTCGAGCCGCGCGCGGCTCGGGTGTCGCGCTCGACGAGCAGCGCGAACGTCGGACACGCCTGTGCAGCGCGGTTGGCATGCGCGAGCAGCTCGCCAGACACCGGCTGGTCGTCGATCAGCGGATAGCCCCACTCGTCGAGCGTGATCCGCTCGGGCAGCAGCTCGGCGCACATCCCGTGCGCCTCGCACGCGATCGGGTTCACGCGCACGCGATGACTCATCTCGCCGCCACCTTACGGGCGCGCGGCGAGCCTCCGTGTGGGTGAGTGGGGAGCGGTAGCTCGGCGGGCGCCGCACATGCCTCGCAGCGCCCGTGGCGGGCGTGGTCGGTGAACTCGGGCGCGAACGTCTCCAGCGCGCTGTGGACGAACCGGGCGGCGCCGTCGGGGTGGCCGCACGCGCCGCGCCTGCGCACGAGCTGGGTGAGCCGCTGCACGCGCCGGGTGGCGTCGCCGCCCGCGTCGCCGGAGGCGATCTCGGCGATGGTCGACGCGAGCGCGCCGAGGCCGTTGACGCACGGGCCGCACTGGCCCGAGCTCTCGCCCGCCAGCCAGCCGGTGACGCGGGCCGTTTCGGCCACCGGGCACGCTTCGCAGGAGAGCAGCGCGACCACGCCCGCGCCGAGCGTTGCGCCATGCGAGGCAAGGTGTTCGTCTGACAGCGCGACCCCACGCAGGTAATCACCGTCGATCCAGGAGCCGGCGTAGCCGCCGAGCAGCGCCGCGCGAACGGGCGCGGTCGTCCCGCCGGCGGCGTCGATCAGTTCTCGCAGCGACGCCCCGTGCTCGATCTCATAGACGGCCGGGCTCGCGACGGGACCGGACAGCGTGACCAGCGCCGACCCCGGCTGGGCGCTGGTGCCGAGCGCGCGATACCAGCTCGCTCCGTGGCGCGCGATCAGCGCGATGTGGGCATAGGTCTCGGCGTTGCTGACGAGGGTCGGACGCCGCGCGACGCCCTGCTCGAACGGGAGCGGAGGCGTGAAGGAGGGGAGCGCGGGGCGGCCTGAGAGGTGGTTGACGAGCGCCGACTCCTGGCCGACGACGTAGCCTGGCGGTGCCGTGCGCAGGCGCAGCCGCGTGCCCCCGAGGCCGCGGCGTTCCTCGATAGCGGCGTCGAGCGCCTCAATGCTGGCGCTCGCCGACTCGCACACGGCGACGATCGCCTCGTCGGCGCCGACCGCCTGCGCGGCGAGCTGGGCGCCGTCGAGCATCAGGTGCGGCGCGAGCTGACAGAGCGTGCGGTCCTTCAGGCTCGCCGGCTCGCCCTCGGTCGCGTTGACCACAACGGCCGCGCGCCCACGCGCGGCCGCGACGGCGAGCATCTTCGTCGCCGTCGGGAAGCTGGCGCCCCCGCGGCCGCGCAGACCGGCACGCTCGACGAGCTCGATCAGCGGCGGCGCCTCGCGTCGTCTGCGCTTGCGCTCGAGAGCGACCGCGCCGTGGGTGGCCAGGTGCTCGTCGAGCGTCAGCGGCGCCCCGTCGGCGCCGGCTCCGCGCAGCAGGCGCGGCAGCGTGCGCGCGTCGGCGCCGGGCGCCGGCGCGGGGGGCTCGAGCATCTCGGTCGCTCTGGAGAACGTGCTTCTCATCGTTTGGAGACGTGGTCGGACTTTGTCTGCGTGGAGTGCGCGAGCAGCGACGCGGGCGTGCCCGAGCGGCGGGGCCATTCCGAGCCCAGCGGGCCACCCGGCAGCCACAGCGCCAAAAACAGCGAGAACGCGCCCGCGCCTCCGAGCGCCGCGCCGCGCACGCGCACGTTCTCAGGCCAGCCGGACATGACGCGAGCCAGCACGGCTGCGATCACCACGAGCAGGCAGGCGATGCTGAGCACGAGCAACCACGTCGACTTGACATCGCTGCCCGTTCCGAAGCCGTGCAGCAGCGCGATCGGCCAGCTCGCATACGTCAGCCAGTGGATCGCGCGCCACGTCGCGAAGCCAAGGCGACGACGCAGCAGGCTCGTGATCGTCACGGCCAGCAGCAGGTCGAACGCGAGCGCGCCGAGCCCGAGCCAGAACGGGCGGTAGGAGCCGGCAAATGGGACGATCGCATCGACCATCGAGATCGGCGCGAAGCTGTCGAGCACCGACGTGACGATGTGCACGACGAGGAACGCCATCGCCAGCAACGAGACGTTGCGATGCAGTGTGTCGACGACGAACCGGGGCCACTGCGGCGTGCTCCAGCGACGCACGTCGACGACCCCGAGCGCGACGGCTGCCGTCAGCAGCAGCAGGCAGACGGCTCCCGTCGAGCGGGTCAGGTACCAGTACGCGCTGCCGCCGGAGGCGGCGAGGACGGCGTTCATCGCCGGTCGCCTGCCGCGGCCTGGGCGGGCGCGGGCCAGTCGCCGCTGTGCTCGATCCGGCCGTCGTGACCCTGCAGGCGCGCCGGTAGGCCGAGGCCGTCCAGCCAGTCCAGCGCATCGCAGGAGCGTACGAGCGCCGCCGTCGTGGCGATGTTCGCCTGGGCGCAGTCGGTCGCGGCGACGCTCACGGTGCGCCAGCACGAGCGTGCGGGCGCGCCCGTCGCGGGGTCGATGATGTGGTGCATCGTGTGGCCGGCGTGGCTCCACCGGCGCACGGCGGTGCTCGACGTCGCGAGGCCGCCGCAGCGAATCGAGATCGTCTGGCCGGCAGCCGACGGGTCGCTGCGGTGATCGTCGGTGACGCGCACGCGCCAGCCGTCGGGCGGCGCGGCGCCGGCTGTCGCGATGTCGCCACCGAGGCTGACGAGCACGCCGTGGCCGCCGGCAGCGTGCGCGGCGGCCGCCGCACGATCGGCGGCCCACGCCTTCGCCGTCGCGCCGAGGTCGAGGGTGATGCCGCGTGGCACGCGCAGCGTGCGCGTCGTCGCGTCGAGCTCGACCGTCTGCCAGCCCGAGCGCGCGCGTAGCCTCAGAGTCGCCGTCGGGCGAGGTTCGTCGGCGGCGGGCTCTCCGCGCGGCGGCGCGAGCAGGCTCCAGTCGCGGTCATAGCCGGCGAGCTCCAGCGCGCGGCCGACCGTCGGGTCGACGTCGCCGTCGGTCAGGCGCGCTGCGTCGAGCGCGAGCTCGAGCGCCTCGAACAGCAGCGCGCCGACTGCGACCGGGCGCCCGGCGCGCCGGTTGCACCGCACGAGCTCGGAGTCGGGGCGAAAGCGGCTGCACGCGAGGTCGATCGCGCCGAGCTCGCGCTCGACTGCCTCGCGCGCGCTCGCAAGCGCCCCTGGCTCGGTGCTGCGCAGCACGACGCTAGTGCCGAGCGCGCGCCAGCTGGCCTGGGCGACAGGCGACGCGTGCTGCGCGAGCGGGGGTGGCGCCTGCTGCGCGAACGGCGGCTCGATCGTGGCGGCGCGCGTCACGATCCCCCCGACACGACCGGCGCCGAGCTTTCTTCGACCGGCGGCGCGCTCGATTCACTGGACCCGCTCGATCCGGCCGAGCCGGACGATTCGCTGCCCGACGATGATCCCGGCGGGCTCGCTTCGTGCGTCGATTCGTGGGTCGCTTCGGTCGAAGGCTCGCTCGCCGGCGGTTCGGAGGATTCGCCGGAGGGTGGGGATTCACCCGCGCTGCTCGACGGTTCACTGGTCGCTTCGGGAGCCTTGCTCGGCGCGGTGAGCGCTTTCGATGTCGAAGTGTGGCCGCCGGAGCTGTGGTGGGTGGTCGCTTTGGCCTTCGGCGTCGAGTTCGTCGTCGAGCTCGCCTTCGCCTTGCCGGGGAAAGCCTGCGCGGCGACCTCGGTCAACACGCCGGTCAGCGCGACGCTGCCCGCGATCAGCCAGCGGTTGGCGAGCGCGAGCCGCCGCAGCGAGCTGTCCCGAGTGTGTGAGTGGTGCAGGCGCATGTCAGTGGTGGTGGTGGGCCGAGAGCCACGGAGCGAATTCTGGGATTACGAGTATTGCGAGCACGGCGCCGAGCACGAGCGCGCCGCTCAGCGCAAGCGTCCGCCCGGCGCGGCCGCTGCGCGACCCGCTCAACTGCACCGCCGCGCCGGCGCCCCCCCCGCGACCGTAGTCGGCGACCAGCGAGCGGCCGACCTCGGGCAGGTGCGCGAGCACGTGGACCCCCGTCAAGGCGAGCCACGCGAAGAAGCTCAGCTTGTGGATCGGAAGCAGCGTGTCGCGCGAGCTCGGACCGGCGAACAGCAGCGCGACGCCGCTGACGAACACGACGAGCGTTGACACCACGACCAGCGGCGCGAGCAGGCGCAGCGCGATCGGCGGCGGCCCCTTGCGGACATATGCCCCGTCGTGCGTGTAGTAGCGGACGAAGCGGTAGCCGGTGCTAGCGAGCTTCAGTGCGAGTGGGCCGATCAGCAGCATGCCGACGAACATGTGAACCGACAGGAGTTGGCCGATCCGGATGATCGTCACGCCGAGCGCCGCCAGCAGCACGAGCAGGACCGCGCCGGTCACCGACGTGAGGCGTTCGTTGCCGGTGGTCTGACCGCCGAGCAGCCGCCACGATCGCGACGTCCGAGGGCCCGCGTCGACGTCGCTGTGGCGGGGCGGCAGGAGCGATGGGGACGGCGTACGGCGTTCCACTGCCATGGGCTGAGTGTGCGAGCGGCGGGTAAGGGTTTGATAACCGCAGCGTGAGAATGCTCTGGGAATCCAATTCGTGCAATTTCACATGCGGGCGGGCGCCTATCCTTGGTGAAATGGCAGCGACTCCGCGTGACCAGCGCGAGGCGGGCAGCGCCGCGCACGAGCCGCACGTCGGCTCGCGCGTGCTCGTCGTCGAGGACGAGCCGGGAATCGTCGACTTCGTCCGCCGTGGGCTCGAGAGCGAGGGCTTCGACGTGGAGTCGGCGACCGACGGGATCGAGGGCGAGCGCCTCGCGCTCGGCGGCGACTTCGACGCGGTCGTGCTCGACCTGATGCTGCCCGGACGGCCGGGCTTCGAGATCCTCCAGACCCTGCGCCAGGCGCGCCCGACGACGCCGGTGATCGTGCTCACGGCGCGTGGCGACGTCGAGGATCGCGTCGCCGGCCTGGAAGCCGGGGCGGTCGACTACCTCGTCAAGCCGTTCTCGCTCGCCGAGCTGGTCGCGCGCGTGCGTGCCCAGCTGCGCGTCGTCGCGGAGGCGTCGTCGAGCACGCTCGAGGCCGAGGGCATCGAGGTCAACCTGTTGACCCGCAAGGTGCTCCGCGCGGGCCGCTCGGTGACGCTGTCGACGACCGAGTTCGAGCTGCTCGTCTACCTCATCCGCCACGCCGGCCAGGTGCTGACGCGTGATCAGATCCTCAGCGCTGTCTGGGGGTATGAGCACGACCCGACGACGAACGTCGTCGATGTGTACGTCGGCTACCTGCGGCGCAAGCTCGCGACGCGCGACGATCCGACGCCGATCTTCACCGTCCGCGCGGTCGGCTACCGGCTCGGCGGCGCGACCTGATCACGATGCGCGCGCTGCGCGGACGGATCCGCAACGTCGGCCTGCGCTGGCGCCTGGCCGGATGGGTCGCGCTCGTCACGCTCGTCTGCACAGGGATCGCGTTCGTCGCGGTCTACCGCGGGGCGGGGACGCAGCTGCGTCGCCAGATCGACGGCGAGATCTCCGGCTACGCCAAGGGTCTAACGCACGGCCTGCAGCGCTCGCGGATCGCGACGCCCGAGCGCGCGCACTCCGAGGCGGCCGAGTTCGTCGGCGACCAGACGTTCGCGGCGAGCCCCACGGTCCTGTTCGTGACGATGTCCGGCGCGCCGACCGTCACCAACCGCCCCGAGCTGTTCGCCGACACGACGACTCCCGACAATGCCGAGACGGTCGCTGAGCAGGCGCGTGAGAACTCCCTCTCGCGCCGCCTGCTGACGCAGCCGGTGGGCTACTCGACGCTGTCGCTACCCGACATCGGCGACCTGCGACTGCTCAAGCGCCGCGTGCGGCTGCACGACGGCGTCACCGCGACGATCGGCGTCGGCGAGCCGCTCGGCACGATCACGCACGCCCAGGCGAGCGTTGCGCGCGCGTTCGTGCTCGCCGGCGTGCTCGCGCTCGTCGGCGCGCTCGCTGCGGCGTTCTTGATCGGGACGCGCGTGTCGCGGCCCCTGCGGCGGATGGCCGCGGTCGCCGCCCGCGTCGACGCGGGCGACCTGCACCCGCGAATCGACGATCCCGGCAGCGAGGCGCACGAGGTGCGTGTGCTGATTGACGCGTTCAACCACATGCTCGACCGTCTGACCGATGCGTTCGCGCGCCAGCGCGCGTTCGTCGCCGACGCGTCGCACGAGCTGCGCACCCCGCTGACGGTGATCCGCGGACAGCTCGAAGTGCTTGCCGCCCAGCCGACGCCGCCGGGCGAGGAGGTCCGGCGGGTGGAGTCGCTCGTGCAGGCCGAGATCGCACGGATCACCCGCCTGGTCGACGATCTGCTGCTGCTGGCCAAGAGCGAGCAGACACAGTTCCTGCGCGTCGAGCCGTTCGACCTGCGCCAGTTCGTCGAGCAGCTGTGGGACGGCACCAGCCTGCTGGCGCACCGCCGTTTCGAGCTCGGCCCGATCCCCGACGGGACTCTCAGCGCCGACCCCGACCGCCTCGCGCAGGCCCTGCGCAACCTGATCGCCAACGCGATCGAGCACACCGCCGCCGACGACGGCCTGGTGCGGATGCGGATCGAGCCGATCCGCGGCGGACGGCTGCGCTTCCTCGTCGAAGACGACGGCCCGGGGATCCCCAGCGAGCAGCGCGAGCGGGTGTTCGACCGGTTTCACCGGACCGACTCCGCGCGCGACCGCGCGTCGGGGGGCACCGGCCTCGGCCTCGCGATCGTGCGCGCGATCGCCCTCGCGCACGGCGGCGACGTGAGCGCCGCGCGCTCGCCCGAGGGCGGCGCGCGGATCGAGCTCGTGATCGCCGGCTTCATCCGCGGCCCGGCGGCGCCGCCGCGCGTCCCGCGCCCGGACCGGGGGCTAGCGGAGGATGCCGGTGTGGCCGATCGAGTAGCGGCCGGGCTGGGGCCACACGCATAGCCCGTGAGGCCCGTGGCCGACCGGGATCCGGTGCAGCAGCCGGCCCGTCCGCGTCGAGATCGCGTAGGCGGCTGAATCCGAGCGGCCCGACAGCCAGAGGATCTGCCCGTTCGCCGAGACTCCGCCCATGTCCGGCGACGAGCCGCTCGGCAGCCACCACTTGGCGATCGGGCGTCGCGTCGCGAACGAGATCACGCTGATCGAGCCCTCGCCCCTGTTTGAAACGTACAGGTCCTTCGCGTTGCGGCTCGGATACAGGCCGTGCGCGCCGGCGCCGGTCAGCTCGAAGCGGATCACGCGCAGCGTGCGCACGCGGATCAGCCAGACGCCGCCGAGCGCCATGTCGGCGACGTAGAACGTGCGACCGTCGGGCGACAGCTTGACGTCCTGGGGCATCGCGCCTGTCGCGAGCGGGATCACGCGCACGACGCGCTCGCTCTGCATGTCGACGACGATCGCGCGGCCGCTGAACTCGCACGAGACGAGCGCGTAGCGGCCGCTCGCGGTGAAGTCCATGTGGTCGACGCCGCGGCACTGCGGCGTCGGCAGCGCGTGGTGCAGCGCCATCGTGTGCGGGTCGCGGAAGTCGAGCTCGCGGCGCGCCTCGGCGACGACGACCGCCCAGCGCCCGTCCGCGGTGAAGTACATGTTGTACGGGTCGGTGACCGCGATCGGGCGGCCGGGCCGCCCGGTGCGCGGGTCGATCGGCGTGAGGCTGTTGCCGAGGTCGTTTGTCACATACAGCGTGCGCAGGTTCCACGCCGGAACGACGTGCTGGGGCAGGGTGCCGACCGAGAAGCTGTCGATCACCTTGAACGTCCGCTGGGAGATCACGTCGACCGTGTTCGATTCGCTGTTCGGGACGTATACGAGCGCCGGGTCGCGGCGCACGACCGGGCTGAGATCTCCGGGGCGATCGGCGGCGTAGACGTTGACCCGGCTGAGCGCCGGCGGGACGCGCCCCGCGCGCGGGACGGCGTTTGCGCCGCGCGCGCCGGCGCTCGTGGCGCTCGCCGGGGAGTCGGCGTCGCGCGAGCCGCTCCCGGTGCCCCCGCACGCCGCCAGGACGATCGCGAGCGCGAATGCCGTGAGACCGGCGAGCGCCGGCCTGCGCACGCGCGCACGATTGCGCGTCCGCCGTCCGGCCCGCGTCCTGCTCGCCGCCCGCGGCGTCCGCGCGCTCATCGTGTGGCCGGGACGAGCGTTAGCGCGCTGTCGCGCACCGTGCCTGCGCGATCGCGTCCGCCGACGGCGACGATCCGATCGGCAAGCGATGCCGCGCCGATGTCCGAGAGCGCCACGGGGAGCCTGCCGGCACGCCTGACCGCGCCGGTCGCCCGGTCGACCGCGAGGATCGCCGAGGTCTGTTCGTCCAGCCCTTCACCGCGCCCGCCGAGCACGTACATCACCCCGTTCAACGATGCGCCCGCCGCGTGCGTCCGGGCGCGCGGAAGCTCGCCGAGCTGACGCACCGCGCCGTTCGCGGGGTCGAACGCGAGAATCGCACGCTGGGCGGTTTCGCCGGACGTCCCGCCGGCGATCAGCAGCCGACCGCCGACGGCGGCGACGGCGGCGTAACGCAGCGGGCGCGGGATCATCGCCACGACGCGGGTCGTGCCGCCGGGCGTGAACGCGACGATCGTTCGCAACGGCGTCGTCTCGGTGAACCCGCCGACGACGTATGCCGTGCCGCCGATCGCCGCCGCGGCGACGTCCGACGCCG
Source organism: Solirubrobacteraceae bacterium (assembly GCA_036498045.1). Classification (GTDB taxonomy): domain Bacteria; phylum Actinomycetota; class Thermoleophilia; order Solirubrobacterales; family Solirubrobacteraceae; genus Palsa-744. Next base: position 23,817 of record DASXIJ010000025.1, read on the forward strand.
GGGCCGGCAGGTGACCGACGACGCGGGCGCCCGCGCGCGTGACTTCGAGGATCGACGAGCTCGCGGCGCCGCCGTTGCCGCCGCCGAACAGGTACGTCCGGCCGCCGACGGTCGCCGCGGCCGCGTCGTGCAGCGCGTTCGGCAGCTGCGCCACGGTCGTCGCCGAGCCGCCGTCGATCGCGGTCACGCTCGACAGCGAGGCGTCCGCGGCATCGAGGCCGGCGATCGCCAGCACTCCGCCCGCGCTCGGCGCGACCGCAGGCAGCTGGACGGCTCCGGGCAGCCTGGTCGTGGCGACGACGCGCAGCCTCGGCGCGACCGTGGAGGCTGTGTTGGCCGAGCCGGCGTGCGCGGCCGACGCACCGGTCCCGGTCGCGCTCGATCCGCCACCGCCACCGCCGCAGCCGCAGACGGATAGGGCGAGCAGGACCGCGACGAGCGGTCCGGCGCGCAGGGCGGCGGCGGGCACGCGGGCAGCTTCTGCGCGACGCATAAATCGCAGCTGAGCGCACGATGAGAACCCGCTCATCGTTGCGCGCCGAGTCCGCCCTGCGAGCTCACGGAACGAGCACGGCCGCGCCGTGAAAGCGCCCGGCGCGCAGGTCGGCGAGCGCCTCGTTGGCGCGCTCGAGCGGGTACGTGGTGACGCTCGTGCGAACCGGCACCTGCGGCGCGAGCTCGAGCAGCTCGTTGCCGTCGGCCCGCGTCAGGTTGGCGACCGACCGCACGACCCGCTCCTGCCACAGCGAGCTGTACGGGAAGGACGGGATGTCGCTCATGTGGATCCCGCCGCACACGACGATCCCACCGGGCGCGACCGCCAGCAGCGCCTGCGGCACGAGCGGGCCGGCCGGCGCGAAGATGATCGCGGCGTCGAGCGGCTCTGGCGGCGCCTCGTCGGAGCCGCCCGCCCACACGGCGCCGAGCTCGCGGGCGAAGTCCTGCGAGGACTCGTCTCCCGGGCGAGTGAACCCGTACACGCTGCGCCCCTGCCAGCGACAGAGCTGGACGAGGATGTGCGCCGAGTCGCCGAACCCGTAGAAACCGATCCGGCGCGCATCGCCGCACATCCGCAACGCTCGATAGCCGATCAGTCCCGCGCACATCAGCGGCGCGGCCTGCTCGTCGGAGTAGCTCGTGGGGATCGGAAGGCAGAAGCGGGCATCGGCGACGGTGTACTGCGCGTAGCCGCCGTCGATGTCGCGACCGGTGAGCCTCGCGTTCGGACAGAGGTTCTCGCGTCCGCTGCGGCAGTACTCGCACGTGCCGTCCACCCAGCCGAGCCACGGCACGCCGATCCGCGCCGCGCCGCCCGGCCCACCCTCCGCCGTGCGCTCGCCGTCCTGCACCTCGCCGACGATCATGTGACCGAGGATGCGCGGCGGGTGGGGAATGTCGACCTCGCCGTCGAGCAGGTGCAGGTCGGTGCGACAGACGCCGCATGCGAGCACGCGGATCAACAGCTCCCCGGGGCCGGGCTGCGGGATCGGCCGCTCCTGGAGGCGCAGCGGTTGGCCGACCTCGTGGAAGACCATCGCTCGCATCGATTCGCTAGCCAAAGAACAGCTCCGCGGTCTCGTACAGCTTCGGGTCGAGCAGCTTCGGCTCGCGCAGTGCATCGGCCAGCGGTGTCTCCACGATCTCGGTCCCGCGCAGGCCGACGAGCCCGCCGAAGCGCGCGGCGAGCGCGGCCTCCATCGCCGCGACGCCGAACCGGGTCGCGAGCACCCGGTCGAAGGCGACCGGGCTGCCGCCGCGCTGGACGTGGCCGAGGATCGTGACGCGGGTCTCATATCCGGTGAGCCGTTCAAGCTCGCCCTCGAGCAGGACGCCGATGCCGCCCAGGCGCGGGTGCCCGAATGCGTCGGTCGCCGTCGCGTCGCGCACGTGCAGCGCTCCGTCGCGCGGTGTCGCGCCCTCGGCGACGACGACGATCGAGAAGTTCGGCCCGCGCGCGTGGCGCTTGCGCAGGTGCTCGGCGACCAACTCCAACTCGAACGGGCGCTCGGGGACGAGGATCGCGTCGGCGCCGCCGGCGAGGCCCGCATGCGTTGCGATCCAGCCGGTGTCGCGGCCCATCACCTCGAGCACCATCACGCGGTTGTGCGACTCGGCCGTCGTGTGCAGGCGGTCGATCGCGTCGGTCCCGATCTGCACGGCCGTCTGGAAGCCGAACGTCACGTCGGTGCCGCCGAGGTCGTTGTCGATCGTCTTCGGCACGCCGATGATCGGCACGCCGTCCTCGTGCAGGCGCAGGGCGACCCCGAGCGTGTCCTCGCCGCCGATCGGGATCAGCGCGTCGAGCTCGCGCACGCGCAGCGTCTCGCGGATCTCCGCCGTGCCATCGGCGCCGCCGGCATACGGGTTCGTCCGCGACGTGCCGAGGATCGTGCCGCCCCGCGGGAGGATGCCCGACGTGCTCGCGAGCGTCAGCTCGTCGCCGTCGTCGGCGAGCACGCCGGCCCAGCCGTGGCGAAAGCCGACGACGGCGCCGTCGGGCTCGACCAGCGCGCGCCGCACGACGGCGCGGATCACCGCGTTCAGCCCGGGGCAGTCGCCGCCGCCAGTGAGCACGCCGACGCGCATCGCTAGATCCCCTGGCCCGGCAGGAACTCGTTCGTGAACGGCGGCAGCGCCGTGTTCGGGTCGTGCTTGAGCAGCTGGTGCGAGAACATCCAGTTGCCGAACGATGCCCACGCCGGCGGGCTCTGCCAGCCGTATGGCTTGCCCGCTTCGCTGGGCACGGTCGCCGGCAACGTCTGCTGGATCGACGCGACCTGCAGCTGCTGTTGCAGCGATGGGTTGGCCTTGACGACCAGCGCCGCCGCCGCGGCCGGGTCGGCGGCCACGTCGCGCTGTCCTCGCGTGAGCGCCTGCATGAACGCGCGCAGGTCCTGTCCGCTGTGGCGCGCCTCGTCCTCGCGTACGACGAGCACCAGCTCATCGTACGTCGGCACGCCTGCGCGATCTACCGGGATCGTCAGAGGGCGCTTGTGCATCTGCTGCAGCTGGATCGCCTCGTAGTTCCAGAAGCCGCCGAGCGTCGCCGCGACTTTGCCAGAGAGCATCGCCGGGACGAGGTTGAAGCCGACGTTGACTTCGCGGACGCTCGCCGCAGCGACGTGCGCGGTCTGCAGCGCCGTCTTCAGCTCGGCTGCCTGGTAAGGGATGCCGGCGGTCCCGACCGTCTTGCCCGCGAGGCCGGCGACGCTCTTTACGTGGCTGGACGGCAGCGCGATGATCGACGTCAACGGCCGCTGGACGAGCGCGCCGATCGCGACGAGCTTGAGCCCTTCGTCGCGCGCGAGCAGCAGCTCGGGCTCGTATGAGATAGCGATCTGCGCCCTGCCGGCCGCGAGCAGCTTCAGCGGTTCGGAGGGGTCCGCCGGCGTCTTCGGCTGGACGTCGAGCCCGACGGCGCGAAAGTCGCCGTGCGCGATCGCCGCGTACAGCGCGGCGTGATCGGCATTGGGGAAGAAGTCGAGCACGATCGGGAACGGCTTTGCGCTCGACGTCGTCAGCGTGTCCTGCTTTGAGCCGCACGCCGACAGCGCCGCGATCAGCAGCGCTGCGCAGGTCAGCGAGACTGCTCCAAGGATGGCGCGGCGCGGCGATCGCGTGACTGTCAAAACGTGTCTCCTCGTTCTCGTAGCGCCCACGGAGCGAGCCTTCGCTCGGCGAGCGACAGGGCATAGAAGCATCCGATCGCCAGGGCGAACAGCAACAGGGCGGCCGCGTACGCGCGCGGAGTCTGCAGCGCGGTCAGGTCGGCCTCAATCTCGTGGCCGAGCCCGGCGTGTGTGCCCGTCGTCGCCGTCTGCGACTCGGCGATGTATGCGCCGATCACGCCGACCGCGAGCGCGATCCGAGCGCCGCTGAGCGCGGCCGGCAGCGCCGCCGGCAGCTCGGCGAAGCGAAACGCCTGCCAGCGAGTCGCGTCGAGCGTGCAAAGCAGCTTGATCCGGTCGCGGTCGACCGCGCGCAGGCCGTCGACGGTCGTGACGAGCACAGGGAAGAAGCAGATCAGCACGATCACGACGAGCTTCGGCAGGACCCCGAAGCCCCACCAGAAGACCAACAACGGCGCGATCACCGCGATCGGGATCGCCTGCGAGCCGACGGCGAGCGGGTACACCGCGTGTCGCAGCGCCGCCGAGAAGTGCACCAGCACGGCAAGCGCGAACCCGAGCACGAGCGCAAGCGCGATCCCGAGCGCGACCTCCTCGGTGGTCGGGACGAGGTTGGCAGCGAGGAAGCCCGCGTTATCCCACAGGGCTGTCGCCACAGCATGCGGCGCCGGCAGCACGTACGCGCTCGTCGAGCCGAGATCGGCGTAGAGCTCCCACGCGCCGATCAGCGCGAGCACGAGTGCCAGCGGGGCGAGCGCGGTGGGCAGCGCTCGTCTCGCGGTCGCCGGCCACGCCTGCGTCCGGCGAGAGCCCGTGCGATCGGCGGCGAGGCGCACGTTCACGTGCGCGCTCCGTTCGCCGCTTGGCCGAGCACGCCGAGCGCACGCTCGCGCAGCGCGACGACGTCCTCGTCGGTGCGCGAGCGCGGTCGCGAGAGCGCCACGTCGAGCTCGGCGACGACGCGCCCGGGACGCGGCGAGAGCACGACGACGCGGTCTGCGAGGACGATCGCCTCCTCGACGTCGTGCGTGACGAGCACGACCGTGCGTGGCTCGTGCGCCAGCGCGCGCGTCAGCCAGTCCTGCATCTCCGCGCGCGTGATCGCGTCGAGCGCGCCGAACGGCTCGTCGAGGCACAGCACGGGCTTGCCCGACAGCAGCGTGCGCAGGAACGCGACGCGCTGGCGCATGCCGCCCGACAGCTCGGCCGGGGTGGCATCCTCGAACCCGCCGAGCCCGAGCTCAGCGAACAGCGACTGCGCCCGGCGGCGCGCGGCCGCGCGCGGCACGCGCGCGATCCGCAGCGCGAGCGCCGCGTTGTCGGCGGCGTCGAGCCACGGCAGCAGCAGGTCGCGCTGGGGCATCAGCGCCGCCGGCTGGCTGCGCACGGATCCGCGCTGGGGCTGCTGCAGGCCGCAGATCAGCTCGAGCAGCGTCGTCTTGCCACAGCCGCTCGGTCCGACCACCGCGACCAGCTCGCCGGGCGCGGCGCGCAGCGTGACGCCGGCCAGCGCCGCCAGCGGCTCGCCGCGGCGGTCGTCGAAGACGCGCTCGACGCCGCGCAACGCGACCGCGGCTTCGCTTGCCGCCGAGTCGCTCGGCGGCTGTGCGCGGGACTGCAGTTGGGTCGCCACTTCGCTCCCTTCGCGGGCATTACCCCACAGGTTCTAAGGGTCGACGCCGGTGGGAATCCGTCTCGGGGCGCCATCTCAGCCGGCCTTCCGCCAGCCCCCCTGGTGTCTCGCTTCTCGCGCAGGATCCTACCCGCTTGCCGCCCCGCCAAGCGTCGTCGCCGGCGAGAACTTCAGGCCGCGACGACCGGCCGCGTCAGCGCCCGCACGAAGTCCTCGAGCTGCGAGGTCGTCCAGCACTCGAACGCCGTGCAGTACTGCTCGTACGCAGCGATCACCGAGTCGCCGTAGTTCCAGTACAGGCGCGGCTCGGGGTTCAGCCAGAACGTGCGCCCGGCGCGCGCGGCGATCTGGGCGAAGATGTCCGCGCGCGGGTCGCGCCCGTTCGTTCGCGCGTCGCCGAGCACGATCACCGTCGCGCGCGGGTGCAGGTCGTCCTCGACCTGCGCGAGGAACTCCGACCACACGCGCCCGTAGTCGGTGTAGCCCGAGATGTCGGCGACGCCCGCGTCCGAGCCGATCCGTTCGGAGACGGCCTTGAAGCTGCGCTCGTGTTCGAAGATGTCGGTCACCTCGGAGATCCGCTCGATGAACACGAACGAGCGCATCTTGCGAAACGTGTCGTGCAGCGCGTGCAGCACCGACAGGAAGAACACCGACGCCGACGTGACGCTCGTCGAGACGTCGCACAGCACGTAGATCTCCGGGCGTTTCGGTCGCTTGGGACGGAACTTCAGCTCGACTGGGACGCCCCCCGTCTGCAGCGACGCGCGCATCGTGCGGCGCACGTCGACGTGCGCGTGGCGGCGGTGTCCGCGCAGCTGCAGCCCCTGCGTCGCCAACCGCCGGCGCAGCTGCGCGACGACGCGGTGCACGGCGGCGAGGTCGGCTAGCGGGCCCGACGGAAGCGCGCGGTCGAGCTCGCCGAGCGCCCGCGCCGGAGGCAGGTTGCCCGTGCGCTCGACCTGCGAGCGCTCGAGCTCGCGACGCAGCAACGCCTCAAAGCGCCGCAGGCGATCGCGCGGCAGGCCGTCCCGGCGCGGGTCGTCCTCCGGGAGGTCCGGCTGTGGCTCGGCGCGCAGACCGAGTGCGCGGCGGATCCGCTGGACGTCGACGCCGATCACGCCCGAGCCCTCCTGGCGCTTGGCAAACGCTGCGATCGCCATCCGCGCGAGGTCGCGCATCGCGCCCTCCGAGCCGTCGCGCACGGCCGCTGCGATCTCCGCGCGCAGCGCGTCGAGCTCCTCGTCGGACAGCTCGTCGAGGATCGCGCGATCCTCCTCGCGCACGCCCTCGCGCGCCGCCGCGAGCTCGACCGCGCGGAAGAAGAACCGGTCGAACACCAGCTCGAACACGCGGCGGTCCTCCTGGCTCTTGGCGAGCGTCGCCGCGAGCGCCTCGCGGAAGTCCTCCTGCGTCGTCCAGCTGATCTCGCGCAGCACCGCGAACGCGTCGAGCAGCTCCGACGTGCCGACGGCTACGCCCTCGCGTCGCAGCTCCTCGCCGAGCTCGAGGATCCGCGCGGCCATCCCGTTCGGCGGCTGCGGCGGGGTGCCTCCCGCGCCGCGCGGCGCCGTGGCGCCGGGTGCCCGCGGCGTGGCGCCGGTTGCTCGCGGCGGCTCAGGCGACATCGGCGCGCGCCGACAGCTTCAGCCCGACCCGCTCGGCGACGACGTCCATGTCGGCGCGGTGCTTGACGATGACCGACATCGTCTCGTTGAACGTCTCGGAGTTGATCTCGTCGGCGCCGAGCAGCAGGAGCGCGCGCGCCCAGTCGATCGACTCGGCGATCGACGGCGGCTTCTTCAGGTCGAGCTCGCGGACCATCCCGATCACCTCGACCAAGCGGCGGGCGACGGTCTCTGAGAGATCGGGCGCGTGCAGGCGGACGATCTCGAGCTCGTGCTCGAGCTCGGGGTAGTCGAGCCACAGATACAGACAGCGGCGCTTGAGCGCCTCGGTCAGCTCGCGCGAGTTGTTCGACGTCAGCAGGACGATCGGGTGGGTGCGTGACTCCACGCGCCCGAGCTCGGGGATCGAGATCTGAAAGTCCGACAGCACCTCGAGCAGCATCGCCTCGAACTCCTGGTCGGTCTTGTCGATCTCGTCGATCAGCAGCACGACCGGCTGCTCGGACGCGATCGCGCTCATCAGCGGCCGCGCGAGCAGGAACTCCTCGCCGAAGATGTCCTCCTGCACGGCGTCCCAGCCGGTGCCCGACGCCTCGGCCTGGATCCGCAGCAACTGCTTGCGGTAGTTCCACTCATACAGCGCCTTGGCCTCGTCGAGCCCCTCGTAGCACTGCAGCCGCACGAGCTCGCGCCCGAGAAACGTCGCGAGCGCCTTCGCCAGCTCGGTCTTGCCGACTCCGGCTGGTCCCTCGACGAGCACGGGCTTGCCCAGCTTCGTCGCGAGGAACGCGACCAGCGCGGTCGACTCTCCCGGAAGGTAGCCGACCGAACGCAGGCCGTTCGCCACGTCCTGCACGCGGTTCGGCGCTGCGGCCGCGGGACCCGGCGCCTCAGGAGGGGAGACCGACATCGTCCACCCCATGATAGGTGCGCCGCTTTACTCGTCGTCGGGCGGCGTGTCCTCGAACGACATCTGCTCGCCGCCCGTCGACGGGGGCGGCGGAAAGCGCGGCCGCGTCGAGCGCGGGCGCCCCTCGCGTGCATACGGACCCGCCGGCGCCTGGGCCGCCGCCGGCGCCTGCGCCGGCGGCGAGGCGTGCTCGGCGCCTGCTCCGCTCGCCGGGACACGCCGGGTCGCCGCCGTCAACTGCTCGCCCCCAGCGCCATGCCGCCCGGGCATGTCGTCGTCGGCATCCTCATAAAAATCGTCGTCGTAACCCACCGTGCCGCGGTCGCGTCGCGCGCCCGGCTCGGGGCCGCGTTCGCGCGGGCGCAAGATCGGCGCCGCGCCGCGTTCGTTCGCGCGGATTCGCCGTCCGCAGTAGACGAGCCCGAGCGCGACGAGCAGCGCGACGAAGATGCCCCACTGCACACCGACGGTCGAGCTGATCTTCGCGTTGCCCTGCAGCCCCGGCTTGTCGAGCAGTCGGTAGAAGATCAGGATCGCCGCCCATGCGCCGGCGAGCGTCACGATCACGCCGTCGCCGCCCGGCAGCTGGAAGTCGCGCCCCTCGGCTCGCCCGAACAGCATCGCCAGCACGCCCGCGACCACGAGCAGCACGGCCGCCTCGACGAACGAGAACGCCTGGAAGGCGTTGAGGCTTGTCTCGCCTGCACTGAGCCCGGCCCGGCTGGCTCTCGCGCTTTCGACCACGGTCTTCGAGTACCACGGCAGCAGCATCGACACGAACAGGCCGATCGCGACGAGCGCCGTCATGTGCTGCTCGCGCCCCAGCGCGCGCCACGCGTTGAGCAGCCGCGTCATCCGCGCCTGCCCGCGCGCCGCGCGCCGCGGCCTCGGACCCTCGCCAAACCGGTCATCTCGGCCAGTCTAGGCGCGGTCCCGGGCGGGCGGGCGCGGCTAGCGATGCGAGACGACGATCGTTCCCGACGCCGTCGCGAAGTTGCCCGCCGGGTCGGTCGCGCTGAGGGTCACGCCGAACGTCCCGCCGCCCGCCGGCGTCGGCCACAGCAGGCGCGGCTTGCCGCGTTCGACGTATGCGCTGTTGCTCCACACCACGCGCGAGCCCTGGCGCACGATCAGCCGCACGGTCGAGACCTTCGACAGCGACAGCTGAACGCCCGCGCGCACGCCGCCCTTGAGCGTCTTCGTCAGCAGCGCGACGATCGGCGGCGTCTTCTCGTACGTCGTGAAGTGCTGTGCCGTCGTGCAGTAGATCTGGTCACCCGCGATCGGCGTCGGCGCAGGCGCGTGCGCTGCGGCGACGACCGCACTCGTGCCCGTGCCCGGTTCGGTGCCGCCCGACGTCGTCGTTGGCGTCGTCGTCGTGGGCGTGGTCGTAGTTGGAGTCGTAGTCGTGGGGGTGGTAGTCGTCGTGGTCGGTGGTGGTGGCGGGGGTGGAGCCGGCGCAACCGGCGGTCCTTTGCGCGTGCGTTCGCACAGGTGCTGGAGGAATTCGGTCAGCAGTTCGTGGTAGTTGAGGTCCGATTCGGAGTACTGGTCGTACCGAGACCACGCGCCCGTGTCGTAGCGCGGCGTCTCCACGCGCGCCTCCGCGTCGCCCGCTTCGAACAGCTTCACGCCGAGCGGGTCCTTGGTGATCTGCGAGTAGTCGTAGAGCCCGATCACCGCCTGGATGAAGCCGTTGAGGATCCGGTCGCTCGGCGCGTACGTGTACTCCGCGTACTCGCTGCCCGCCGGCGTCTTCACCTGCACGCCGCTCGACGGCGGCGTCTGGAAGATCCCGACCGCCTGCTCGGCCGAGGTCAGCAGCGCCGGTTCCTTGAACCGCGACCAAGCGCGCGCGAGCACCTGCAGCGCCGTCCCTTGCGACAGGCCGCTCGTCCAAGGCGGGCTGCCGCCGTCGAACGGGAACATGTACTCCCACGCGATCCCCCCCGCGCGCTTGGTCGCGAGCGGCAGCACTTCGCCCAGCAGCTGGCGCAGGTTCGAGTTTTCATGGCCCGACAGGAAGTAGCCGTTGGCCTCGCCGAACGTGCCCAGCCACTGGATCTCGATGCCCTCGCCGGCGTAGTGCTCCCACACGATCCTGCTCCCCGGGATGCTCACGCGCACTCCCGACCCGAGCAGCGGCTCGGTCGTCCACCACTGTCTGTTGCGTTCGAGCGTCACGAAGATCACCGGCAGCCGCGACGGCGTGAACGAGCCCGCCGCCGCCATCGACTGCACGTTCGCGATCACCGCGCCCAGTTCCGCGCGCCGCGTGCCGCTCAGCCGCCCCAGCGAGCGCGTCGCCGCCGCATATGCGCCCGAGTATCGCGTGTATTCGGCCGATGAGATCTGGCCGCTGTGCTGCAGCGCCCGCAGCGCCGACGAGACGGATGGTCGCGCCGCCGCGCGCGCCCGCGAATCGCCTCTTGCCCCCGCCGCGCGCGAACCCGCGGCGCCGGCCGCGCCGGCGATGCCGGTCGCCGACTGCGCGATCGACGCCGCGGCGATCAGCGCCGCCAGCGCGACCGCCGAGACGAGCCTTGTGCGCACGCGGCGCATCCTATGAGCGGGGCGCACACGCGATGCACCCCGCGTTGCACGGCGCGAGCGCTCGTCTGGCGAGGGCCTCACGCTCTACCGAACACGCGCGCGGGCGCGCGAGTTGCGGGTGGGCGCTACTCGGGATCGAGCTCGAGCTCGTCGGGTTCGAGCTCGTCCTCGTCGTCCTCGTCCTCGCCCTCGTCATCTAGGTCGGCGGCGAGCAGCTCGCCACCTGGCTGATACGTGACCTGGAACTGCTCGATCAGCTCGTCTCGCTTGTGCTCGTCGACGGGCGCATCGTCGGAGATCAGCACCCAGTCGGTGGCGTCGAAGTCGCCGGCCTCGAAGATCTCGTGATCGACCTCGGGCGAATCGTCGACGACGATCAGCACCTCGGTCTGCGGGTTGAAGTACGTGCCGGGACGGATCGTGATCTCGTCGAGTTGAAAGCGGCGCGCATCCTTCATTGCCGCGTTTATACCCGACTTGCGCGCGCGCGTGGTTGCGCCGGCACGCGCGCGCGGGGCCACACCGTCACGCTCGAGCGTGGTTACGGCGTGAGTTCGTCGAGCGTGCGCGTAACCTCGGCGTCGACGTCGAGGCGCTCGAGCCCCTGGCGCGCGCGCCGCTCGTTGCGCGCGAGCACGAGCTGGCGCACTTCGCGCTCGATGCCGGGGTCGCGGGCGGCGGCGGGGGCGGAGGCGGGGGCGGGGTTGGGCGCGAGCAGCCGCGACACCTCCGCGTCGATGTCGAGGGCGGGCTCGCCGCGGCCGACCATGCGGGCGCTTCGCGCGTGCAGCATCTGGCGGACCTCGCGCTCCTGCTCGTCGCGTTCGGCGGTGGATCCCGGCGCGGGGCCGGGCGCGTCTGCGCCCGCGTCGTGCTCAGCGGCGAAGCCGCTCTCGCCGACGTGGTCGTAGAGGCTGCCGCGGCTGAACAGGAAGATCAGCGACATCACGACCGACAGCGCGACAGCACCGAACACGACGATCGGGAATGCGCTCTGGAGCACCGCTCGATTGTTGCCGATCCCTCGATCCTTCGCTACCCTGATCGGTCGAGACTGACTGACCAGTCAATCACCGCGCTGCAGCGCGGCAGCGCATCAGCCACCTGTTAGGGGGAGTTCGAGAGAAAATGGTCGATTTCACGCTCACCGATGAGCAGAAGAACCTGCGCGAGATGGCGCACGACTTCGCCGTCAAGGAGATCCGTCCGGTCGCCTGGGAGTACGACAAGGACGGGACGTGGCCGCAGGACATCATCGAGAAGGCGTGGGAGGTCGGCCTGATGAACTCCCACATCGACGAGGCCTACGGCGGCGCTGGCGCCGGTTACCTCGACGGCTGCCTGATCGAGGAGGAGCTGTCGTGGGGCTGCTCGGGGATCCAGACGTCGCTCGGCTGCAACGGACTGGCGACGGCCCCGATCCAGCTCGGCGGCTCGGAGGAGATCAAGCGCAAGTACCTCGGGATGCTGACCGAAGCGCCGAAGCTCGCGTCGTTCTGCCTGACCGAGCCCGACGCGGGCTCGGACGTGTCGGGGATGCGTACGACGGCCGTCAAGAAGGGCGACAAGTACGTCATCAACGGCTCGAAGTGCTTCATCACCAACGGCGGCTACGCCGACTACTACAC
>DASXIJ010000026.1:0-4964 GCA_036498045.1 Solirubrobacteraceae bacterium
CCGTTCATCACCGCCGACGCCTCCGGGCCGAAGCACCTCGACACGCGACTCACGCGCGCCAAGCTCGGCGAACTGACCTCTGAGCTGCTCGACCGCGTCGTCGCCCCCGTGCGACAGGCGATCGACGACGCCAAAGACAAGGGCGTCAAGGAGATCGAACACGTCGTGCTCGTCGGCGGCATGACACGGATGCCCGCCGTTCAGGAGAAGGTCAAGGAGCTCACCAAGAAGGAGCCCCACCGCGGCGTCAACCCCGACGAGGTCGTCGCCGTCGGCGCAGCGATCCAGGCGGGCGTGCTCGCCGGCGACGTCAAGGACGTGCTGCTGCTCGACGTCACCCCGCTGACCCTCGGCATCGAGACCAAGGGCGGCGTGATGACAAAGCTGATCGAGCGCAACACGACGATCCCGACGCGCAAGGGCGAGGTCTTCTCGACCGCCGAGGACAACCAGCCCTCGGTCGAGATCCACGTCCTGCAGGGTGAGCGCGAGATGGCCCAGTACAACAAGTCGCTCGGCAAGTTCCAGCTGACCGGCATCCCGCCGGCGCCGCGAGGCATCCCGCAGATCGAGGTCGCATTCGACATCGACGCCAACGGGATCCTCAACGTGTCCGCCAAGGATCTCGGCACCGGCAAGGAGCAGAAGATCGAGATCAAGGCCGGCTCCGGGCTCTCCGAGGACGAGATCAAGAACATGGTCTCCGACGCCGAGTCCCACGCCGAGGAGGACCGACGCGCGCGCGAGCTCGCCGAGGCCCGCAACAACGGCGAGAACGCCGCCTACCAGGCCGAGAAACAGCTCGGCGAGCTGGGCGACCAGGTCGACGCCGACTCAAAGCAGCGGATCGAGGACGCGATCAAGGAGGTCCGCGAGTCGCTCGAGCAGGACGACCCGGCGTCGATCAACGTCAAGACCGAGGCACTGCAGAGCGCCTTCCACGCGATCTCCGAGGCGATGTACCAGCGCGCGCAGCAGGACGCTGCCGCGTCCGGTAACGGCTCGGGCGCCTCGTCCGACGGCGCCTCCTCCGACGACGAGGACGTCGTCGACGCCGAGGTAGTCGACGAGCCGAAGGCGTAACGCGCGATGTCAGAGTCAAAGCGGACGCTCGACCAGTCCGAGCTCGACGAGCAGCACACCGACGAGCAGCACGCCGCCGAGCAGCACGCCAACTCCCCCGGCGCCACCGCGCCGGGGGACGGCGCTGCCGTGCCCGGTGACGCCGGCGCGACCCCCGCGGCCGCCGGCGTCAACGGCGATGAGCTGCAGGTCGACCTCGACGAGCTCGGCGCGCTCGCGGCCAAGCGCGACGAGTACCTCGCGCTCGCGCAGCGCACGCAGGCCGACTTCGAGAACTACAGAAAGCGCGTCGCGCGCGAGTCCGCGCTCGCGCAGGAGCGCGGCGTGGCCAAGCTCGCCAAGGAGCTTTTGCCCGCGATCGACAACCTCGACCGCGCGCTGGAAGCCGCTGCGACCGACGATCCGCTGCTCGAGGGCGTCCGGCTCGTCCGCAGCGAGCTCAAGGCCGCCCTGGCCCGCGTCGGCGTCGAGTCCTTCTCGCCCGGCGGGCAGTCCTTCGATCCGTCCGAGCACGAGGCGATCGCGAGCGTGCCCCAGCCCGACAACGGTCCCGCGAGCGGCACGGTCGTCGAGGTCTACCAGCCCGGCTACCGCCTCGGCGAGAGCATCATCCGCCCCGCGCGCGTGGTCGTGGCCGCCTAGGGGAGCGACATAGATGGCAACGCGTCCCGACTACTACAAGACGCTCGGGGTCGACAAGAAAGCGACTCCCGACGAGATCAAGAAGGCTTACCGCAAGCTCGCGCGCGAGTACCACCCCGACCGCAACCCCGGGAACAAGGACGCCGAGGCGCGCTTCAAGGAGATCTCCCAGGCACACGACGTGCTCGGCGACCCCGAGAAGCGCAAGCAGTACGACTCCGGCTCGGGGCCGTTCGCGACCGGCGCCGGTCCCGGCGGCGGCTTCGGCGGCTTTGGCAACTTCGACTTCGACGCCTCGTCGATGGGCGACATCCTGTCCAACCTGTTCGGTGGCGCCGGCCCCGGCGCGGGAACGCGCGGCGGCCGCGCCGGACGCCAGCGCGCGCGTCCCGAACGCGGCGCCGACCTCGAGGCGCAGGTCTCGATCTCCTTCGATCAGGCCGTCAGCGGCGCCCAGGTTCCCCTGCAGGTGCCGATGCAGGCGACCTGCGACACCTGCCACGGCACCGGCGCAAAGCCCGGCACGACGCCCACCGTCTGCCCCCGCTGTGAAGGACGCGGCGTCGAAACCCAGGGACAGGGCGCCTTCTCGATCTCGACCACGTGCTCGCAATGCGGCGGCTCAGGGACGATCATCCAAGACCCGTGCCCGACCTGTCACGGCTCCGGTGCCGTGCGCACGATCAAGCGCTTGCGCGTGAACATCCCCGCCGGCGTTCGCGACGGCAGCCGGATCCGGATCGCCGGCAAGGGCGAGCCCGGCCGCCGCGGTGGCCCGCCGGGCGACCTCTATCTGATCACGCACGTCACCCAGTCGCCCGTGTTCAAGCGCAAGGGCGACAACTTCGAGATCGAGGTCCCGCTGACGATTCCCGAGGCGCTGCGGGGCGCCGAGGTGCAGGTGCCCACGCTCAACGGCTCAAAGACGCTGCGCGTCGCGCCCGGCACGGCGCACGGGACCGTCCAGCGCCTGCGTGGCGAGGGCCCACCCAAGCTCAACAGCGGCTCGCCGCCGCAGCGCGGCGACCTGCACTACCGGTTCGTGATCGACGTGCCCAAGGAGCTCAGCTCCGACCAGCAGAGCGCCGTCGAGGAGATGTCCAAGGTCTTCAACGGCGACCCGCGCGCGAAGCTGTTCGCCGGAAGCCGGGCGTCCGACGCGCACACGGCCAGCGAGGCAGGCGATGGCGCGGCGTGACGTAGTGACCACGCGCACGCGGATCGCCGTCGAACGGCGCCGCGGCGTGTTCATGATCTCGGTCGCCGCCGAGCTCGCGCAGATGCACCCGCAGACGCTGCGGATGTATGAGGCGCGCGGGCTGATCGAGCCCAAGCGCTCGCCCAAGGGCACGCGCCTGTACTCCCACGACGACGTCGAGCGGCTGCGCCGGATCCAGGAGATGACCGGCGATCTTGGGCTCAACCTCGCCGGCGTCGAGCGCGTGCTCGCGCTCGAGTCACAGCTCGAAGCGCTCAACGCCCGGATCGACGAGCTCGAGCTTGCGGCGCTGCACGCCGAGGTCAAGCTCGCCGAGGAGATCGAGATCGTGCGCCGCTCGTTCCGCGCCGAGCTCGTTCCCTACCGTGCCGGCGAGATCGTCCGCGCCGCCGAGGCGCGCTCGCCGTTCGCAAACGGCCGACATGGCCGCAACGAGCGCAACGGCCAAAGCGGACGAGACACAAAGAGAGGACGCGACGAGAGGAGCCCCGATGGCAGCTAGCCCGAGCACCCCCACAGCGCAGGCGCCTGAAGAGGAGCAGACCCCGCTCGAGCGCTTCGGTCGAGACCTCACCGAGCTCGCCGAGCAGGGCAAGCTCGATCCCGTGATCGGGCGCGACGAGGAGATCCGCCGCGTGATCCAGGTGCTCTCGCGGCGCACCAAGAACAACCCCGTGCTGATCGGCGAGCCCGGCGTCGGCAAGACCGCGATCGTCGAGGGCCTCGCCCAGCGGATCGTCTCCAAGGACGTGCCCGAGTCGCTACGCGACCGGCGCGTGATCGCGCTCGACGTCGGCGCGCTGATCGCCGGGGCCGCCTATCGCGGCGAGTTCGAGGAACGCCTGAAGGGCGTGCTCAAGCAGGTCTCCGACGCCCAAGGCACGATCATCCTGTTCCTCGACGAGCTGCACACGATCGTCGGCGCCGGCGCCGCCCAGGGGTCCGTCGACGCGTCGAACCTGCTCAAGCCGATGCTCGCCCGCGGCGAGCTGCGCGCCGTCGGCGCGACGACGCTCGACGAGTACACCAAGTACATCGAGAAGGACGCCGCGCTCGAGCGGCGCTTTCAGCCGGTGACCGTCGGCGAGCCGACCGTCGAGGACACGATCGCGATCCTGCGCGGGCTGAAGGAGCGCTACGAGCTGCACCACGAAGTGACGATCCAGGACTCGGCGCTGATCGCCGCAGCGACGCTCTCAAACCGCTACATCGCCGACCGCTTCCTGCCCGACAAGGCGATCGACCTGGTCGACGAGGCCGCGTCGAAGATCAAGATCGAGATCGACTCGGTGCCAACCGAGATCGACGAGGTCGAGCGACGCGTGATGCAGTTGCGGATCGAGCTCGAGTCGCTGCGCAAAGAGAAGAGCGACGCCGCCAAGGCTCGCCGCGAGACGATCGAGGCCGAGCGCTCCGAGCTCGAAGAGCGCGCGAAGGAGATGCGCGAGCAGTGGCAGCGCGAGAAGGACGCGATCGCCGGGATCTCCGCGATCCGCGAAAAGCTCGACGCGGCGCGGGTCGAGATGGAGCGCGCCGAACGCGAAGCCGACCTACAGCGCGCCGCCGAGCTGCGCTACGGCGAGATCCCCGAGCTCGAGCGCAAGGTCGCCGAGTACGAATCCGAAGAGCGTGAGCGCGACGTCGGGGAGGGGGGAGCGGGCGAGCCGCAGTTCCTCAAAGAGGAGGTCGACGCCGACGACATCGCCGAGGTCGTCGCCCGCTGGACCGGCATCCCCGTGAGCAGGTTGATGGAGGGCGAAACCGAGAAGCTCGTCCACATGGAGGAGCGCCTGCACGAGCGCGTCGTCGGCCAGGACGCCGCGATCGAGGCCGTCGCCAGTGCGCTGCGCCGCTCGCGCGCCGGGCTGCAGGACCCCGACCGCCCGATCGGGTCGTTCCTGTTCCTCGGCCCGACCGGCGTCGGCAAGACCGAGCTCGCCCGCGCGCTCGCCGAGTTCATGTTCGACTCCCAGGACGCGATGATCCGGATCGACATGTCCGAGTACATGGAGAAACACTC
>DASXIJ010000027.1:0-3681 GCA_036498045.1 Solirubrobacteraceae bacterium
GTTCGTCACGCCGGGGATCTGCAGGAAGCCGCCGACGGTGGCCAGCACCGCCAGGATGCCCATCGCGACCTTCATGCTCGGCTCGCGCTCGGCGATGTGGTGCTCGGGACCGGGGAAGCCGACGTCGGTGTCCTCCTCCTCGCCGGTCATCGGGTTGCGTGGGACGTCAGCGTGCGCGAGGTGTCCGTGCTCGAGCTCGACCGCCTCGGGAACCGGCTCGCCGAAGAACGTCCGGAAGATCATCCGGAACGTGTAGATCGCCGTCAAGAAGGCGCCGATGTAGCCGACCACGTAGAGCGCCCAATGCCAGCCGCCACGTTCGGCGGTGACGAGCAGGATGTCGTCCTTGGAGAAGAAGCCAGAGAACGGCGGGATCCCCGACAGCGCCAGGCCGCCGATGACGAACGCGGCGTACGTGAACGGCAGCGCCCGGCGAAAGCCGCCCATCCTGTCCAGCGACTGCTCGCCGGCCATCGCGCCGATGATCGAGCCGGCGGCCATGAACAGCAGCGCCTTGAAGAACGCGTGCGTCATCAGGTGGAACAGGCCGGCCGCGTACGCGCCGACCGAGACGCCCATGATCATGTAGCCGATCTGCGACATCGTCGAGTAGGCGATCACGCGCTTGATGTCGGTCTGCACGAGCGCGATCGTGCCGGCGACCAGCAGCGTCGCCGCCCCGATGATCGCGCCAACGTCCTCGGCCGCCGGCGCACGTTCGAACAGCGGATGCATCCGTGCGATCAGATACACGCCGGCGGTCACCATCGTCGCCGCGTGGATCAGCGCGCTAACCGGCGTCGGACCTTCCATCGCGTCCGGGAGCCACGTGTGCAGGGGAATCTGCGCCGACTTCGCGAACGCGCCGACGAGCAGCAGGACGCAGCCGGCGACGAGATCGCCGTTGGCGTGGCCGAAGGCGCCCGCTTCGGTGGCTCCGAACGCGCGCAGCAAGTCGAGCGTCCCCGTGTGCGTGAAGATGAAGTACGTCCCCAGCACCAGCCCAACGTCGCCGACGACGTTGATCACGAACGCCTTCAAGCCCGCGCGCGTCGCCGTCCGCCGCCGGTACCAGAACGAGATCAGCAGATACGAGGCCGCGCCGACGAACGCCCAGCCGACGATCAGCAGCAGGAAGTTGCCGGCGAGCACGAGCAGGAGCATCGAGAAGACGAAGAAGTTGAGGTACGCGAAGTAGCGCGCGAAGCCCCGGTCCTCGTTCATGTAGGAGATCGAGTACAGGTGGATCAGCGTCGAGACGCCCGTGACGACGAGGATCATGAAGACCGACAGCGGGTCGACGAGGATCGACATCTGCGCGTCGATCCCGACCGTCGAGGCGTAGTTCCACAGCGACGAGACGACCTGGCGGTGCGCCGGCGCGAGCCCCTGCAGCTCGATCAGCGCGCCGAGCGCGGCGAGAAACGCGAGGAAGATCGCGCCCGTGCCGATCCACCCGGCGCTGCGCCCGGGGAGCACGCGGTAGCCGAACGCGACGATCAGCGTCCCCGCCAGCGGGAATGCGAGCACGAGCCACCCGTACGTGGTGGTCATGCTCACGCCTCCATCCAGTCGGCGTCGCTGATGCGAACGTGGGCCATCCAGGCCGCCGATATCGGGTCTTCGACCCTCATCCCTGAAGCTCGCGCAGCTCGTCGACGTCGATCGGCAGGCGGCGGCGATATAGCGCGACGATCATGCCGAGACCGATGCACACCTCGCATGCCGCGACCGTCATCACGATGATCGCGAGGATCTGGCCGTCGCCGTTGCCCCACATCCGCGAGAACGCGATCAACGCGAGGTTGCCGCCGTTGAGCATCAGCTCGAGGCACAGCAGCACGACGAGCGGGTTGCGCCGGGTGATCACGCCGATCGCGCCGAGCGAGAAGACGATCGCCGAGACGGCGAGATACCAGGCGATGCTCACCAGCGGGCTCCCGTCCCGCGCGTGCTCGCCGGCACCGCCGCGTCGCCCGGCGCCCCGGCGGTCAGGGCCCGCGCGCCGACCCCCTCGGCGGTCGTCCCGATGCTGCCCGGCACG
This sequence comes from Solirubrobacteraceae bacterium, assembly GCA_036498045.1. Lineage (GTDB taxonomy): Bacteria > Actinomycetota > Thermoleophilia > Solirubrobacterales > Solirubrobacteraceae > Palsa-744. The sequence goes on from DASXIJ010000027.1 coordinate 2,045, forward strand.
AGCACACGGCTCGGGCCGGGGAGCGGCTCCTCCTCGTCCTCTTCGATCCCGCCCCGCCGGCGCGCGAGCACGACGCCGCCGACGGCCGCGACGAGCAGCAGAAACGACGCGATCTCGAACGTGAGCAGGAAGCGGGTGAGCAGCAGCTTGCCGATGTATGCGGGCGTCCCGTAGGCCTGCGGACCGGGCGAGTAGCCGGCGCCCTTGCCGTTGATCGCCTCAAGGCCCGTGCCGAGCAGCGCGATCAGCAGCTCGACGAGCAGCGCGCCGGCGACGATCGCCCCGCCGAGGCGCAGCTGCGAGCCGACGGCACCCGTCGAGCGCAGCCGCTCGCCGATCGGCTCTGCCTGGTCGCCGACATAGGCGACGACGAACACGTACAGGACCATCACCGCGCCGGCGTAGATCACGACCTGGATCGCCGCGACGAACTCGGCGCGCAGCAACAGGAACAGGACTGCCAGCGAAAGCAGGTGCGCCACCAGCGCGAGCACCGAGAAGAACGGGTTGCGCAGCACCACGACGCCGACCGCTCCCGAGATCACGCCGATCGCCGCGAGGAAGAACAGAACCTGGCTCATCGCCCGAACGGCTCCATCACTCGCCCTCGTTTCGCAGCGGCGTGCGCTCCAGCGGCTCGGCGAGCAGCATCGGCTTGGTGAAGATCAGGTCGTGGCGGTCGTAGTCGGACAGCTCGTAATCGTGGCCCATCGTGATCGCGTCGAACGGGCACGCGATCTCGCAGTAGCCGCAGAAGATGCAGCGCGAGAGGTTGATCTCGTAGACGGCCGCGTACCGCTCGCCTGCGGAGACGCGGTTCTCGGGGGTGTTCTCGGCCGCGACCACGCGGATGCAGTCGGCCGGGCAGGCCGCAGCGCACAGCGAGCAGCCGACGCACTTCTCAAGCCCCGTGTCCTCGAAGCGGTGGAGCTTGTGGCGACCGCGAAAGCGCGGGTACACGGGCACCTTCTCCTCGGGGTACTGAATCGTCGACGGCCGCTCGCCCAGGCGCGCGAACGTCGTGCGCATCCCGCGCGCCGTCTCACGGAACGTGCGCCAGGCGCTGCGCGTCGCACCCGGCTTGGGGTTGCGCGTGACCTCGATGACGTCCTCGCCGGGACTCCACTCACTCACCCGCAGCGCGGGGACGAGCGCGTCGTCGGGCTTGCTGTCGGGCGTATCCGGCATCAGTGGACGGCGACGACGACGATCGCCGTCACGAGCGCGTTGAGGGTGGCCAGCGGAAGCAGGACCTTCCAGCCGAAGCTCATCAGCTGGTCGTAGCGAAGCCGCGGAAGCGTCGCCCGCACCCAGATGAACAGGAACGTGATCAGCCCCATCTTCGCCAGCACGACGAACGGGTCGACCCAGCCGGGGGGGTGGATGCCGAACGGCAGCAGCCAGCCGCCGAGGAAGACCGTCGTCACGATCCCCGACACCACGAGCACGTTGAGGTACTCGGCGAAGTAGTACGACGCGAAGCGCCCGCCGCCGAACTCGGTGTTGTAGCCGCCGACGAGCTCGGCGTCGGCCTCGGTCAGATCGAACGGCGCGCGGTTGGTCTCGGCGAAGCCGGCGACGAGGAAGATCAGAAAGCCGGCAAGCTGCGGGATGAAGTACCACATGCCTTTCTGCGC
>DASXIJ010000028.1:0-21831 GCA_036498045.1 Solirubrobacteraceae bacterium
CGTCGCGGCGCAGCTCCTCGCGCAGCCCGGCGTTGAGCGCCTCGCGGTAGCGCAGCTCGGCCATCAGGCGGCGTCCTCGGAGTGGCCGAGCGCGTCGGTGATCTGCTGCTGGATCCCGTCGCCGTCGCGCGCCTGCGAGAAGGCGGTCGACGTCGGCGACTCGTCGGCATCCTCACGCGGGTCGGTCGTGCGCACCGAGTACCACCCGCTCGAGGCGTCGCCGAGCACGTAGACGTCGTCGTAGAGGGACTCGGGAGCGGGGAAGGGGGAGGCGTCGGCGAACTCGACGGCGGCGTCGACGCGCGCGATCGCGTCGGCGTCGATCCGCGCGCGGTCGGCCTCGTCGATCACGCCCTCGGCGATCAGCCGGTCGCCGAACGCGGGGATCGGGTCGCGCGCGCGCCACTGCGCGACCTCCTCCTTGGAGCGGTACTGCTCGGGGTCGGCCATCGAGTGGCCGCGGAACCGGTAGGTGACTGCCTCGACGAGCAGCGGACGGCGCTCTTCGCGCACGCGCGTGACCGCATCGCAGAGGACGGCGAACGTGTCGAGCACGTCCATCCCGTCACAGCGCATTCCGGGCACGCCGAGGCTCTCGCCCTTGCGCTGCAGGTCGGTGACGGCCGAGTGGCGCTGCAGCGAGGTGCCCATCCCGAACTGGTTGTTCGTGACTAGGAAGACGACGGGGAGCCGCCACAGCGCGGCGAGGTTGAGCGTCTCGCCGAACGTGCCCTGGTTGGAGGCGCCGTCGCCGAACGTACAGAGCGTGACGTCGTCGCTGCCGTCGTAGTCGGAGGCGAGCGCCAGGCCGGCGGCGATCGGCAGGTTGCCGCCGACGATCCCGTAGCCGCCCATGAAGCGCCGGGCGGCGTCGAACATGTGCATCGACCCGCCGCGACCGTGGCAGCAGCCGTCGACGCGTCCGAACAGCTCGGCCATGACATTCTCCGGCGGCGTCCCGCGGACGATCGCGTGACCGTGCGAGCGGTAGGTCGAGATCAGGTAGTCGCGCTCGCGCAGGGCACGCGCGCTGCCGACGATCGCCGCCTCCTCGCCGATCGAGAGGTGCAGGAACCCGCCGACCTTCGCGCGCGCGTACATCTCGCCGGCGCGCTCCTCGAAGCGGCGGATCAGGGTCATCGTCGCCAGCCACTCGCGCGCTACGTCGCCCGCGGGAAGATCGCGCGCGATGCCGGACTCTGCGGGCTCTGCCATCAATCCTCCACGGTACTCCAGCGCGCGAGGAACTCGGCCGCGTCGAGCTGCGCGAGCTCCTCGCGCACCGCGCGCGCCCGGCGTGAGGCGTCGTGTGGGGGCAGGTCCCAGAACAGGACGACTTCGCCGCTGTCGATCTCGACGAGCTCGATGTGGTCGACGCGCCCGACGTCGGCGAGCAGCGCCGGCGCGCGACCGCCGCGCGTGACGATCAGCCGGTAGGCATCCTTGGCTCTCATCGCGGCCGTCCGCCGTCCGCGGCGAGCATCTGTTCAGCGGCGTGCTCGATCGCTCGCTCACCGTCGAACACGACGCCGTCGACAACGATCGCGGGGATCTTCTTGATCGAAGATCGGACTGCGTCGCTGGTGGCCTCGGCGAGCTGTGATCCGACCGAGCGCAGCTCGGCGCCACGCAGGACGGCCGACGGGTGCATCTCGCACGCGGCGGCGGCGATCAGCACGTTGTCCGGATCGGCGAGGTCGCGCCCGCCGGCGTACGCCTGGCGAAAGGCGGCCTGCGCGAACGGCACGACGCGACCGATCGACTTGGCATACGTCGCGGCGCGCATCGCGAAGGCGCTGTCGAACGGAAACGGCTCGGGCCAGCGAAGCGGCTGCAGACCGAGCGCGTGCGCGCGCCGGGCCACATCCTCGCGGAAGGCGTCGCGCTCGGACTCGCAGCGCAACGCCTGCTCGCGGTTGTCGCCGTCGCCGCCCGGCTCGCGGCCGCCGCCCAGCTCGCTGCCGCGGCCCGGCTCGCGGCCGCCGCCCAGCTCGCGCTCGAGCACCGGGCGCCACTCGGCCGGGCCGGGGAGCGCGTGCAGGACCTGCTCTGCGGCCAGGTACGCGAGCGGGCTGGCGAGGTCGAAGTAGAAGAAGCTGGTCGGCGCGGCCACGGCTCAGCCGTGAATCAACCAGCCGTCGGCCGCGCGACCGGCTTCCATCACGGCCTCTGACAGCGTCGGGTGGCCGTGGACGATGCGCCCGACCTCGGCGAAGCCGCCCTCGAGCGCGCGTACGTTGACGAGCTCCTGGACGAGCTCGGTCGCGCGCGTGCCGACGATGTGACCGCCGAGCAGCTCGCCGTACTTGGACTCGCCGACGAGCTTGATCATGCCGCCCGTATCGCCGTAGACGACGCCTCCGCCGACGGCGCCGTACTGCACTTTGCCGACGACCACGTCGTAGGCCTCCTCGCGCGCCTCGTCCTCGGTCAGCCCGAACGAGCCGACGTTCGGCGTGCAGAAGGTGGCGCGTGGGATGTCGATATGAACGAGCGGATGCGTCGGGAGGCCCGCGGAGTCCTCGACGGCGATGATCCCCTCGTCGGACGCCTTGTGCGCGAGCGCCGGACCGGCGACGAGGTCGCCGATCGCATAGATCCCGGCGCGGCTCGTGCGCAGCGCGCCGTCGACCAGCACGAGACCTCGTTCGTCGAACTCGACGCCGGCCTCGTCGAGGCCCAGCCCGACGACGTCGGCGCCGCGCCCGGCGGCGATCACGAGGTAGTCGACCTCGACCCCGGCGTCCTCGCCGTGCGAGAACGTCACGCTCGACTTGCCCGACTTCACGTCGGTGATCGGGTCGCCGGTCCGCACGTCGATCCCCTGTCGCTTGAAGCCGCGTTCGACCCGGCGCGAGACATCGGCGTCCTCGGTCGGAAGGACGCGCTCGAGCATCTCCATCAGCCGCACCTCGCTGCCCAGCCGCGCGTAGCCGGATGCGATCTCGGCGCCCGACGCGCCGGCGCCGACGACGGCCAGGCGAGCGGGAAGCTCCGTCAGCGCCCAGGCCTCCTCGGTGCCGATGATCCGCCCACCGAGCTCGACGCCGGGAAGCGGGCGCGGGATCGAGCCGGTCGCGAGGATCACGGTCGCGGCGGCATAGGCCTGCCCGGCGACGACGACGTGCCCGTCGGCGTTCAGCGACGCGTCGCCCTCGATCACGTCGATGCCGTCTTTCTTGAACAGCCCACCGACTCCCGAGGTGAGCGTGTTGACGACCTTCTCTCGGCGGGCCTGCACGCCGGCGAAGTCGACCTCCACGCCGGCGACCTTCAGCCCGTAGCCGTCGGCCTCACGGATCTCCGACAGCAGGTCGGCCGACCGCAGGACGGCCTTGGCCGGAATGCACGCGTAGTTCAGGCACCGCCCGCCGATCTTGTCGCGCTCGACGACGGCCGTGCGTTTTCCGAGCTGGGCCGAGCGGATCGCGGCGACATAGCCGCCGGGACCCGAGCCGATCACGATGCAGTCGTAGGTCTCGTCGGCCATCGCGCGGTGAGCCTATCGAAGCGCGCCCGGCCGGACCCGGCGTTCGATTAGTCGGGCGCGGCACGTCGCTCGCCGGCCTGGATGCGCCCCATTACGCGCACCAGCTTCCAGAACAGCCAGCCGCCGAGGCCGACGCTGACGAGGCAGACCGCCGCGGCAAGAAGCGTCGAGGCGACGACCAGTGCCAGCGAGGTGACGATGATCTGGAACGCGAGCAGCGCCTCGAACGAGAGCACGGCCCAGTAGCGCTGGCGGTACATGCCCTGCGCGAGCGCCACGAGCACGAGGGCAAGCAGCGCGGCCCCGGGGAGCGAGCCGCCGTGGCGGCTGAGGTCGTGGACGGTCGCGGCACCGACGACGACGGCGATCGCGAGCGCCACGCAGACGGCGATCGCCACGCGCAGCGCCGGCGGGCGCTCGCCGGGGCCGAGCGGGCGCAGGGCGTCGCGCGCGAGCTGCGCGCGCTTCTCGCCGCGTACGCGACGGCTGCGCTCAGGCGTCGCCATCGCCGCCTGCGTTCGCGGCGTCGATCTTCGCACGCAGCGCACGAGCCGCCGCCTCGGGGTCGTCGGCGTCGGCGATCGCTCGCAGCACGACGATCCGCCGCGCGCCGGCGTCGAGCACCTCGTCGACGTTGCCCTCGTTCAGCCCGCCGATCGCGAAGAACGGCACGGCCGCGTGCGCGGCTGCGTAGCGCACGAGCGCGGCTCCGACGGCCGGGCGTCCGGGCTTCGTGGGCGTCTCGTGCACTGGGCCGACGCCGATGTAGTCGACGAACGGCGCGCCGTCGCCGTCGCGCGCGACGGCTGCATCGATCTCGTCCTCGGCGTGCGTCGAGAGCCCGATCAGCAGGTCGTCGCCGACCAGCGCGCGGACGTCGGCGACCGCCGGGTCGTCCTGGCCGACGTGCACGCCGTCGGCGCCGGCCTCGCTGGCGACGAACGGCCTGTCGTTGACGATCAGCAGCGCGCCGATCCGCTCGCACAGGGCGTGCGCGGCGTCTGCGACGCCGACGAGCTCGTCGTCTCCGAGCAGCTTGTCGCGCAGCTGCACGACGTCGACGCCGCCGGCGACGGCACCGCGGATCACGTCGACGAGCTCGTGCCCGCCCGGTTTGGCATCGCACACGAGATACAGCCGCGCGGCGGCGAGCCGCGCGCGACGTTCTGCGCCGAGATCGATCGGGGCCATCGCGTCAGTCTCGCAGGGCCGCGAAAGCATCGGGCAGGCGGGCGCGAGAGGGCCCCGCGCCGCGGCGTCGCGCGCGCAGATGCGGGCTAGCATCAGCGTGATGTCCAACTCGCACGGCCCGGCTGACCTGCTCGTGATCGGCGGTGGCGTGATCGGACTGTCGATCGCCTGGCGCGCTCGACAACGGGGGCTCACGGTCACGGTGCTCGAGCGCGACACGACCGGCGCCGGAACCTCGCACGTCGCCGCCGGCATGCTGGCACCGGTCGCCGAGGTCGAGTTCGGCGAGGCTGGGCGCCGACTACTCGAGCTGGGGTTGTGTTCGGCCGAAGCGTGGCCGGCGTTCGCCGCGGAGCTTCTGGCGGCGGGCGAGATCGATGTCGGCCTGCTGCGGACCGGCACGCTGCTGGTTGCGCGTGACGCCGACGAGTCGCGCGAGCTCGAGCGCCAGATCGCCTTTCGCGACTCGCTCGGCCTCGCCACCGAGCGGCTGCGTGCGAGCGACGCACGCGAGCGCGAGCCGGCGCTCGCGCCGTCCCTGCGGCTGGCGCTGGAAGCGCCCGACGACCACTCGGTCGACCCGCGGCTCGTCCTCGCGGCGCTGCGCGCCGCATGTGCCGCGGCCGGCGTTCAGGTGCGCGAGGGCTCACCGGTCGCGCGCGTGCAGTCAGACGCCTCCGGGCGCGTCGTCGGGGTGCTCCTCGCAGACGAGGCCGCTGCCGGCGGCGAGCTCGTTCCCGGTGAGCACGTCGTCGTCGCGAGCGGTGCGTGGAGCGCGCAGCTCGCCGGCGTCGGCGAGCCGGTACCGGTGCGGCCGGTCAGAGGTCAGCTGCTGCGCCTGCGAGACCCATCCGGCCCGGGTCTGCTGAGCCGCGTCGTTCGCTTCGATGGCGGCTATGTCGTCCCGCGCGCCGACGGCGGCTACGTGCTCGGCGCGACGGTCGAGGAGCGTGGCTTTGACGTGCAGGCCGACGTCGGCGGGGTCTACGAGCTGCTGCGCGACGCCCACGAGCTCGTGCCGGGGATCAGCGAGCTGAAGATCGACGAGCTGTGCGTGGGGCTGCGCCCTGGGACGCCCGACAACGCGCCGGTGATCGGACCCGGCGAGCTGGACGGTCTGATCTGGGCGACCGGGCATCACCGCAACGGGATCCTGCTCGCGCCGCTGACGGCGCAGCTCGTCGTCGGTCTGCTCAGCGGGGAAAGCAAGGACGCGCCACTGCTTGCGGCCTGCGCGCCCCGGCGGTTTCAGGCGGTGCACGCGTGATCACGCTGAACGGGCGCGAGTGCGACGTGGCGCCCGGCGACACGGTCGTCGCGGTGCTCGCGCGCCTGGATCTCGCGCCCGACGCGCGCGGGGTGGCGGTCGCCGTCGACGGCGAGGTCGTGCCGCGCGCGAGCTGGGAGTCGTTCGCGCTGGCAGACGACGCGCGCGTGGAGGTGCTGACCGCGATGCAGGGCGGATGATGGTGAGGATGCGCGAGCAGATCGACAGCGCAACAGACGCCGAGCGCGCGGCACGCAACGGCGCGCCGGCCGTCCTAGACCCGCTGATCCTCGGCGAGCGCACGTTCGCGTCGCGCCTGCTGCTCGGCACCGGCGGCTTCCCATCGCTGGCGACGCTGGCCGAGGCGATCGCCGCGAGCGGCGCCGAGCTCGTCACGGTCGCCCTGCGCCGCGTCGATCCCGACGCGCGCGGGTCGTTGACAGACGTTCTGTCGCAGGCGGGAGTCGAGCTGCTCCCGAACACGGCCGGATGTCACACGGCACGCGACGCGGTCACGACGGCGCGCCTGGCGCGCGAGGCGTTCGACACCGACTGGGTCAAGCTCGAGGTGATCGGCGATGAGGACACGCTGCTGCCCGACGCGCCCGAGCTGCTGCGCGCGGCCGAGGAGCTCGTCGACGACGGGTTCGTCGTGCTCCCGTACACGACCGACGACCCGGTGCTCGCGCGGCGCCTGGCGGACGTCGGCTGCGCGGCGGTGATGCCGCTCGGCTCGCCGATCGGCAGCGGCATGGGCATCCGCAACCCGTACAACATCGCGCTGATCCGCGAAGCCGTCGACGTGCCGGTCGTGCTCGACGCCGGGATCGGCACGGCCTCAGACGCGACGCTGGCAATGGAGCTCGGCTGCGACGCGGTGCTCGCGGCATCGGCGATCTCGCGCGCGCAGGACCCCGTGCGGATGGCGCGCGCGATGCGCGCGGCCGTCGCGGCCGGCCGGCTCGCGCACGGCGCCGGGCGGATCCCGCGCCGCCGCTACGCGACCGCGTCGACGCCCGACGAGGGTCTGCCCGAGCTGTAGCGCCGGCTACCTGACGACTTCTATGGTCCCGTTCATCGACGCCGGGTAGTTCGTCGACTCGTAGTGGATCACGCCGGGCTTCTGCGCCTTGATCTCGAAAGTGCCGCCTTCGCCGAAGCGCTTCGAGGCGAAGTGCTGTGGGCCACCCTCGCTGGTGACGTTGTACTGGATGTCGTCGAAGTTGGTCCACCGGATCGTGCTGCCGACCTTCACGCGGACCGTGTCGGGCGCGATCGCGATGTTGCGGTAGGCGATCCGCACGAGTCCGCTCCTGACCGGTCCGGTCGCCTGAGCGAACTTCGGCCTGGTCGTCAGTTTCAGCCCGCCGCTCGGGGACGTTGACGTGCTCGCGCTCGTCGCCGTCGTCGCGGCGCTCGTGCCGGAGGCGCCGGCGGTAGAGCTCGACTTCGGGCCGCTCGACGAGCCGCACCCGCAGAGCGCGACGAGCGCAATGCACCCAAGCGAGCTGACCAGGCGGATGCCCATGAGGGCGCTGACCCTAGCCTAGACTGGCTCGTCCATGCCCCGGTCATTTCTCACGGGCGCCGAGCTCTCGGCCGCCGAGCTCGATGCCCTGCTCGCGCGTGCCCTCGAGCTCAAGGCGGCGCCGCTGTCGTCGCGCGTGCTGGAGGGCCGCAGCGTCGCGCTCGTCTTCGAGAAGCCTTCGACGCGGACGCGCCTGTCGTTTGACGTCGGCGTGCACGAGCTCGGGGGCCACCCGGTCGTGCTGCGCGGCGACGAGCTGCAGGTCTCGCGCGGCGAGGCGTTGCGCGACACGGCACTCGTGCTCTCGCGCCACGTCGCCGCGGTCGGCGTCCGGACCGGCCCGCACGAGACGGTCGAGGAGCTCGCCGCGTACAGCTCGGTCCCGGTGATCAACATGCTCACCGCGCAGCACCACCCATGTCAGGCCCTCGCCGATCTGATGACGCTGCGCGAGGCCTACGGCGAGCTGGGTGGGCTACGCCTTGCGTACGTCGGCGACGGCAACAACGTCGCGCGCTCGCTGGCGATCCTCGGCACGCTCGCCGGGCTCGACGTGGCGATCGCGTCGCCGCCTGGCTACGAGCTCGAAGGCGATCTCGCGCCCCCGGCCGGCGCTGCCGGGTCGCTGCTGCTGTACGGCGACCCGCGCGAGGCGGTCGCCGGCGCGTGCGCCGTCTACACCGACGTGTGGGTGAGCATGGGCGACGAGCAGAGCGCCGCCGAGCGCCGCAAGGCGCTCGTCGGCTACCGCGTCGACGACGTCCTGCTCGACGCCGCCGCACCGGGCGCGTTTGCGCTGCACGACCTGCCGGCGCACCCTGGAGAGGAGATCACCGCCGAGGTGCTCTACGGCGAGCGCCAGCGGATCTGGGACCAGGCCGAGAACCGCCGCCACGCGCAGAAGGCGCTGCTCGAGCTGCTGGTCGAGGAATCGTGAGCGAGGACGTGCAGCCGACGCTGACCGAGCCCGCCGCACGGCCGCAGCGCGGTGACGAGCTCGAGCTGACGATCGAGTCACTCGCATTCGGCGGCGAGGGCGTCGCGCGGTTGGGCGACGGCGGCTATGTCGTGTTCGTCGCCGGGGCGATCCCGGGCGACCGCGTTCGCGCGATCGTGCACAAGCGCAAGCGCAGCTACGCTCACGCCCGCACGATCGCTGTGCTCGAGCCGAGCCCCGAGCGGATCGAGCCGCTCGCGCAGCACCCGGGCGTTCCGTGGCAGGTGCTCCCGTACGAGCGCCAGCTGCAGGTAAAGCGCGCTCAGGTCGACGAAGCGCTGCGGCGGATCGGTCACCTCGACGGGTTTGCGCTGCGCGAGATCGTGCCGGCCGTCGAGCAGTGGCGCTACCGCAACAAGCTCGAGTACTCGTTCGGCGAGGCCGACGGGGATGGCGACGACGCGCCGGGCGAGCTCGTGTGCGGCTTTCACGCGCCGGCGGGCGGCAACCGCGTCACGCCGATCGACGACTGCCTGCTCGCCAGCGAGCGCGGCAACACTGCGCGGGAGGTCGCGCTTGCGTGGTGTCGCGAGCAGGGCCTTTCGGCGTGGGATCGCGGTCGTCCTGCAGCCGTCGAGCCCGTCGCCGCGCGGCCGAACGGCCAGGCGGGCGGGCGCGAGCGCCGACGGCGCGATCACCGCCGCGACGAGCGCACCGGCCCGGCGCCAGACGGGCGCGCGCGCCTGCGCAACCTCGTCGTGCGCGAAGGCCGTCGCAGCGGTCAGCTGCAGGTTCGGATCGTGACGACCCGCGGCGAGCTGGACGCAGGCGAGCTTGCCGCCGCGCTGAGCAAAGCGCTCGGGGACGCGTTGTCGGGTGTGCTGTGGACCCGGTCGGACAGCCTCGCCGAGACGACCGCCGGCGGGGAGACCGAGCTCGTCTGGGGTGAGGAGAAGCTGCCCGAGCGCCTCGGCGAGCTCGACCTGCTGATCTCGTCGGAGGCGTTCTTTCAGACGAACACCGAGATGGCCGAGCGGCTGTATGAGATCGTCACTCGCTACGCCGCGCTGGAGGGGTGGGAGCGCGTCTATGACCTATACAGCGGGATCGGCACGATCGCCCTCACCCTCGCGCCGCGCGCGGGAGAGCTGTGGGGCATCGAGCTCGTCGAGCAGGCCGTCGCAGACGCGATCGCCGGCGCCCGCGCCAACAACATCACCAAGGCCAACTTCTTCGCCGGTGACGCACGCCTGGCGCTGCCCGAGCTGCTTGCGCGCGCCGGGCGCCCGGACGTCCTCGTCGTCGACCCTCCGCGCGCGGGCCTGTCGAAGAAGGTCGTCCACCGGATCGTCGACTGCGCCCCCAAGCGGATCGTCTACGTCTCGTGCAACCCCACGACTCTCGCACCCAATGCCGCCGAACTGGTCGAGTCCGGCTGGACGCTGCGCGAGGTCACCCCGGTCGACATGTTCCCCCAGACACACCACATCGAGGCAGTCGCCGTCTTCGAGCGCAGCTGACCCTCGTCGCGCTCTGGGGTGAGTAGGCTGCGGCCGTGCGCGCGGCGACTATTCGCGACAACGAGATCGTGATCGAGGAACACCCGGATCCCGAGCCCGGGAAGGGGGAGGTGCTCGTTCGTGTCCACGCCGCCGGGCTGAACGGCGGGGACATGATGCAGCGGCGCGGGCTCTACCCGGCCCCACCCGACTCGCCGCAGGACATTCCCGGGATGGAGCTCGCCGGCGAGGTCGTCGCGCGCGGCCCCATTGCCGAGCGATTCGAGCTGGGCGCGCGCGTGATGGCGATCGTCGGCGGCGGCGCTCAGGCCGAGCTGTGCGTCGTGCGCGAGCGCGAGCTGATGCCCGTGCCCGACGCGCTCGACTGGGTCGCCGCGGGCGGGGTGCCGGAGGTCTTCGCGACCGCGCACGACGCGCTCATCACCCAGGGCGAACTGCGCCCGGGTGAGCACCTGCTCGTGCACGGCGGCGCCGGCGGCGTTGGCACGGCGGCGATCCAGCTCGCCCGCGCGGCCGGCGCGCGGGTCACGGCGACCGTGCGCGATGAGTCGCTGCGCGCCGAGGTCGCCGACCTCGGCGCCGATGCGATCGCGTGCGAGGGCTTCGCCGAGCATGGCCCGTTCGACGTGATCCTCGAGCTCGTCGGCGCGCCGAACATGCCCGACAACCTGAACGCGCTCGCCACCGGCGGCCGGATCGCCGTAATCGGCGTCTCGGCTGGCGCCAAGACCGAGATAAACCTGCTCGCGCTGATGAGCAAGCGCGCGCGGATCCACGGCTCGACGCTGCGCGCGCGCCCGCTCGAGCAGAAAGCGCTCGTCGCGCGCCTCGTCGAACACGAGGTGCTGCCGCTGTTCGATATCGGCGCGCTGCGGGTGCCGATCGCCGACACGTTCCCCTTGAGCGATGCCGCGGCGGCCTACGACCGATTCGCGGCCGGCGGCAAGCTAGGCAAGGTCGTCATCGTCGTCTGATCGCCCGGGCATGAGGGCGACGGTGACTAGCCCTCCCGCGAAGAACTGGAGCTCGGGGCAGGTCCCTCGCGCCAGCTGATCTGATCTTGCAGGCCGCTCAGCTCCCAGATCCTGGCCGGCTGAGGGGCCTTGCTCGGGATCAAGAAGAATCCGCAGCCCGAACCTGCACAAGCTTTCTTGGCTGCCATGATGACGCCGATACCGGTCGAGTCGATGAAGGTCAGGTCTCGAAGGTCGAACTCAACCTCCGTCGCATCGTTGACGCAGACGATATCCAGCAGGGCTTGCACGACTGCCGCCGTCTCAAGCGTCAACTCGCCTGACACGACCATCGCGCGCTGCCCATCCGACCAACGCAGCGTGATGTCAAATGGCGTATGCATCATTTCGGCCGACCCCCGACGACCTGATGGATAGCTCGGCTCCCTCGCTTCTCGCAAACCCCCTGAAGTTCGCTGCCGATTGCCCAGGCTACCACCGTGTCACCGCCTTGGCACGGGATCCGCAGCGCCGGGAAAACTGGTCGGTATACCCGCGCCGGCGCCGCTCGCCGCTAGCGCGCGCGAGTGGCGCAAGTCCTCACAGCCCGAGCTTGCGAACGCCGCTCTCGTCGAACCCGAAGTGGTGACCGATCTCGTGAAGCACAGTTTGCTTGACCGCGGCGCGCAGGCGCTTGGGGTCGTCGCCGAAGTCGCGGACGAGCGTGTCGCGGAAGATCAGGATCTCCTCCGGTGGGCCGCCGCCTCCGAAGTACGCGGTCCCGCCCATCCTCATGCCGACGTGCATCCCGTAAGCGTGTTCCTCGGCGCCGCGGTCTGACACGACGATCGGGACGTCGTCCAGGGCTCGCTGGAACTCGCTCGGTAGGTCGTCGAGTGCCGAGCGGACGAGCGCCTCGAACTCCTCCTCGCTGTAGCGCCTGCGCTCGCTCATGCCCGGTGTGCTGCGATTCCCGCCGTGCCGGATCAGTAGGGCGGCTGGGCGGCGTACCAGTCGCCGAGCGTGCGGAAGGACTCCCAGAACGCGCGCTTGGATGCCTGGTCGTCGAGCGAGTCGTCGATGTTGGGCACGTACAGCGCGTCGATCGTCGGCGTCAGCTGCTGGATCTCGCCGAGCCGAGCGGCGATCGGGTGCGCGAGCGCGATCTCCATCTCGTTGAGCGCCGCGAGCGCCTCCTCGCCCATCACGACGACGATCTTCGGCTGCACGATCGCCAACTCCCCGACCACGCGCGCGATGCACTCGGGGTCGGCCAGCGACGAGTCGCTCAGCGGGCACTTGACGCACAGCGTCCCGTACACCGCGAGCGGGTCGATCTGCAGGCGCTTGAGCGACTTCATCAGCGCGCCGCCGGCGCGCCCGTAGAACGCGACGCCCTCCTCGATCTCCGACGGCAGCGCGGCGTACTTGAGCAGCATGATGTCGGCCTGCGGATGTCCGGAGCCGAGCACCGGCATCAGGTTGCCGCGCGGGCAGTGCGGACACGACTGCAGCTCGCGCGTCAGCGTGTTCAGCTCACGGATCGCCCGCTCGAGGTACTTCTCGCGGATCTCGTCATCGGTCACGGGCATCGACCCCGAGGGATTTGACGACACCGGCGCTTGTCCTTGACCGTGCATCAGTCCTTGCGCACGTCCGCGTCTGGATTGCTCCCCGGTCACGGCCGCTCCTCCATCGCCCTAGCCTCGCCCGCGTCCTCCCGCGGAGCGGCGCACGCGCTTGACGCGGCGCGCGCGGCTTGCGCGCTGCGCGGCCGCCGGCGTCGCGCGCGTCTGCAGGAACTTCAGCGCCTGCACGTACAGCAGCGACGAGCGTCCGGTGACGATCTCCGCGCCGCGCAGCGATTGGACGAACTCGGCAGGCCCGTCGAAGTCGCGCATCCGGATGCGCGCCGAGCCGAGGCCCTGTGCGACGTGCGAGTCCGATCCTGCGCCCGCCGGGATCCGGTACTTCGCCGCGAAGCGGGCCGCCTCGTCGTTGAACGATCCGATCGCGACGCGCGGGTTGAAGACCTCGATCGCGTCGACGTCGTCGATGATCTTCAGCAGGTTCTCGTAGTCGGGGACCGAGTGCATCCGGTCGAACGGATGCGGCACGTAGACGACGCCGCCCTGGCGTTTGATCTCGGCGACCGTCTGCTCGAGCGTCAGACCGCGCGGGATCTTCTCCTCGATGAACAGCCCGATCACCTCGCCCTGGTCGGCGGTCTTGACCTCCTCGCCGACGATCACCTTCACGCCGGCCGCGTCGGCCTGCGCGCGCGCCTCCAGCGCCCCGGAGATCTCGTTGTGGTCGGTGACCGCGATCGCCCCGAGCCCCTGCGCGCGCGCCGTCGCGAGCAGCACCTCGACCGGAGTCGCGCAATCGTGCGAGTGGTCGGTGTGCATGTGCAGGTCGACGTCGATCAGCGGGCGCTGTGCCAGCCGCTCTGCGATCTCCGCGTCGCCGTCGCGCGAGTGCCGCCGCGCCGCGAGCCTCGCGTAGATCCGCTCGAAGCGCTCGGCGGCGTCGTCGGGGGCGTCGTCCGGGATCAGCTCGTACTCACCGGGGAACTGGCGCTGCATCAGCGCCGCCGTCTCGGGGAGGCTCGCCGTGCGCGCGTCGAGCCTGCCGAGGAAGCTCTCGACGAAGCGCCGCGCGACGAGCGTCGACAATAGGCGCTCGGTCGAGGAATGAAACGAGCCGACGTTCAGGGCGCGCGAGTGGCGCAGGGCGGCGTTCGACGTGCTCGGCGCGAACGGCTCGTGGACGTGGACGAAGTCGAGCTCGACCGTTCCGAGCAGTTCCTCGATCGTCCGCGCGACGTCGATCGGCAGCGCCGACGGGCGCCGCGACGTACCGGCTACGTCGAGAACCTCGCCGACCGCGATCACGCGAGGCGTGCCTTGATCCGTGGCGTCGAGCAGGGTCTCGGGCCGTTCGCGCGCCGCGCGCAACTCCTTGCGCGAGTCGCGAACCCGCTCCTGCGAACGCGACGGCGCGAGGATCAGCACGCGGTGCCCGCGGCGCGACAGCTCGCCGGCCGCCTCGCGCACGAAAGCGTTGATCGCGTTCTCCTCCGCCTCCAGCGGATACGGAGTGACGTGCGCGATGGCGAACCTTGGCGATGCCACGTCAGCAGGATAAGCGGCGCGGCGTCACGCGCGTATCGGGCGACCGCACGGGCGCCCGACACGGCGACCGCACGGGCGCCGCCGCGGCGGCCGCGCGGACGATCGCGCGGCCGACCTCGCGAAGTCCCGCCGGCGTCAGCCGCGGGCGGCGGTCTTTGCCCGCGCCGGCGCTTTGCGGCCGTGCGGTCGCGTCGCCGGGCGGCGCGTGTACTTCGCGATGAACTTCTCGGTGTCCTCGCGCGCCTGGTCGTCGGGCCGCTGGTTCTGCGGCGACTTCATCAGGTACGACGACGGGCCGTCGAGCTGGCCGCCGAGGCCGTGGTTGAGCGCGAGCTTGCAGCAGCGCACCGCGTCGATCACGATGCCCGCCGAGTTCGGCGAGTCCCACACCTCGAGCTTGAGCTCGACGTTCAGCGGTACGTCGCCGAACGCCTGTCCCTCGACGCGGATGTGCGCCCACTTGCGGTCGGTCAGCCACGGGACGTAGTCCGACGGGCCGATGTACACGTCCTGGGCCGGCAGCTTCTCGTCCATGATCGACGTCACTGCGTTGGTCTTGGAGATCTTCTTCGACTCCAGCCGCTCGCGCTCGAGCATGTTGTAGAAGTCCATGTTGCCGCCGACGTTCAGCTGCGACGTGCGCAGCATCTTCACGCCGCGGTCGGCGAACAGCCGCGCGAGCGTACGGTGCACGATCGTCGCGCCGACCTGCGACTTGATGTCGTCGCCGACGATCGGCAGCTTGGCCGCTTTGAAGCGCTTGTCCCAGTAGGGCTCGCGCGCGATGAACACCGGGATGCAGTTGACGAAGCCGCAGCCTGCCTCGAGGATCTGCTCGACGTACCACTTGGTCGCGTCCTCGGAGCCGACCGGCAGGTATGAGACGACGACGTCGGTGTGCGTGTCCTTGAGGATCTGGACGATGTCGGCCGTCTCGCCGGGCGCCTTTTTGATCTTCTCCTTGAGGTACTTGCCGAGGCCGTCGTGCGTCATCCCGCGGTGGACCGGGACCCCGAGCTTCTTCGGGACCTTGGCGAATTTCATCGTGTTGTTCTGCCCGGCCCAGATCGCTTCGCCGAGGTCCTTGCCGACCTTGCTGGAGTCGATGTCGAACGCCGCCGTGAACTCGATGTCGCGGATGTGATAGCCGCCCAGATCGACGTGCATCAGCCCCGGCACGCGCTCGTTGGGGTCGGCATCGCGGTAGTACTCGACGCCCTGCACGAACGCTGACGCGCAGTTGCCGACGCCGACGATCGCGACGCGCACCTTGTCGGATTGATAGCGCGCGGCGCCGTTCTTCGATGCCGCGCCGTTGGTGCCGATCGAGGGTCGGCCAGCGCGGCCGTTTGACTGCTGCTTGATCACGAGAAGATTTCCTTTGCTGAGGGCTCGGCGCGGGGGGCCGAGGCGCGGTCGTGGAAGCTCTTGGGCTTTGCGCAGACTACTCCGCGCCACCGCTTTGGTCACACCGCGATCGTGGCTAGGCGGCGCCGACGAGCTCCCTGCGGACGTGCCAGATCCGCTGCGCGACGGTGATCAGGCTGAGGCCCGCGAGCACGTACACGGCCGGCTTGAGCAGCTCGAAGTTGCCGAGCGACGCCCCGCGCGCGAAGACGAGCCCGATCGAGAGGATCACGACGCGCACCGGCCGCGTGGCGATCCCGACCTTGCACTCGACGCCGAGCGCCTCCGCGCGGGCCCGCGTGTAGCTCACCATCAGCGACGCGAGGACAGCAACGACGACGGCCGCCGCAGCGACGCGGTCACCGCGCAGCGCGAAGTAGCCCGCGACCGACGTCAACACGATGCCCTCCTCGACGCGATCGAGCGTCGAGTCCAGGAACGCGCCGAACGGCGTGCCCTTGCCCGACATTCGCGAGTAGCGCCCGTCGAGCGTGTCCATGATCGAGCCGATGATGAACGCGATCCCGCCGAGGAAGAACAGCTGTTCCCAGACGAGCACCGCCGCGACGACGTTCAGCGCGAGCCCAGTCAGCGAGATCGCGTTCGGCGTCAGACGCGACTCGACCAGTCGGTTGCGGACGAGCGCGCGACGTTCGCCCGAGCCGATCGGCGCGCGCAGGCGCCGCTCGCCGCCGGCCCGTCCCGCGCGGTAGCCGCCGCGGCGCGCGCGCCGCGGCGAGGGGTGTTGCCGTGGGGCCACCGCCCGCGCTCGCCTACCCGCTCGCCTTGATCTGCGGAGTGACCGTCGTGAAGCGCCATACCGTCGGACGCGCCCGGGCAAGCGCGCGCGCGCCGTACGCCGACGCGCCGGCCGTCAGCGCGCCGAGCAGCGCGTCGAGGATGAAGTGGTTGGCCGTGACGACGATCACGAACGTCATCAAGAACGGATACACCACCCACAGCACGCGCACGACGCTGTGCTGGGCGAGCTTCGCCAGCGGCCAGGCGATCATCAGCGCGAACGCGACGTGCATCGACGGCACCGCCGCGTACGGGTTGAACAGCGCCGTCATCGTGCCGCTCGCGTGCGAGACGTGCACGCCCGTGACGTCCGACACGCTGTCGATGAAGCCCCACTCGGGCATGAAGCGCGGCGGCGCGGTCGGGAACACGGTGTAGCCGACGAGCGCGATTCCCATCGCGATCATGAACATGTTGCGCACGAAGTAGAACGAGCGGTTGTGGCGCATGTACAGGTACAGCAGCGCGCTCAGCGTGATCGACGTCTGCGCGTTGACGTACAGCCAGCTCGCGATCACCATCAGCGCGTGGCTGCCAGATGCCCACGCCTGGATCGACGGCTCGACGAACAGGTGCAGCTTGCTCTCGATCGCGATCAGATCGCGCGCGTGTGCGAACGCCGCGTTGGCATCGCCCTCGACCAAACCTCGCACCAGCCGGTACGCGAGATATGCGGCGGTGAACAGCGAGACCTGCCGAATCGCGTCGATCCAACCGTGCGGCAGGACTCGCGTCTGCAGAACGCGAGCGCGGGCGAGCATCGATGTGAAGCCTAGAGGACGGGCGCGATCAGTCGCAACGTGGCCCGTGCTCGAACACGCGTGACAGCGAGAACTCGATCGCCACGTCGACCGTGCCCGGCCCGCGCGTCTGCACCGTCGTCCAGCCGCCGCGTGAGCGGCGCACGCACCCCCTCCCCGACGCGAGCGCCCAGTACGGCGTGAAGCGAACACGCACGACGTAGCTGCCCGCGCCCGGCGCCGTCACGGTGAACGAGTCGGCGCCGAGCCGCGTCAGCGTGGCCGGCGGCTGGGCCAGCGGCTGGGGTGACCCCACCGCGAACAGACGCCAGTGCGACGAGCGCCAGATCTCGCCCAGGTACGGCGGTCGTTCGCGCACGAGCCGCGCCTCGGCCCGCGCCGAGTAGTCGACCGGCGCGTCGGGCAGGGCGACGTACGAAACCGCGTTCGCGCGCATCCACGCGGCGTAGCGCGCCGCGCTCAACCGCTTGGCGCCCGTGTAGAACAGCGCGTCGCGCGACGTGTCCAGCTGGCGCTCCCACCCGCGCGCGATCGACACCCGCGCCGCGACCCAGCGCGCCTCGGCGTGGTCGCGCGATGGCACGACCTCGACCCGCGCCGGCCGCGCGCCGTAGCCGATGCCCAGGCGCTGCAGCTCGGCCAGCAGCGGCGCGTAGTACGAGCGCTTTGCCGCCGGATCCCCGGCCGCCGAGACGAAGTCGGCGATCGGCGCCCGCACCTGCCAGTACAGCAGCGCCGGCGCGAGCGCGACCAGCGCCCACGTGCGCCACGGCCGCGTGGCACGCGCGCGCGAGCCGACCGACGCGGGTGAGCCGAGCGAGCCACGCCAGCCGAGCGACCCGGGCCAACGGCGCGACGTCGGCGCAGGAGGCGCAGAGCTCGCGGCGCCGCCGAGCAGCGCGCACGCGAGCAGCGGTCCCGCCAGCAGCGACCCGAGCCGGTCGGCGTGGCCGCCGCCCGCCGACGGGATCACGTAGGCGCCGATCATCACCAGCGCATACAGCAACACGCCCGCGCGCAGCACGCGCTCGTGCGCCGGCAGCGCCGCCGCGAGCACGAGCACGGCGGCGAGCGCCGGGTAGAAGGCCGATGCGACGAACGGCTGCGTGCCGCCTTCGGGGAACGCGACCTCGAGCAGCGCGACCGGCACGATCGCCGCCGCGGCGAGCGCGACTCCCGTGCCACGCGCGTCGCCCGCGAGCGTCCACGCGAGCGCCGCAAGCGCGAGGAACGCCCCGGCGACCGGGCTCGCGAGCGCGCTCAGCACGGCCAGCGCGACGGCGAGCCCGAGCGACGCAGCACGGGTGCGACCCGTGGTGCCGGCGTGGGCCGGGGAGCGCACGGCCCGCGACGCCGCGACGAGCGCGCCCAGCGCGAGCGCGAGCCCCAGCTCGAACGGGACGCGGTTCGCGAGCAGCGTGACCGAGGCGCCGAGCGCAAACCACAGCGTCGCGACGTACGCCGCGCGCGGCGAGTAGCGCCGCTGCACGAGCACGGCGAACAGCGCGGTCGCGACGACGGCCGACGCGCCCGCGAGCAGCTGCGGGCTTAGCGCGGCCCCCAGCGCCGGCGCGAGCACCGAGTACGCGAGCACGTGGTGGCCGCCGTACCACCCGTTGTCCCACAGCGTCAGCCCCGCGCGCGAGACGAGTTCGCTGCGGTACCCGGCCGCTGCGAGGTCGCTGCTGATCGGTGCGACGATCACGTACGCCACCGCGAACGCCGCGGCAAGCAGCCAGGCCGGCGGCGCGGGCGGCGAGAGATCGTGCAGCCGGCGGCGCACCGCCGCCTCGCCGCCGCGCGGCGCGACCGCGCTCACCGTGGCGCGGCCGCGAGGAACGAGACGACCCGGTCGATCACGTCAGGGCGATCGAGCCACGGCCAATGCCCTGCGTCGTCGAGCGTCACGAGGTCGGCGCCGCCGAGCGCGTCGGCGTACTCCTGCGCGAAGCGCGCCGGGATATACGGGTCCTTCATCCCCCACACGACCAGCGCCGGCGCGCCGATCTGACCGAGCCGCGCTCCCGCCGCCGCGAGCACGTCGGGCGGCGAGCTGCGGTACAGGCGCAGGATCGCCCGCTGCGTTCCCTGGTCGAAGTGGTCGAGCACGCTGTCCAGCCACACGTCGGGCATCGGTCCCGGCGTCGCGTTGCCCTCGCGCGAGAGCAGTCGCAGCGTGCGGCGTGAGATCGTGCCCATCGACAGCTCGCCGAGCCCTGGCGTCCGCCAGATCCGCGCCGTGCGGTGCCAGTGGTAGCCGGGCAGCAGAGGCACCGCGTTGATCACGACCAGCCGGTCGATCCGCTGCGGGTGGCGCTGGGCGAACGCCAGGCCGACCGCGCCCCAGTCGTGGACGACCATGCTCACGCGCTCGACCGAGTTGGCGTCGAGGAACGCCTCGATGAAGTCCGCGTACTCGTCGATCGTGAAGCGCAACGACCCCGGCTTGCCCGAGCGCCCGAAGCCCGGCAGGTCGGGCGCGATCCCGCCGCTGCGCGCGAGGAACGCGACCCAGTCGTCGGAGTTCGTCGGGACGCCGTGCAGATACAACGGCACGGCGCGGCCCTCGCGCCCGCCGCCGACCGTGCCGTCGCCCGGCGCACCGTCGCTCGGCGCCTCGCGCCAGAACACGGGCAGCCCGCCGATCTCGCCACTGCGGTCGCTGACGTCGGGCACCGCGCGAGGATAACTCGGGATACCGTGCGCCGATGAAGACGCCCGCCGTGCGCCGATGACGCCGCCCGTCGCCCGCCGGTCCCGAACACGCTCGCGCGCGGACGCCTGGACGCCGCCGGAACGGGCGCGCGTGGTACGGATCCGCGATCGCTTGCGCGACGTGTACGGCGTCCCGCTGATGCGTCCCCACGGGCACCCGATCGCCGAGCTGGTGCTGACCGTCCTGTCGCAGTCGACCAACGACCGCAACCGCGACGTCGCGTTCCTGCGCCTGCGCAACCGCTTTCCCAGCTGGGAGGCCGTGCGCGACGTGCCCGTCGCCGAGCTCGAGCAGGCGATCCGCCCGGGCGGGATCTCCAAGGTCAAGTCCGTGCGGATCCAGGCGATTCTGCGCGCGATCTCCGATCGGCCCGCGCCGCGCGCCGGCGCCGGCGACGAGACGGACGGCCGAGGCCCAGGCGCCGACGCCGGCGACCCGACGGACGGCCCGGTCGTCGGCGAGCTCTCGCTCGACTGGCTGCCGCGCGTCGAGCTCGCCGACGCGCGCGACTACCTCGTCGCGCTCCCCGGCGTCGGGCGCAAGACAGCCGCGTGCGTGCTGCTGTTCGCTTTCGGCCTGCGCGACGTCCCCGTCGACACGCACGTGTCGCGCGTCGGCACGCGCCTGCACCTGCTCGAGCCACGCGCGCCGTTCGAGCGCCTGCACGACCAGATGCTCGCGCTGACGCCGCCCGGACAAGAGCTCGAGCTGCACGTCAACCTGCTGCGCCACGGGCGGCGCACTTGCCACGCGCGCTCACCCGAATGCACGCGCTGCGCGCTCGCGCGGGTGTGCCCCAGCCGCAAGCTTTTCGTCTGAGCGGCATCCTCTGGGCGCCGTCGGGCTGGCGCGGAGTCGGCCGCCTATCCTGAGCTCGTACACACGATCGACTCGAGGCCACAGCATGAGGCTCCCCGATACGGCGCACACCTCCCGGCCCTGGCGGATCCACGAGCTCACCCGCGACTTCGAGCTGGTCGACGTGTGGGCGCTGCCGACGCCGGGCGGCCGCGACGACTTCCCCCGGCTTGTGCACGGCGTCGCAGCCGGCTCGCTCTCGCGCAGCCCGTCCGCGGCCGTTCGCGCGCTGTGGGCGATTCGGATGAAGGTTGGCGAGCTGCTCGGCTGGGACCGCGCCGACGCCGGTGTCGGCTCGCGCGTGGCGACGCTGCGCGAGCGCCTGCCCGACGACCTGCGCGACGCCGCGCCCGGACCCGACTTCCGGACGCTCCCGTTCACGTCGCTATATCTGCTGCCCGACGAGTGGGCCGGCGAGATCGCCAACCGCACCGTCCACGGAGTCATGCACCTCGGCTGGGTTCCCGATGGGGCCGGCGGCTACCGCGGCCAGATGGCCGTGCTCGTCAAGCCGAACGGGCTGCTCGGCGCCGCGTACATGGCCGCGATCAAGCCGTTTCGCCACGTGATCGTCTACCCCGCGATGATGCGCCAGATCGGGCGCGACTGGCAGACCGGCTCCGGCGCGGACGAGCCGACGCCGTCGCCCGCGTAGATGTCGGCCGCCGATTCCGCAGGCCCGAGCCGGCAGCCGGTCGAGCGCTCGCTCGCCCAGCCCGCGACCGTCCTCTACGACGCCGACTGCGGTGTCTGCGTCTGGCTGCTCGCGGGCCTGCTTCGCCGGGATCGAGCCGGGCGCCTGCGCTCGCTCGCGCTCCAACACCCCGACGCAGACGACCTGCTCGCCGACCTCACGCCCGCCGAGCGGCTCGCGTCGTGGCACCTGATCTCCCCAGACGGGGTTCGCCTTTCCGGCGGCGCCGCGGTCGCCCCGCTGCTCGCGATGCTGCCCAACGGCCGTGTTCCGTCAGCCGTCCTCGCACGAGTGCCTGGCCTGACCGATCGCGGATACCGCTGGATCGCCGGGCACCGGACGCAGCTTGCAAAGCTCGTCCCGGCGCGAGCCAAGCGGCGAGCGGGCGAGCGCGTGCTCGAGCGAGAGCTCGGCGACTCCTAGCCGCGCGGCAGCACGGCGAACGCGATCACCGCGTAGTGCAGCCCGGCGGCCGCGAGCACGAGCGTGTGGAACACCTCGTGGTAGCCGAACACCTTCGGCCACGGGTTCGGCTTGCCGCTCGCGTAGATCACCGCGCCGACCGTGTACAGCA
>DASXIJ010000029.1:0-30539 GCA_036498045.1 Solirubrobacteraceae bacterium
CGATCTGCCGGACCCCTGGATAAACACCTGAAAGTCGCTAGGCTTTAGCCTCAATGCCCCTCTACCCCGGTGGCGACGTCGAGCGCGTCCGGGACGCGGCGCCCGCACCAGGAGGTTTTTCGTAGATGGAGCCAGTTTCCGTACCTGCCCAGCGCGGCACGCTCGAGGACCCGGAGGTGCTCCGGAACGTCCCTGGGCACGTGATCCCGATCCTCCAGCGCGAGTACGACGACTTCAAGACGGAGGCGACGAAATTCCTCGCTGGCGACATCGAGGAGGACGAGTTCATCAAGTTCCGCCTCAAGCAGGGCGTCTACGGCCAGCGCCAGGCCGACGTGCAGATGATCCGTGTCAAGCTGCCGTTCGGCGGCGTCACGCCCGAGCAGATGGAGGCGTTCGCGGACGTGATCGAGAAGTACGTGCCACTCCGCAAGGGACACATCACGACGCGCCAGAACATCCAGATGCACCACGTTCCGCTCGTCGACGCGGAGAAGTTGATCCGCGAGCTCGGCGAGTCGGGGCTCTCCAGCCGCGAGGGTTGCGGAAACACGATGCGCAACGTCACCGGCGATCCGTGGGCCGGCGTGGCCAGCGACGAGCTGTTCGACCTGACCCCGTACGCCGGCGCGTACGTGCGCTACTTCGTGCGCCACCCGACGACACAGGGGATGCCGCGCAAGGTCAAGACAGCCTTCGACGCGAGCTCCGAGGGCCGCGCGATCTCCGAAATCCACGACGTCGCGTTTCGCGCGAAGGTCAGGAACATCGAGGGTCGCGGCGACGTGCGCGGCGTCGAGATGCTCGTCGGCGGCGGCACGTCGATCATGCCGCGCAAAGCTCCCGTCCTCTATGACTTCCTCGAGCTCGACAACGGCGAATACCTGAAGAAGACCGAGGCGGTCATGCGGATCTTCGACCGCCAGGAGTGGCTGCGCGTGAATCGCGCCCGCGCACGGATCAAGGTGTTCGTTGACAAGTACGGGATCGACGAGCTGCGCAAGCAGGCCGAGGAGGAGCTGCAGGGCGACTGGGTCGCCGAACGCGACTTCTCGATCGAGCACCGCCTGTTCTCAGACGACGAGCGCGAGGGCGCGCCAGGGCCTCCGCAGAGCTACGGCAGCCCCAACGGCGACGTGTCCGAGTTCGAGCGCTTCCGCGCCGCCAACGTCCGCGATCAGAAGCAGGAGGGCTTCGTGACGGTCGAGGTGAAGGTGACGCGCGGCGACCTCACACCCGAGCAGTTCCGCGGCCTCGCGAAGGTCATGCGCGACTTCGCCGGCGGCTATGCCCGCTCGACCGTCCAGCAGAACATCGTCCTGCGCTGGGTGCGTCACGAGTGCGTCTACGACGTATGGCGGGCGCTGTCGGGGCTCGGGCTGGGCGCGGCGGGCTCGCGCGAAATCGACGACGTCGTCTCGTGCCCCGGCACCGACTCGTGCAAGCTCGGGATCACGAGCTCGATGGGTCTCAACGAGGCGGTGCAACAGCGGATCGAAGCGATGCAGATCACCGACGAGCTCACGCGCAAGCTCAACATCAAGATCAGCGGCTGCCCGAACGGCTGCGGCCAGCACCACGTCGCCAGCATCGGCTTCACCGGCGCGTCGATCAAAGTCGGCGAGCACACGATCCCGGCGTACATCCCGCTGATCGGCGGGGTGTTCGAAGGCGGCGAGGTCCAGTTCGGCACGCGCCTGAAGCTGCGCCTGCCCTCAAAGCGCGTACCCGACGCGATCGAGCGCTGGATTCGCCAGTATGAGACCAACCGCCACGACGGCGAGGAGTGGAACGAGTACCTCGCGCGCGTCGGCACCGGCGAGCTCGAGGCGGCGGTCAAGGATCTGTCGATGCCGGTCGATTTCGGATTGGAGAAGATGAACCAGTTCATCGACTGGAATCGCGACGTCCCCTTCGAAGTAGTTCGCGGCGAGGGCGAGTGCGCGGTATAGAACGGATGCGGACAGCACGGCGAAAGCGACTAGATGACACCTCCACTTCAACTGAACAGCGACTTGGCCCCTAAGGGCTCGACATTCGACCCGGCTCCGAGCCTCACGCACACGCTGCGCGAGGCCGCGCGTCACGGTGCTCAAGCCGTCCTGCTGTGCTCCTTCCAGAAGGAGGAGTCGGTGCTGATCGACGAGCTGCTGCGCCTCGACCAGGGCACCGGGCGCACGGTCCGGATCGTCACGATCGACACCGGCGTGCTGTTCGACGAGACGCTGCACACGTGGCGCGCGTTTGAGGAGCGCTTCGGCGTGAAGATCGAGGTCGTCGACGCGAGCAGCCCAGACGCGCCGTGGAGCGGCCCCGACCACTGCTGCTCGGTCGCCAAGGTCGCCGCGCTCGAGCGGGCCCTGAGCGGCGCCGAGGGCTGGATCACCGGGATCCGCCGCGAGCAGTCGCCCACCCGCGCCGACGCCGAGCTGATCGAACGCGACCAAGTGCGCAACCTTTGGAAGTACAACCCGCTCGCGCACTGGACCGACAAGGACCTGTGGCGGCGGATCAACGAGCGCGACCTGCCGTACAACCCGTTGCACGATCAGGGCTACGAGTCGATCGGCTGCGCGCCGTGCACTCAGCCCGGCAGCGGCCGCGAGGGACGCTGGGCCGGCACCGAGAAGACCGAGTGTGGGATCCACGTCGAAGTGATCGACCCCTCCGCCTAGCGTGGCCGTCGCGACGCGCCCTCAGCTGAGCCACCTGCGCGCGCTCGAGTCCGAGGCGATCCATGTGATGCGTGAGGTCGCCGCCGAATTCGAGCGCCCGGTCCTGCTGTTCAGCGGCGGCAAGGACTCGATCGTGCTGCTGCGCCTGGCCGAGAAGGCGTTTCGACCGGCGCCGTTCCCGTTTCCGCTGATGCACGTCGACACGGGACACAACTTCGACGAGGTGATCGAGTTTCGCGACCGCCGCGTCGCCGAGCTCGGTGAGCGGCTGATCGTCGCGAGCGTGCAGCAGTCGATCGACGAAGGCCGCGTCGTCGAGGAGACCGGCCCGCGCGCCTCGCGTAACCAGCTGCAGACGGTCACGCTGCTCGACGCGATCGCCGAGCACGGCTTCGACGCCGCGTTCGGCGGGGCCCGGCGCGACGAGGAGCGTGCCCGCGCGAAGGAGCGCGTGTTCTCATTCCGCGACGACTTCGGCCAGTGGGATCCCAAGAACCAGCGCCCGGAGCTGTGGAACCTCTACAACGGCCGCGTCAAGAAAGGCGAGAACGTCCGCGTCTTTCCGATCTCCAACTGGACCGAGCTCGACGTGTGGGAGTACATCGACTCCGAGGGGCTCGAGGTCCCGTCGATCTACTTCTCGCACGAGCGCGACGTATTCCGCCGCGATGGAATGCTCTACGCCTGGCGCGAGGGCACCGAGCTGATCGACGGCGAGCACGTCCTCTCCGAGACCGTCCGCTACCGCACCGTCGGCGACATGAGCTGCACCGGCGGGGTGCTCTCGCAGGCGAGCACGCTCGACGAGGTCGTCGCCGAGATCGCCACCACGCGGATCACCGAGCGCGGTGAGACCCGCGCGGATGACCGCGTTTCCGAGGCCGCGATGGAGGACCGCAAGAAGGCCGGGTATTTCTAGGATGCTCCGGTCGGCATCCCGCCTCCCGTTTGATGTGAACGTCCGCCTTCCTGGCGGCCGTGATCGCGGCCTTCGGCCGCTCATATTTGTCTCGCGCGCTGCGTCGCCACGGCCGCGCGCCCGATGACTCTGGATCTGCTCAGGTTTACGACGGCCGGCGCCGTCGATGACGGCAAGAGCACGCTGATCGGGCGGTTGCTGTTCGACTCCAAGCAGGTCTTCGAGGACCAGCTCGAGCACGTCGCGCTTGCGAGCGAGCGGCGCGGCGGCGCGGGCGCGCTCGACCTCGCGCTGCTGACCGACGGACTGAAGGCCGAGCGTGAGCAGGGGATCACGATCGACGTTGCCTACCGCTACTTCGCGACGCCCGCGCGGCGGTTCATCATCGCCGACTGCCCCGGTCACCAGCAGTACACGCGCAACATGGTGACCGGCGCGTCGACGGCGGACCTCGCGGTCGTGCTGGTCGACGCGCGTCGCGGCGTCACCGAGCAGTCAAAGCGCCACGCGTTCATCAGCGCGCTGCTCGGCATCCCGCGGATGGTCGTCGCGATCAACAAGATGGACCTCGTCGAGCACTCCCAGGAGCGCTTCGACGAGCTTGTCGCCGAGTTCGCCGCCTTTGCAACCGGCCTCGGCGCGATAACGGGCCGCAGCGCCGCAGCGGGCGCCGTCCGCACGCCGAGCCCGGAGATCTCGTACATCCCGATCTCGGCGCTGAACGGCGACAACGTGGTCGAGCGCTCGCCGGCGATGGCGTGGTATGAGGGCCCTGCTCTGTTGGAGCTGCTCGAGCAGGTAGAGGTCGCCTACGACCACCCGTTCGACCGCCCCGCCCGTTTCCCCGTGCAGTGGGTCGTGCGGCCGGCGAATGGCGACGCGCGCGACTATCGCGGGTATGCCGGCCAGCTCGCGAGCGGCGCGCTGCGCCGCGGCGATCAGGTCTCCGTGCTGCCCGGGGGCGCCGTCACGCGGATCGCAGCGATCGACACGTATGACGGCGAGCTCGACGAGGCGATCGCGCCGATGTCGTTGACGCTGCGCCTGGAGGACGAGCTCGACGTCTCGCGCGGCGAGCTGATCTGCCATCCCGACGAGTCGGCGATTGTCGCGCGAGAGCTGCGCGCGGACGTCTGCTGGATGGCCGACACGCCGCTGAAGCCGGGCGGCCGTTACGCGCTCAAGCACACCTCGCGCAACGCGACCGCGATCGTCGAGCAGATCGACGACGTCGTCGACGTGCACACGCTCGAGCGCACACAGCCGGCGAGCGGGCTCGCGCTGAACGACATCGGCCGCGTGCACCTCCGCACGAGCGTCCTGCTCGCGTTCGACCCGTACGCGAGCAACCGCCGGACCGGCAGCTTCATCCTGATCGACCAGGACAGCAACGAGACGGTCGGCGCGGGGTTGATCGCCGGCGCCGGGGCCTGACGCTCGCCCCCGGCCGAGCGCGATTGCCCGAAGCCGACCGCCCGGCCCCCAGCCGGGCGGCAGCGGAACGCTAAGCTTGCCGCCGCCGATGTTCAGCCGGGTCTTGATTGCAAATCGTGGGGAGATCGCCGTCCGGATCGCGCGCGCGCTGGAGGAGATGGGGATCGCGAGCGTCGCGGTGTACTCCGAGCTCGACCGCGACGCGCCGCACGTCAAGCGCGCTGACGAGGCGTACAACATCGGCGACGGCCCGGCGTCGGAGAACTACCTGAGCATCGAGAAGATCCTCGACGTTGCAAGGCGCGCCGACGCCGAGGCGATCCACCCGGGCTACGGGTTCCTGGCCGAGAACGCTCCGTTCGCGAAGGCGTGCGAGGACGCGGGGATCGTCTTCATCGGCCCGCCCGCGAGCGCGATCGAGGCGATGGGGTCGAAGACGCGGGCACGCGAGCTGATGCAGGCCGCCGGTGTGCCGATCGTGCCGGGCACGACCGAGCCGGTCGCCACGGTCGCCGACGCGCTGCGGATCACCAAGGACGAGATCGGCTTCCCGGTCGCGGTCAAGGCGGCGGGCGGCGGCGGCGGCAAGGGCTTTCGCGTCGCGCTCTCCGAGGACGAGCTCGCGGACGCGTTCGAGGGGTCCAGCCGCGAAGGCGAGAAGTTCTTCTCTGACCCGACTGTCTACCTCGAGCGCTACCTGCACGACCCGCGCCATGTCGAGGTCCAGATCCTCGCCGACCGGCTTGGCAACGTGATCCATCTCGGTGAGCGCGACTGCTCGATCCAGCGTCGCCACCAGAAGGTGATCGAGGAGTCGCCGGCCCCCGAATGGGTCGTCGACTCGCAGCTGCGCGAACGGATCGGGGAGATCGGCGTGAACGCGGCGAAGGCCGTGGACTACGTCGGCGCGGGCACGATCGAGGGCCTGTTCTCACTGAGCGAGGGCGCCTCCGAGCCCGAGTACTTCTTCCTCGAGATGAACACGCGCGTGCAGGTCGAGCACTGCGTGACCGAGATGACGACGGGGATCGACATCGTCAAGGAGGGGATCCGCGCCGCGGCCGGCGAGCCTCTGTCCTACGCACAGGTCGACGTCGAGCTGCGCGGCCACGCGATCGAGTGCCGGATCAATGCCGAGGACGCGTCGAAGAACTTCGCGCCCGCACCCGGCAAGATCGGCCGCTATCTGGAGCCGACCGGTCCGGGCGTGCGCGTCGACTCGGGTGTCGCCGAAGGCGGTGAGGTCTCGCCGATGTATGACCCGATGGTCGCCAAGCTGATCGTCTGGGACGCCGACCGCGCGCAGGCGACCACGCGGATGCTGCGCGCGCTCGGCGAATACGAGATCGAGGGCCTTAAGACGCTGATCCCGTTTCACCAGGCGCTGCTCGCGACCGAGCAGTGGGCCAACGGCGAGACGTGCAGGGACCTGCTCGAGGACAAGAAATGGCTGAAGACGCTCGCGTTCGAGAAGACCCAACCGCCGGTCGACGACGGCGCCGAGGAGAAGGTCGAGCAGACCTACTCGGTCGAGGTCTCGGGCAAGCGCTTTGACGTGCGCGTCGTCGGACCCCCGTTGGCCGGGGGCGGCGTTGCCTCGAGCAACGGGACGGCGCCGGCCGGCGCGAAGGCACCCAAACGCGCCGAGCGGAAGTCTTCGAGCGGCGGTGGCGGCGCCGACGTCCTGCCCTCGCCGCTCCAGGGCAACATGTGGAAGGTCCTCGTCGAGCAGGGCGACACCGTCGAGGAGGGCCAGCTGCTGTGCATCATCGAGGCGATGAAGATGGAGAACGAGATCACAGCCCACAAGTCGGGCGTGATCGTCGAGCTGCCGATCGCCGAGGGACAGCCGATCCAGGCGGGCGCGCCGATCGCGACGATCACCACCGCGGCCAACATCACCAGCGCGGCCGAGCGCGAGGGCTGAGCCCGGGCTGAGCGCGAGGGCCGAGCGCCGAGCCCTGGCTCTCGCCGACGCCCCCGGAGCTAGCCGACGCGCGCGACGTTCTGCGCGTGCAGATCGCGCTGGGCCTTCGAGCGCCGCGCCGGCGGCAGCTCGGCCCCCTCGCCGCGCTCGCCCAGCGCGATCAGGTAGGCGCGGTCCTCGGCGAGCACCGACAGAGCCCGCGCGCGGTCGAGCGCGGGTCCGTGGCCGGGCACGACGTGCTCGGCGTCGGCGACGAGCGGCTCGAGGCGCTCGAGCGTCGCCAGGTAGGCGTCGATCATCCCGTCCCCCTCGGCGAGCGTCGGAAGCTCGATCGGCGACAGGTAGTCGCCCGCCACGAGCACGCGCGCCCATCCGATCCAGACGGCCATCCCGTCGGCGGTGTGGCCGGTCGCCTCGTGCAGCTCCAGCTCGGCTTCGCCGATCGCGCAGCGCCCGGGAACCGCGAGCGGCTGGACGGCGCCGAGCGACAGCGGCGGCCGCTCGATCTGGAGATGTTCGTCGAAGTCGCGCAGCGCCCGCTGCACGGCGCCCGGCTCGGCGTGCAGGCGCGCGGCCGTGCTCTGCGCGCACCCGATCGTCGCCTCGGGAAAGGCCAGCGGCGCGAGCACGTGGTCGAAGTCGGCGTGGGTGACGAGCAGTCCGTGCGGTGCGGGGAAGCCCGCCTGCTCGACGAGCGACGCCAACAGCTCGAGCTCTTCGGGCAGCACCGGCGAGTCGATCGCGAACGCCTCCGAGTCGTTGCGGACGATCGCGCAGTGCGCCTGAAACAGCTGGCTCGTGACGACGATCACGTCACGGTGCAGCGCGACCGCCTTCACAGCTGGGCGCCGGTCACGGTTGGAAGGCCGCCATGCCGGCTCGCCCCTAGGTGACGCCGAGCGCTTTGGCGGCCTCTTTGAGGTTGGCGACCTCGAGCGTGGGCTTTTTCTGCGAGGACTCGAGCACCTGTTTGCTGCGGTTGACCCAGATCACCGGGACGCGCGCTTTGACGCACGGAACGACGTCGTGGTAGTGGCTCGCCGCGACGTGCACCCAGCCGCGCTTGCCGCCGATCCGCCGCGCGCACTCGGTGAAGTGCGCGGGCTCGGGCTTGTACGAGCGAACCTGCTGGGCGGTCACGACGAGGTCGAAGTCCGTCGGGATGTGGCGGCGCGTCTGGCCGAGCAGCTTGTCGTCGATGTTCGACAGCAGCCCGAGCTTGTATTTCTTTGAGAGCTTCTGCAGCTGCGTGTTGGTCTCCTTGAACGGCTTCCAGCGCTGCACCGAGTCGGGCAGGAACCCCGAGCGCGAGGGCTCCAGCGGCCACTCCAGCCGTTTGGCGATCTCGATCGCGGTGCGGCGCAGGACCTCGGCGTACAGCTCGTAGGAGCCCCCCTCGATTTCGCGCGAGATCTCGTGGAACAGCGGGATCAGCTGCGCGCGGTCGATCTCGAAGTCGTCGCGGGCAGCCTCTTTCGCGAATGCTTCGTAGATGCCCGTCTCCCAGTCGATCAGCGTCCCGTACACGTCGAAGGTGACGAAGGTGACGTTCTTCGGAATTGGCATGCGGCGGGCATTATGCCGCGCCGCGGCCGCCGAGCGCGCTGGGCCCCGCGGCGCCTGGCCGCATTGCAGCCGGGTGGCCGATTTGCGTTAGAGTGGCGCGCCGGCATGGATCTGTTGGAGTACCAAGGCAAGCAGCTGTTCGCCCGCCACGGGCTGAAGGTGTCTCAGGGTCGAGCCGTGACGAGCGTCGAGGACGCGATCGTCGCCGCCGACGAGGTCGGCTACCCGGTCGTCGTCAAGGCGCAGGTCCTGATCGGCGGCCGCGGCAAGGCCGGCGGCGTCAAGCTCGCGTCGAATGAGTCAGAGGCGCGCGAGCACGCGACCAACATCCTCGGGATGGACATCTCCGGACACGTCGTTCGGACGCTGTGGATCGAGCACGCGTCGGACATCGCGTCCGAGTACTACGCGTCGGTGCTGCTCGACCGCTCGGCCAAGCAGCCCCTCGTGATGTTCAGCACCGAGGGCGGCGTCGACATCGAAGAGGTGGCCGAGAAGACGCCGGAGAAGCTGATCCGCCAGCACGTCGACGCGCTCGACGGGCTGTCGCACGCGCAGGCCGTGCAGATCGCGACCGTCGGAGGGGCCGACGAGGATGTCGTCGACGGCGTCGCCGGCGCGCTCGTCGCGCTGTATCAGGTGTGGCTGCAGGAGGACGCGACGCTGGCCGAGATCAACCCGCTGGTCGTGACGCCCGAGCGCGAGGTCAAGGCGCTCGACTCGAAGGTCTCGCTCGACGGCAACGCGCTCTACCGCCACCCCGAGAACCAGGGCCTGTCCGACCGCGAGAACGAAGATCCGCTCGAACGCCGCGCCAAGGACGAGGGCGTGCAGTTCGTCAAGCTCGACGGCGACGTCGGGATCCTCGGCAACGGCGCGGGGCTCGTCATGTCGACGCTCGACGTCGTTGCTCAGGCGGGCGGCTCGCCCGCCAACTTCCTCGACGCCGGCGGCGGCTCCAACGCCGAGACGATCAAGCAGGCGGTCGACCTGATCCTCGCCAACGACGCCGTCAAGGCCGTGCTCGTCAACATCTTCGGCGGGATCACGCGCGGCGACGAAGTCGCGAAGGGCCTGATCGCGGCGTTCGAAGCGATCAAGCCTGCAGTGCCGTTCGTCGTACGCATCGACGGCACCAACGACGTAGAGGGCCGGCGCCTGCTGCAGGAGGCGGACCTGCCCAACGTGCATGCCGCGAGCACGATGAGCGAGGCGGCCGAGATGGTCGTCGCGCTCGCAGCCGGCGAAAGCGTCGAGGCGGCGGGGGCGACCTCCTGATGTCGATCCTCGTCGACGAGTCGACCCGCCTGTGCGTGGCCGGCATCACCGGCCGCCAGGGAACGTTCCACACGCTGAACGACCGCGCCTACGGCACGAACGTCGTCGGCGGCGTCACGCCGGGCAAGGGCGGCCAGGACGTCGAGGGGATCCCGGTGTTCGACAGCTGGTCCGACGCCGCCGCGGAGGTCCAGCCGAACACCGCGATGATCTTCGTGCCGCCACCGTTCGCGGCCGACGCGATCCTCGACGCCGCCGCGGCGGGTGTCGAGCTCGTGATCGCGATCACCGAGGGAATCCCCGCGCACGACGAGCTGCGTGTCTACAACATCCTCAAGCGCGACCACGCCGCGACGCGGCTGATCGGGCCCAACTGCCCGGGCATCCTCTCGCCGGGCAAGGCCAACGTCGGAATCATCCCTGCCTCCTTCTTCGAGCGCGGCAACATCGGCGTCGTCTCGCGCTCGGGAACGCTGACCTACCAGATCGGAAACGAGATCGCGCGCGCCGGATTCGGCTGCAGCTCGATCGTCGGGATCGGCGGCGACCCGGTGCCGGGCTCGTCGTTCGTCGACATCCTCGAGCTGTTCGAGGGCGATGACGAGACCGAGCTGATCGTCCTGTCGGGCGAGATCGGCGGCTCGGCCGAGGAGGAGGCGGCGGAGTACATCGCCGAGCACGTGAGCAAGCCCGTCGTCGCCTACATCGCCGGCTTCACCGCGCCGCCCGGCAAGCAGATGGGCCACGCCGGCGCGATCGTCTCGGGCAGCTCGGGCACCGCCGCGGCGAAGGCGCAGGCCCTCGAAGCCAGGGGCGTGCGCGTCGGGCGCACGCCGACCGAGGCGGCTGCGATCGCCGTTGAGGTCCTCGGCCGAGCGTCCGTCGGCGCCTGACGACCCACGCCGGCGCCGCTAGGCTTGGCGCTCGTGGACCGTGAGACCGCAGAGACGCTGGGTGAGCTGGAGCGCAAGCTGCGCGAGCTCGAGCGCGTGCTCAGCGGGCTCGGCGAGGAGGGCTCCTCGGCGGCCGAGTCGCCGCCGCAAGCGCCGAGCGTGACAGGCCCTGGCCGCCTGGTCGACGAGGCCGACGAAACCCGCGCGCCCAGCGAGGCGCAAGTGTCCGCCGCAACGCCACTGCCAACCGCATCGCAAGTCGCCACGAGCACGTCGCCCGATCGCGCGTTTGTGACGACCGAGCCCGCCGCCGACGAGGCCGCGTATCGCGAGGCGAGCGCCCGCGAGCGGCGCACGTTCGGGCGCCGACCCCCGGCCGAGGCCGATCGGACGCCGAGCGCCGCCGAGCTGCTGCGCTTCCGCGAGCGCCTCGAGCGCACGGCGCGCGAGCTGACGCATGACTACGACGAGCTGCTCGGACGCATAACCTACCCGGCCGTGCCCGCCCCGACCGGACCTGCGATCTCCTTCGCGCGCGGCGCTCCGTCGCTCGACATCGTCGACGTCGACGGGCTGCGCGACGCCGCCGTGCGAGCGTTCGAGAGCGACCCGGCCGGCACGACGGCGTATGGCACGTCGGTCGGCTACCCGCGCCTGCGGGCGTGGATCGCCGACCGCCACGGGGTCGACCCCGAGCGGGTGCTCGTCACCAACGGCTCGATGCAGGCCGACGCGTTCCTGTTCGACCACGCCGTGCGCGGCGGCGACGACGTGATCGTCGAGCGCCCGACGTACGACCGCACGCTGCTGTCGCTGCGCGAGCGCGGCGCCGTCCTGCACCCGATCGAGCTGGAGCCCGACGGGATCGACACCGAGATCCTCGCGCGCGCTCTCGGCGCCGGCTCGATCCGCCCGACGCTCGCGCACATCATCCCCAACTTCCAGAACCCGGCCGGGTACACGCTGTCGCTGGCCAAGCGCCACGCGCTGCTCGCGCTCGCCGCGCGCCACGGCTTTCTCGTGTTCGAGGACGACCCGTACGTGGCGCTGCGCTTCAGCGGCGAATCGTTGCCGACGATGCTGTCGATCGACCCCGAGCGCGTCGTCTACGCGTCGTCGTTCTCAAAGACCGTATGCCCCGGCATCCGCGTCGGCTACCTCGTCGGGCCGCCGGACGTGATCGCCGCGATCGCACGGATCGCGACCGGCACGTACATCTCGCCGAACATGGTCGCGCAGTCGATCGTGTACGAGTTCTGCGCGTCCGGCGCGATCGAGCGCTCGATCGAGACCGTCCGTACGGCGCTCGCCATGCGCGCGCTGACGCTTGCGCAGGCGCTGCGCCGGGAGCTGCCCGAGGCGGAGTTCGTCCAGCCAGAGGGGGGCTATTTCATGTGGGTGACGCTCCCACCGGGTACCGACGTCGCGCGGCTGTTCGACGCCGCGGCCGAGCTCGGCGTCGCGTTCGTCAGGGGGACCGACTTCCTGCTCGACGGCGGCGAGAACACGCTGCGCCTGGCCTACTCGGGCGTCACGCCCGAGCAGATCGAGGACGGCGTGGCCCGCCTCGCGGCCGCGTACCGGTCCCTCTAACGGCCGTAGCGCTGGCCCAGCACCAGCTGATCCGGCAGCGCGGTGCGCTCCGGCGGCGAGGGATCGGCGATCACCGAGACGGTCTCGGCGACGCTCGGCGTGACCGCGCGACGGCTGCCGTCGGCGGCTTCGACGACGACCTGGTGGTCGTCGCGCTGGACCACGGTGCCCTCGAGGCCGGGCTCGATGCCGGACGCCTTGAGGTAGTGCAGCAGGTCCTCGGCCTCGTTCTCCAAGCGCAGGATTCGTACGGTCGCGCCCACCTCGACGTCCCCGAGCGGGACGCCGGCGAGGCGTGCGCCAACGACGATCGGGTGTCCGTGCGGGCACGTTTTGGCGTCGCCGATGGCGGCGAGCATCCGTTCCTCGAGCACCGGCGACATTGCGTGCTCGAGTCGCTCAGCCTCCTCGTGAACCTCGTCCCACGGTACGCCGAGCACGTCGGTGAGGAAGCGCTCGATCAGGCGGTGGCGGCGGACGATCTGCTGGGCGTGCTCGACGCCTGACGGCGTGAACGCGATCGTGCGACCCTTGTCGCGCGTGATGTAGCCGTCGCGCTCGAGGCGGCCGACCATCTCGTGGACCGTCGGCGCCGACAGCTGCATCGCCCGCGCGACGTTCGCCCCGGTCATCGGCAGACCGGCCTCGTGCAGCCAGAAGAGGATCTGCAGGTACTCCTCCTCGGCAACGGTCGCCGTGTCGCTGGTCATGAGACCGATCCTAGTTGAGCTGATCGTAGGTGCACTGGCGCGCGTCCTTGTCGTCGCGCCAGCGCTTGAGCTTGGCCCCGTGGCGGATCCGCCCGGCGGAGACGTGGTCGAAGTCGATCTCGACGACGAGCTCCGGGCGCAGGCCGATCCACTCGAGGTCGCGGCCAGCGCTCCAGCGGCTTGGGTCGCCCGAGCCCCGCTCGCCGGTCTCGTACTCCGCAAGGAAGCCGGGCAGGCGGCGCTTCTCGGCGGCGGACAGGCCCGAGCAGTGGCCGACGACGCGCAGCTCGTCGCCGTCGTACAGGCCGAGGATCAGCGCGCCGACGGTTCCGGGCTCCTTGCCCGGACGCCAGCCGACGATCACGGCGTCGATCGTCCGCACGCGCTTGACCTTGAACATCCCCTTGCGCTCGCCCGGCAGATACGGCGCGTCGCGCCGCTTGGCGATCGCGCCCTCGGCGTGCGCGAGCCACTCGCGGGCGGCGGCCTCGGTGTCGGCGGTCGCCATCAGCTTGACGGAGGCGCCGGCAAAGTCGGGCTGCGCGAGCAGCGCCTCGAGCGCTGCGCGGCGCTCGGTGAACGGCAGGTCGAGCAGGGCGCGGTCGTCGCGCGCGAGCAGGTCGAACGCGACGTACACGGCGGGCGTCTCGGCCGCGAGCCGCTCGATCCTCGAGGCTGCCGGGTGGATCCGCTGGCCGAGCGCGTCGAAGTCCTCGTGGCCGGTTGCGTCGCGCACGACGATCTCGCCGTCGAGCACGTAGCGCCCGTGCGGGAGCGCGAGCTCGGGGAAGTAGCGGCCGAGCGGCTTGCCGTTGCGCGACTGCAGGAACACGTCGTCACCGTCGACGAACGCGATGCAGCGAAACCCGTCGAGCTTGATCTCATAGACGTACTCGTCGCCCTCGGGCAGCGCCTTGCGCGAGAGCGCGAGCTGCGGCTTCAGCGGCGGCGCGAGCGCAAGCGTCACGCGGTGTCCTTCTTCGCGCGACTCGGCTGCACGCGCTTGGGCTCGCCCTTCTGCTTTGCGAAGTGCGGCGGCCACGGCGCGTCGCCGAGCCCTTCGCGCTCGTCGCGCGCGGCGAGCTCGAGCAGCGAGTCCAGCCGGCCCGGATGGTCGTCGATGGCTGCCGAGGGGTCGCCGCGCTCGCGCAGGCGTGCGGGCACCGTCTCGAGCGTCAGCTCGCCCGGGTCGACGTCGGCCACCTCGTCCCACTCCAGCGGACACGACACACGTGCATCGGGGACGGCTCGCACGGAGTACGCCGACGCGATCGTGCGATCGCGCGCGTTCTGGTTGTAGTCGATGAACACGCCGACGCGTTCCTCCTTCCACCAGCGGCTGGTCGCGCGGCCGGGCATCCGTCGCTCGACCTCGCGCGCGAGCGCGAGCGCAGCCGTGCGGACCTGCAGGAAGTCGGGCTGGCCGGCCAGCCGCACGTACACGTGGATCCCGCGCGAGCCGGACGTCTTGGGAAACCCGTCGAGCCCGTGCTCGTCGAGCACCTCGCGCACGCCGAGCGCGACGGCGCGGACCTCGGAGAACGGGACGTCGGGACACGGGTCGAGGTCGACGCGCAGCTCATCGGGGTGGTCGAGATCGTCGCGCCGCACGGGCCATGGATTCCAGTCGATCACGCCGAGGTTGACGCCCCACACGAGGTGCGCTGCGTCGTTGGGCACGAGCTCGCGCGCGTGGCGTCCGCTGGGGAACGTGACGGTCGCCGTCTGCAGCCACTCGGGCGCGCCGTCGGGCACGCGCTTCTGAAAGAACGGCTTTCCGTCGACGCCGTCGACCCAGCGCTTCATCACGGTCGGCCGGTCGCGCAGGCCGCGCACGACGGCGTCGGAGCACTCGACGTAGTAGTTGACGAGGTCGAGCTTGGTCAGGCCGCGTTCGGGGAAGAACGGCTTGGCGGGGTTGCTCACGCGCACCTCGTGCCCGGCGACGTCGATCGTCGCGGCGTCAGACTTCTTGGTGGCCATTGCTGGAAGGATGCCCGATCGTGTCCCGACCGACCGCCGCGAGCGAGCCGACGATCCCGCGAACGTTGCTGGTCGCGGCGCGCGCGTTCGGCGAGCGGCTGCCCGCCGAGCGCGTGGCCGAAGCCATTGCTGCGGGGCTGCGCGACGGCGGCTGGGACGCCGACGAGTGCGCGATCGACGGCGACGAGGACAGCGCCGACGCTCGCGCGCTGATCGGCGCGGTCGCCTTCGTCACGCGCCTGCGCGCATCACGCGCGGTGGTGATCGCCGAGCCGCGGCTGCGCGAGCAGACGCTGGCGGGGACGGTCGCGTTCGAGATCGCCACGCGCGCACGCCAGTCGGGCGTGCCGGCGTACGCCGTGACCGGCGAGAACCTGCTGGACTCCTTCGACGCTCGCATCCTCGACCTGCAGACGATCGTTTCAGCGCGGACTCATCGGTCGCTGCGGATGGCCGGGCGCAGGCTGGCAGAGCTCGCGTGACGCAGCCCGCTCAGGTCTGACAGCCGGGGCACCAGTACGTCGTGCGATTGTCGTCGCCCTGGCCGTGGCTGCGGATCGGCGTGCCGCAGCGCTCGCACGGG
The DNA here is from genome assembly GCA_036498045.1 of Solirubrobacteraceae bacterium. Lineage (GTDB taxonomy): Bacteria > Actinomycetota > Thermoleophilia > Solirubrobacterales > Solirubrobacteraceae > Palsa-744. Next base: position 15,562 of record DASXIJ010000029.1, read on the forward strand.
AGCCCGGTTCGGCCGTAGACGGCGCGCGGGCGCGCGCTGAAGCCGTCGGCGGCGGCAGAGCGACTCATCTGCACGTGCGCGAACTCGGCGATCGCCAGCGCCTCGTCATCGTCCACGCGGGCGAGCTCGCGCCAGGGGCTGACGCGGCCGGCAAAGCACGACTCGGACTTCCACACGTTGCCGATGCCGGCCACCACGCGCTGGTCGAGCAGCGCGTCACCGATCGTACGCGCGGGGCCCTGCGCGCGCAGGCGCGCGAGGAACGCGTCGCCGTCGAAGCGCTCGCCGACGATGTCTGGCCCGAGCGCGGCGAGGCGCCGGTCAAACCGCGTGCGCGACTCGCGCATCAGCTCGAGCACGGGACCGTCGAACTCGACGACGCTCCACTCGCCGGCGCGGATCACCAGCCATGCGCGGCGCGGCGCCCGCTTCCAGCGCGTCCCCTCTCGGTGCACGCCCCACGCGCCGGTCATCCGCAGGTGCGAGTGCAGCGTCAGCGCGCCGTCGAAGCGCACGAACAGGTGCTTGCCGTGCGCGTCGACGCCGCGCACCGCGCGCCCTTGCAGGCGCTCGGGCCAGCGGTCGGCGCCGTGGCGCGGGTGCGGCGTGCGGATCTCGTCGGGCACGCGGTCGAGCAGCACCGCTCGGATGCGCTGCGCCGCGTTGTGGATCGTGTCGCCCTCGGGCACGGCTCCACGTTCGCACAGACAGACTGCTACGACGGTGCGACTGGCGCGAGCGCGTCGGGCAGCGCAAGCGCGACCGCGTGCGTCAGGCGCGTCGCGTCGGCGACGCTCGCGAAGTCGAGGTTCGCGGGCACGTCGCTGGGCAGGTGGTAGTTCGCGGGCATCAGCCAGTCGGTCGTCGAGACGAGCGTCGCGATCGGGTAGCCGGCGCGGCTGGGGATGCCGCTGTCTGTCGACGCGCGCGCGCGGTAGCCGCGGCGCAGGCCGATTCCGAGCCGCTCGGCGCTCGCCTCGACGAGGTCGCGCAGCCACGGCCCGTGGTAGTCCTCCATCCACACCGGGCCCTCGCCCTCGAGCAACACGAGGTGAGGCGAGCCGACGGTGTCGAGGTTGACGAACGCGGTGCGCGCGGGGTCGAGCTCGGCGCGGTGACGCGCGACGAACGCGCGGATCCCGTCCTGCAGCGTCTCCTCGGCGCCGCACGAAACGAGCAGCACGCGCAAGCCGGCGACCGGCTCGACGCGCAGCAGCTCGGCCAGGCCGACGAGCACGGCGACGCCCGAGAGGTTGTCGTTCGCTCCCTGGACGGTCTCGTTGCGCCAGATGTCGGCGACGAGCGCGGTCGCGAGCGCGCCGATCGCGAGCGCTACCCACGGCAGCCGCCGGATCCGCGTGAGCGCGCCGGCGAGCGTCGCCGTCGGCCCGGCGAGGCCGACCCACCACTGCGGCGGCGGCGTCTTGAAGCGGTCGAGCAGCTGCGGCCAGCGTTCGTGGATCCGTCGCTGCAGGGTCTGATCGAACATCACTCCGCTCTGCGGCGCGTCGTGGTGTGCGATCACGACGAGCGTCGTAGCGGCGTCGGCGTCTCCGACGCGCCGGACGACGTTGACCGTCTCGCGCCGGCGGCGCACCAGCCGCCGCACCACGCGCGGCCCGTTCTGCGCCTCGTCGACGATCCCCGCGAACGTTGCGAGCGCGAGCGTCGCGCCGAGCGAGCGCCGGCCACTCAGGACGAGCGCCGCCGCGAGCATCCCGCTCAGCCCGAGGCCGGTGGCGGTCGGCGGGAACGTGCCCCACGAGGGCTCCGACTCGAGTACCGCGTCGCCCCCTTCGTGCGCTCCCAGGCGGCCCGCGAGCCACTCCGCGGCGCGGCGCTCGCCGGCCGAGCACGGCGTGCGGTCGACCGGCGCGAGCGTCTCGACCACCTCGCGCAGCAGCGGGGCGAGCTCGTCTTCGATCGGACCGGCGACGGGCGTGCTCACAGGAAGCATTGTCCCTCTCCGCGGTAGGTCGGCAGCTCGTCGACGATCTCGTCGCCGTCGAGCACGTGCACGCTCGCGAAACGCTCGCACAGCTCACCTGCCTTGGCGTGGCGCATGTACACGCGATCGCCGATCGCCAGCTCGTCGGCGGCGGGCCCGAGCAGCGGCGTCTGCACCTCGCCGGCGCCCTCCTGGCGGTCCAGGCGCAGGCCGCGCGGCAGATAGGGGCGCGGCAGCCGCGCGGCGTCGGCGGGGCCGGACGCGAGGTAGCCGCCGCCGAGCGCGGTCGCCACGCCGGCGCCGGGGCGGCGCACGACGGGCAGCGCGAACAGCGCGGCGGGCCGTGGCGTGAACGAGCGGTAGGCGTCGAACAGCGTCGGCCCATAGAGGCCCGACCCGGCGGTGACCTCGGTGAGCGCGCGGTCGCGAGCGCACAGCTCGACGTCGCCGGAGCCGCCGCCGTTGACGAGCTCGAGCGGCGGCCGCCCGGCGGCCGCGAGCACGCCCTGGACGGCGTCGACGACCGCGCGTCGCCGCACGAGCAGCTCGCGAGCTGACAGCGCTTGCATCGCGCGGATCGCGACCGCGCGCAACGTGCGGCCGGGCGGTCGATCGCCGACGCCGGCGATCTGCGCCTCGTACATCATCACGCCGACCAGGCGCAGGCGCCCGTGCGAGACAATCGCACGCGCGAGCTCGGCTGCGTCCGCGGGAGTGTGCGCGGGCGAGCGCTTGACGCCCACCCGCACGCGCCCGCCGAGCGCACGCCAGCCGGCGTCGACGTCGATGCACACGCGCAGCTCGCCCCTGCCCCCCGCGTCTCCCGAGCCGCCCGAGCCGCGGCCGCCCGCGCCCGCGCCGGCGTCCGTGCCCGCAAGGACACGGTCGATCCAGTCGAGCTGCTCGACGGAGTCGACGATCACGGTGATCCGCTCGGCGGCTGCGGGCGAGCGCTCGGCGAGCTCGCGCAGCGCGCTGGCGTCGGCGGTGGGGTAGGCGACCAGGATGTCGTCGACGCCGTGCGAGGCGAGCCACAGCGCCTCGGGCAGCGTGAAGGCGAGCGTTCCGTGAAAGCCGGCGCGTTCGAGCACGAGTTGTTGCAGCGCGCGGCAGCGCAGCGACTTGCTGGCGAGCCGGATCGGCAGCCCTGCGGCCCGCCGTTCGAGGTCGCCGGCGTTCGCGCGCAGCGCATCGAGGTCGATCAGCGCGAACGGCGCGTCGAGCGCGTCGGTCGCCCGTTCCAGGCGTGCGTGCTCGCGCTCGCGTCGAGCACGCTCGGTGCTGTCGGCACTGTCGGCACGCTCAGCCGAAGCGCCTCGCGGGCCGCGCTCGGTCAAGCGCTCTGCCATGCGGCCCGATCTCCGGCCGGACCGAGCACGCGGTCGGTCCATTCGTTGGCAAACCGTCCGTCGGGGTCGAGACGCGCACGCACGGACTGAAAACGATCCCAGTCGGGGTAGCGCGACCGCAGCGTGTCGGCGGTCTGGAAGTGGCGCTTGCCCCAGTGCGGGCGCCCGCCGAGCTCGTCCATGATCGCCGCGACGGCTTGGAAGTACGGCCGCCAGTCCATCCGCTCGAACATGTGCACGGCGACGAACCCACTGTCGCGGCCGGCGGCGGTGCTGAGCAGCGCGTCGTCGGCGGCGACGGTGCGGACCTCGATCGGGAACGGCACGGCGAAGCGGTGGCGCTCGATCATGTCGAGCACGGCGCGCACGGCGTCGACCGTGCGCTCGCGCGGGAGCGAGTACTCCATCTCGGTGAAGCGCACGAGCCGCGGGCTGGTGAAGATCGCGGCGGAGCGGTCGACGCGCACGCGGCGTCCGGCGGCGCGCGTGACGAGTCTGTTGATCTGCGGGATGCGCGCTGGGATCCGCCGACCGGCGCGGCATGCGAGGCCGAATGCATGGTTGGTGAGCAGCACGTCATCGACGTACGCCGCCGCGCGGCGTCGCGGCCGCGGCGGCTCGTCGGTGCGGTTGTTGGTTCGCGTGAGCGCGACGCGTGAGTGGGGGAAGACGTAGAACTCGAAGTGGTCGTTGTCAAGCGCGAGCTGCTCGAAGCGATCGAGCGTCTGGTCGAGCGGCACGGGCGCGTCGACGCCGCGCAACGTGAACGCGGGCACGCACTGCAACGTCACGTCGGCGACGACGCCGAGCGCGCCGAGCCCGACGCGCGCGGCGCGGAACAGCTCGTCGTCGCGCTGGCGCGAGCAGACGAGCGTCGAGCCGTCGGCGAGCACGAGCGTCAGCTCGACGACCTGCGCGGAGATGTTGCGCAGGCGCGCGCCGGTGCCGTGCGTGGCGGTGGAGATCGCGCCGGCGATGCTCTGCGAGTCGATGTCGCCGAGGTTCTCCATCGCGAGGCCGTGCTCATCCAGCCGCCTGCTGAGCTCGCCGATTGAGACGCCGGCCTGGACGCGAACGCGGCCGCTTTCGCTGTCGACGTCGACCACGCGCGGGAGGCGGTCGAGGCTCACGTGAAGCCCGTCGGTGCATGCGATCTCGCTGAACGAGTGCCCGGCGCCGACGGCGCGAACGCGCCATCCGCGCGAGCGCGCGTCGACGATCGCGCTCGCGAGCTCGTCGATCGATCGCGGCCGCGCGACGTCCGCCGGGCGGCACGACTGGTCGCGCGCCCAGTTGCGCCACGTCACACCGTGCTCTACTCGACCGCTACGCTCGCTCATCAGATGACCGAGCCCGAGCCTACTGCGAGCCCGGCCGGCAGAGCGGCACGCGCTCGCACGCTGCCGTCGCCTGGGGCGCGGCGAGCGACGGTGATCGGCGCCGGATCGTTCGGCACGGCGCTGGCTGTGCTGCTCGCGCGCGGCGGCCTGCGCACGACTCTGCAGACGCGCAGCGACGAGCAGGCGCAGACGCTGCAGCGCGAGGGCCGCAACGAGGCGTACCTGCCGGGGGTCGAGCTGCCGGCACAGCTGCGGATCGAGCCGGCGTCGGCGGGCGTGGAGCGGGCCGACTACGTGTTCTTGGCGGTCCCGTCGCGGGCTCTGGGCGACGTGATCGCGGCGGTCGCGGCGGGCCGGCTGGGCCGGCGCGCGGCGGTCGTGTCGGTCGCAAAGGGCCTGGTCCCGCCGGAGGGCTGGCCGCCGACGAGCGTGCTCGAGGCGAGGTTCGGAGCGCAGCGCGTCGCGTGCGTCGGCGGCCCGGCGCACGCACAGGAGATGGTGCACGCGGGCGCGGGGCTCGTCGCGGCGTCGAGCGACGAGGAGCTGACGCGCGCGCTCGCGCAGGTGTTCACGCGTGCGGGCGTCGTGTGCGAGCGCTCAGACGACCCGTTGGGCGTCGAGCTCGCGGGCGCGGCGAAGAACGCGGCTGCCCTCGCAGCAGGCGCGACCGAGGCACAGGGCCTGAACGCGGCGGGAGCGGCGGCGGGGCACATCTTCGCGGAGGTGTGGCGCTACGCGGAGACGCTCGGCGCCCGCCCGGAGTCGATGATCGGCTTGGCCGGCGCGGGCGACCTGGTCGCGACGGCGCTCGCGCGCGAGAGCCGCAACCGGCGGGCGGGCGAGCTGCTCGCGGCGGGCGTGCCCGCGAGCGAGATCCCAGCGCAGGTCGGCCAGGCGGTCGAGTCGCTGGAGTCGGTGCCGCTGCTCGCACACGCGCTCGAGCGGGCGGGCGTGGCGGCGCCGGTCACGAGCGCGCTCGGCCGCCTGATCTCGGGCGAGCTCCCGCTCGACGACTGGGTCGCGCTCGTGCGAGCGACTGTCCCGCCACCGGCGATGTGGCGCCGGCGACCGCAGCCGGGCTTCTGGCGGCGCCTGTGGCGCCGGATCGCGCGCTGAAACGACTCACCACACCCGCGGCGCCCCGCGATCGACCGGTTGTCGCGGGCGAAACCTGCGTGTTCTTTTTTTTGAGACTGATAGCGAACGTATCTACGTTGCGAATACGTTGGCTATCGGATCCCGCGAGCGAACTGTCGTAGGCGAGCGCCTGGACGCGCAGGAGCGGCGCGCGGGCGGCGCGCGCGGGCGCTGATCAGGCGTCGAGCAGCGTGCTGAGGACGGCCTCGTACACGCCTGCGCCGTAGGATGCGTCGGCGATCCGCACGTTGTCGCGCCCGGCGAGGGCCTCGCGGATCGACGGGTCGCGCGCGACGGCGTTGGCGACGAGCCAGAACGTGTGCACGTGCTCGGCGCACGCCATGTCCTCGCGCGAGTCGCCGACGGCGAACGTCTCGTCGCGCTCGTAGCCGCGCGCGCGGCGGTGAAACGCGACGGCGGCGGCCTTCGACGCGCCGATCGGCACGAGGTGGTAGCCGCGCACCTGCGGCAGCTCGGCGAGCGCCGGCGAGCGCCGGCTGACGGCGCCGTTGTCGACCAAACGCAGGTCGCCGTGGCCGTGCGCGACGAGCAGCTCGTCGGCCTCGAACGCGTCGACGAGCCCGCGAAACAGGTGCGACACCTCGCGCTGCACGTGCCACGGCTCGTGGTACTCCAGGCGCCCGGCGTAGTGCTCGAGCAGCAGCGCCGGCGCGCCCGAGCGTTCGATCTGCTCGGCGATCGTGAGCTCGCCCGGCATCAGGTCGCCCGTCAGCCAGTGCTCCTCGCCGTCGAGCACGACGCACGCGCCAGCCTCGTAGATGAACGAGCTCTGCCCGAGCAGGCGCGCGTCCTCGAACACCTGCGCGCGCCGCCGGCCCGACATCAGCACGACCTCGACGCCCGCGCGCAGGCACGCCTGGATCGCGCGCACACCGTCGAGCGTCACCGCACCATCGCCGTCGTGCAGCAGCGATGCGCCGCGCCCGAGCAGCGTCCCGTCGAGGTCGACGTACATGCATCGCGCGCTCATGCGACCGTCAGACTCGCAAGCGGCGGGCGCTCGAGCGGCGCGAGCGCCGCAATCGCGTCGTCCGCGCGGTCGGCGCCGAGGGCGCCCTCGGCGCCGTCGGCGTCGTCGACCCTTCCCGTGGCCACCAAGCGGCCTTCGCGCTGGACGCGCTCGGCGATCGTCGCGAGCACTGTCAGCGCCATCGGCGCGAGCGCCGACAGTGGCTGGTGGCGGTTGTGGTGCTCCTCGAGGTCGACCTGCGCGATGCCGTCGAGCCCGACCGCGCGCCACGCGTCGATCAGCATCGCCACCTCGACGCCGTAGCCGGTCGCGAACGGCAGCCGCTGCAGCAGCTCGCGTCGCGCGGCCACCTCGCCGGCGAGCGGCTGGCGAATCTGAGCGAGCTCCGGATACAGCAGCGCCAGCGCCGGGCGCGCCGTCAGGTGGTTGACGCGCCCGCCGCCTTCCGCGGTCGCGCCGTCCCGCGCGCCGGCGCCGTCCCGCGCGGTCGGGCCGTCCGGCACGGTCGCGCCGTCCCCGGCCGCGCGGTGGTCGCCGGCCGCGCCGAGCGGGCGGCGGTAGAACGCCTTTACGAACTCGACGCGCGGCTCGCACACGAGCGGCCCGAGCAGGCCGGTCGCGAAGTGCTCGGAGAAGCGCTCGGTGTCGGCGTCGAGGAAGCACACGAGATCGCTGTCCAGGCGTGAGCACGCGCGCCACATCGCGTCGCCCTTGCCGAGGACGGCGCCGAACGACGGCAGCAGCTCGGCCTCCTGCCAGACCTCCGCCCCCGCGCGCTCGGCGACGCCGGCCGTGCCGTCGCGCGAGGCGGCGTCGACGACGACGATCCGGTCGATTGCGCCCGACTCGCGCAGCCGCGACAGCGCCGTGACGATCTCACCGACGGTTCCCGCGCACTCGCGCGCCGGCAGGCACACGGCAATCGTCAGGCCGCGCTGAGCGCGCTCGGCGGCGATCCGCTCCGCCGAGAATGCGGAGTGGTGGAAGGTGCGCGCTCGCATCGCCTCTACTATCGCAACCCGTGGCAAAAGACCGCCAGAACGAGCCGTGGAGCGCGCTGCTCGACGATGGGCGCGCCGACGGCCGGCTCGTGCGCGAGTCATACGCCGGACCCGGCCGAGCGCGGCTGGTCGAGCCCCCGGCCGAGCTGCACCCGGACGTGACCGACGCGCTCGCGCGGCTGGGAGTGGCGCAGCTGTACTCCCACCAGGCCGACGCGATCCACGCCGCGTGGGCCGGCCCGACGATCGTCACGACCGGCACCGCGTCGGGCAAGTCGATGTGCTTCAACCTTCCGACGCTCGACGTGCTCAGCCGCGACGCGCGCGCCCGCGCGCTGTACCTGTACCCGACCAAGGCGCTCGCGCAGGACCAGGCGCGCGCGCTGTCGTCGTTCGGGCTGACCAAGCGCGTGCGCCCGGCGATCTACGACGGCGACACGCCGCGCGAGGCGCGCGCCGACATCCGCAAGCGCGCGAACGTCATCCTGACGAACCCCGACATGCTGCACGTCGGCATCCTGCCCAACCACGGCGCGTGGGCCGACCTGTTCGCGAACCTCGCGATCGTCGTGATCGACGAGGCGCACGTCTACCGCGGCGTGTTCGGCTCGCACGTCGCCAACGTGCTGCGCCGGCTGCGGCGGATCGCCGCCGCGTACGGCACCCAGCCGCGCTTCCTGCTCACGTCGGCGACGATCGCCAACCCCGTCGAGCTCGCCGAGCGCCTCACTGGCCTGGACGACGTCGCGCTGATCGACGACGACGGCTCGCCCGCGCCCGCGCGCCGCACGGCCGTGTGGAACCCGCCGCTGACCGACGAGGCCCTCGGCACCCGGCGCTCGGCACTCGGCGAGGCCGCCGAGCTGCTCGCGCGGCTCGTCCGCGACGGCACGCGCACGATCTGCTTCATCAAGTCGCGCAAGGCGGTTGAGCTGCTCAGCCGGCTGGTCAAAGACGACCTCGCTCAGACCCACCCAGAGCTCGTCGAGCTCGTCGTCCCCTATCGCGCCGGCTACACCTCCCAGCAGCGCCGCGAGCTCGAGGCACGCCTGGTGCGCGGCGAGCTGCGCGCGGTGATCACCACCGACGCGCTCGAGCTCGGGATCGACATCGGCGCGCTCGACGCCGCCGTCGTCGTCACGTTCCCCGGGACCGTCGCGTCGCTGCGCCAGATGTGGGGCCGCGCCGGGCGCTCGAGCATCGACCGGCGCGGCCGCGGCCTCGCCGTGTACGTCGCCGGCGAGGACGCGCTCGATCAGTTCTTCTGCCGCCATCCAGAAGAGTTCCTGCAGCGCCCCGTCGAGGCCGCGATCCTCGATCACGAGAGCGCGCTGATCTACCGCGGCCACCTGCTGTGCGCGGCCCACGAGGGGCCGCTGTCACACGACGACGCCGAGTTCCTCGGCCCCCGCTGGGAGGCCCACGCGGAGACGCTCGCCAGCTCCGGTCACCTGCGCAAGCGCCCGCGAACCGGCCGCCCGAAAGCAGATCCAGATCAAATCCAGATCCTCGCGAGCGAGTCCAGCGGCGACTCGTACGTCCCGCGCGCGCCCGGCTCCTACCCGGCCGCGGACGTCTCGCTGCGGTCGGCCTCGCCCGATCAGTACGCGATCGTCGACGTCGCCTCCGGCGAGCTGCTCGGGTCGACCGAGGCCGCCCGCGCCCACTCGACCGTCCACGACGGCGCCGTCTACCTGCACCTCGGACGGTCGTATGAGGTGCGCGAGCTCGATCTCGACCGCCGCCGCGCGCTCGTCGCGCCGTTCTCCGGCGACTGGTACACGCAGCCAAAGCGCGCGACCGACACCGACATCGTGCGGCTGCTCGATCGCCGCGAGACGCTCGGCGTGACACTCTCCTTCGGCGACGTCAGCGTCACCGACACCGTGCTCGCATACCAGCGCAAGGGCGCCTCAGACCACGCCTTTCGCGAGCTCGTCGCCCTCGACCTGCCGCCGACCAGCTTCGATACGCAGGCGCTGTGGTTCGAGCTCGACTCGGCGCAGCTCGACGACGAGATCCCGCTCGACGTCCTGCTCGGCGCGCTCCACGCGACCGAGCACGCGCAGATCGCCGTGCTGCCGCTGATCGCGATGTGCGACCGTTGGGACATCGGCGGGCTGTCGACCAACTATCACCCCCAGACCGGCGCGGCGACGATCTTCATCTACGACGGGCACCCCGGCGGGATCGGCATCGCGCGGACCGCCTTCCAGCGCTTTGACGAGCTCTGTCGCGACGCGCACGCGCTGATCGCCGAGTGCCCGTGCTCGAGCGGCTGCCCGTCGTGTGTTCAGTCGCCCAAGTGCGGCAACCTCAACGAGCCGCTCTCCAAGGCCGGCGCGCGGGCGCTGCTCGCGCGGATGCTCGGCGTCGCCGACGCTCCGGCGACCGGCCCCCGCCAACGCGACGCCGGCAGCCGCTCCGAACGCGGCGCGTCGTTGTTGAAGGCATAAGCCATGCGCAGCCCGTTGAACAAGGCGGCGCTCGCCGTCGCCGGTGTGTGCGTCGCGCTCGGCGCCGCCGCCGCCGCAGCCGAGGCGCCGCCCGGCTCCGCGCCGCAGCTCGCCGGCGCCGCCGCGACCACCGCCGGGCCCGGCGGGCGCGTCGTACTCTCGCGCTGGACGCTCGCGGCCGACCCATCAGACCGCGGCCTCGCGCGCGACTGGCAGCGTGGCCACTTCTCCGGGCGCCCCGTCACCGTCCCCAACGACGTCGACCCGATCGACGTCAAAGGCCGCGCCGGGCAGCGCAACTACGAAGGCTCAGTCGCCTGGTATCGCACGAGCGTCTCCGCGCCCGCGGCCGGCGTTTACGCGTTCGCGTTCGCGTCGGCCAACTACCGCGCGACCGTCTACATCGATGGCCATCAGATCGCCTCCCATCACGGCTCCTACCTGCCCTTCGAAGGGCGCGCGCGGCTCTCCGCCGGCGCGCACACGCTCGTCGTGCGGATCGACTGGCGCGACCCCGCGCTGCAGAGCCGCCAGGGCTTTCACCGCACGTGGTTCAACTGGGGCGGGCTGAACGGCGCCGTCACGGTGCGCGCGATCGGCGACAGCGAGCTGCTCGAACCGACCGTTCAGACGACGTTGCAGCCGGACACCGCCAACGCCGCGGGGGCGGGCGGGCGGGCGACCGTGCGGCTCGCCGTCACCGTGCGCAACAACGCCGGCGAACGCTCGCTCGCGCCGCACGCGACGCTCGTCCACGGCGCGCAGACGATCGCCGCGCAGTTCCCCGCGCAGACCGTCGGTGCCGGACAGAGCGCCGCGTTCACGACGACCCTCGCCGTCCCCGGACCCGCGTTGTGGTCGCCCGGCGAACCGAACCTCTACGCGCTGACGCTGTCCGTCGGCGAAGAGAGCTCTTACACCGCGCGCGTCGGCCTGCGCCAGCTCACCTGGCACGGCGGCTCGCTGTTCCTCAACGGCCGCCGGCTCCGCCTGCACGGCGCGTCGATCCAACAGGACGCGCGCGGCCACGGCGACGCGCTCACCCCGTCTGACGAGTCGGCGATCGTGCGCGAGCTCAACGCGATCGGCGCCAACGCCGTACGCACGCAGCATCCGCTCGACCCCGCGCTGCTCGAACGCCTCGACGCGGCCGGGATCGTCGTCTGGCAGGGCGTCGGCCCCGTCGAAGGCGCGAGCGAGTGGTACTCGACGACGCCCGCGCTGCTGCGCGAAGCCGAGCAGCAGGCGCGCATCGCCGCGCTCGCCGCGCAGCTGCACCCGTCGATCCTCGCGTGGAACCTCGTCGACGAGGTCGCCGGCAACGGCCGCGACGCCGCCGAGGTCAGCTACGTGCAGACGCTCACGCGCTGGCTGCACGAACGCGACCCCACGCGGCTCGTCGCCGTCGACGTGTGGGGCGACCACCCCCCCGCGCGCGCCGGCGCGCTGTACAGCGGCGTCGACGCCGTCGCCGAGACCGACTACACCGGCTGGTACGACGCGCCGCTCGACTCGCCTGCGCAGCAGCGCGCGTCGATGCGCGCGCGCCTGCGCGCGCAGGAGCGCACGTTCGCCGGCAAGGTCCTGCTCATCAGCGAGTTCGGCGCCGAATCAAACTCGCTCAACGCCCCCGGCGCGCCCGGCAGCTACGGCTTTCAGTCGAATCTGCTCGCGCGCCACATCGGCGTCTACGCCTCAGACCCCAAGCTCACCGGGATGCTCGTCTGGGACCTGCGCGACTATCCGCTCGTCCCCCAGTTCAACGGCGGCTCGATCACGTTCAGACTCCCCCGCCTCAAGCTGATCGAAGGCATCAACCAGAAGGGCTTGTTCACCTACGGCGAAAGCGCCAAGCCCGCCGTCCGCGCCGTCGCGCCGCTGTTCGACGCGATGGGCAAGGGCTGACGCCGGCGTTGCCGGCGCCGCGCCGGCTGACCCTTCTAGTGCACGAGCACGTACACGCGCACCGACCCCGACGAGCTGGGCGCGCTGAACGAGACGACTTGGTAGTGCACGCCGTGCCAGCGCAGCGCGCCGCCGTTCGGCAGCCTGGGCGGCGTCGAGCGCGTGCTGCCCGCGACAGTGCGCGAGCCGGCGCGCACGTACACCAGCGCGTGCGTCAGCGACTGCACCAGGCGGATGTACGGGGGGTACGTCGACTGCGACAGCGCGAAGCGCCGGGAGATCTGCTGCGCGACCGATCCGAACTCGGCCGCCTGGACCGCGGCGCAGCTCTTTCCCGCGGGCGCGCGCGAGAACGCCAGCAGCAGCGACACGCGCAGGCGCCCGCTCGGGTACGCCGACGCCCTGAACGAGTACGCCTGGTACTTCACGCCGCGATACGTCACCGACCCGTGTTCGGGGATGCTCGACGGACCCGGGCTGAGCAGCCCTTCGACCGGCACCTGGCCGCTGGCGGTGCGCAGGATCAGCGGCGCGGCGATGAAGCGCGAGACGAGCTTGACGTACCCGAGGTCGTCCTGCACCGAGAACACGAAGCTCGCGATCGTCCTGCCGTGCGAGCGCAGCGTGCCCGACACCGGCGCGAGGATGTATGGGCCGCCGATGTCCGACAGGACGTGCGAGCCGCGCGTGACGCGCAGACGCACGATGTGCGTGTGCGAGAAGACGAGCGTGTGCACCGCCGCTTCGATCGCGCCCGGTTCGCCGCTTTCGACGGCGCTCAGCAGCGGGCCGTCGCCTTCGATCTGGCGTTTGTCCGCCATCGTCTCCGAGCTGCGCACCTCCGCGGCGTAGATCCGTTGCGCGACCGTCCCCGCGGCGTACGCCAGCACCTCCGGCGCGTTCGCGCACGCCGTCGCCGTCGAGGGCTTCTTGGCGGTGGGCGACTTCGCCGTCGGCGCGGTCAACGCCGTCGCCGCCCGAGCAGCGGGCGATTTTGCGGTCGACTCCTTGCCGCCGGTCGACGCGGCGACGGCCACGCCGCTGCCGGCGAGCGCGGCGGCGAGCGCGGCCGCGACGAGCGGTCGCCGCGACCTGCCCGATCCCGCGCGGCGCCTCATGGTCTCGTTCTACCCGCGATTGCCCTGCGCGATCTTGCGCAGGTCGATCGTCTGGTCGTACACCTTCGCATCAACCCCCTCCTCGAGCGCGACATCGCGCAGCGGCCGGCCGGACTCGGTCGCCTTCTTGACGATCACCGTCGCCTTGTCGTAGCCGATCGCACCGTTCAGCGCGGTCGCGACGGCGAGCGTCGCCCCGGCGGACGCGGCCGTCCCCTTGCGATTGACCTCGATCCCGTCGACGCACTTCTCGGCGAACACGCGCGACGTCGACGTCAGCAGGCGCAGCGATTCGAGCAGGTTGCGCGCGATCAGCGGGATCCGCACGTTGAGCTCGAACTGCCCCTGCATCCCGCCGATCGTGATCGCCGTGTCGTTGCCGATCACCTGTGCGGAGACCTGCAGCACGACCTCGGGGATCACCGGGTTGACCTTGCCGGGCATGATCGAGGAGCCCTTCTGCAGCTCTGGCAGGAACAGCTCGCCGATTCCCGCGCGCGGGCCCGAGCCCATCAGCGCGAGGTCGCCGGCGATCTTGGTCAGCGACACGGCGATCACCTTCAGCGCGCCCGACAGCTCGACGAGCGCGTCGCGGTTGGCCTGCGCCTCGAACGGGTCCAGCGGCGCGGCGATCTGCTTCAGGCCCGACTCACGGCGCAGGCGCGCACGCACCATGTCGGCGAACTTCGGGTGCGTGTTCAGCCCCGTGCCCGTCGCCGTGCCGCCGAGCGGGATCTGCCCGACGCGGACGAGCGCCGCCTGCACGCGCTCGGCGCCGAGCGCGATCTGCGCGGCGTAGCCGCCGAACTCGTGTCCGAGCGTCACCGGCACGGCGTCCATCAGGTGCGTGCGCCCCGACTTGACGACGTTCTGAAAGCTTTTCGCCTTGCGCGCGAACGACCGTTCGAGCTGCTTGAGCGCCGGCAGCAGCTGGTTCTGCGCCACGTCGAGCGCCGCCAGGTGGACGGCCGACGGAAACACGTCGTTCGATGACTGACCCATGTTGACGTGGTCGTTCGCGTGCGTCTTCTCGCCCGCGAGCTTCGCGATCACCTCGTTCGCGTTCATGTTCGTCGACGTGCCCGACCCCGTCTGGAACACGTCGATCGGGAACTGACCGTCGTGCCTGCCCGCGGCGATCTCCCCCGCCGCCTTCTCGATCCTCGCCGCCGTCCGTCTCGGTAACAGCCCCAGCTCGCCGTTGACCGCCGCCGCCGCGCCCTTGATCCGCGCGAGCCAGTGCACGACCGGCAGCGGCACCGTCGCGCCTGAGATCGGGAAGTTCTCGACCGCCTTCGTCGTCTCGGCGCCCCACAGCTGCTTTTCCGGCATTCGTTCTCCTTATCGCGCCGGCCGAGCCGAGCGCCTTCCAAAGGCCGGCCGGGATGGCCGGCCAACGTAACTTGTCGTGGCGGGCGGAGCGTCCCACAAAGGCACCTCCGCGGGACTTCCGGTCCCGCGAGATCGGAGCGGCGACCTCCTGTCGCCGTCGGGAAGCCGAGCCCGACACGACCTTGAAGCCTGGACGGCGGTCACGTTCAACCGCAAAACGCGACCAGCTCCCGGGCCAAGCCAACAGGATCGTCATACGCCAGCAGGAAGCCGGCGCTCTCGAGCACGCGCAGCTGTCCGTTGGGCAGCAGCGCCAGCGCTTCTTCGGCGATCGCGAGCGGATACATCCGGTCGCGGTCGGCCCACAGAAGCAGCACGGGCATCTCCAGGCGCGGGTAGAG
>DASXIJ010000030.1:0-12823 GCA_036498045.1 Solirubrobacteraceae bacterium
CGCCCGCGTGTACGCGGAGCCGACCGTTTGCCGCCGCGGCCTTTGACCGCGCGACTCGAGCCGCTGCCCGTGCCGCTTGCCTGGCGCGGACTCTCCCCACCGTGGCCGTTCTGTTTGGCGGTCGGGCCAGATGACCCTCGACCGTTCGAGCCAGAGGTGCCGCGTCCGGCCGCCCGCGCCGAAGACGCGGCGCTCGCCGCGCGCGGGCCGGCGTGCTCGCCGCCGTTCGTTTTCGCGCTCGACGATGCCGGTCCGCTCGCACGCGAGGCGGGCTTACCTGCGCCGTTGGAGGCTCTCGCGCGCCCCGGAGCAGTCCGTTTCGTTTGCGTCTGCGCTGCCATCTCCAAACCTCCCGACGCTCCCAAACGGGAGCCCGTTGAAAAACCGCTGATGCGATTTATCTACCCGTGCCCTCGTTGCGGGAAACCGATGGCGCGTCGCGTTCATCTCCTAGCCGGCACGTCGCGTTCACGTCGCAACGTTCCGATCCCGACGAGATGCAACGCTTGCTGCCGTGTCACCGGCCGACCGCCGGGATTTGGCGAGCGCGCTCGCGGGTAGGACTCATTCAGGAGGTGTGACGATGAAGACAGCAGCGATCTCTGTCGGACGAGCAGCTGTCGAACGCCTATCGGGCGGCAGACCATCATCGATGAGAGCACTGGCAGCGGCCGCCGTGACCGGTGGCGCCACGGCGACCCTCACCTACCGTCTGCTGCGCTCGACCGACAAGTAGCTCCCCGGACAAGACGCCCGCAGCGCCGGCGGAGGGGCGGTGACCTGCGGGCCTGCGACGCGCGTCAACGGCGCGCGCCCGCGTATCCTCGACTGTGCCTCGGGGGAGCGTGTAGCATCCCGGTCGCCGGCGGGGGACAGTTGGTTCGTGCAATCGCCTTGACATCGGGGGCTCTGGTGCGGTTTAGGACGCTCAGGATCGGATTGGCGGTAGCGGCGCTGGCGTGCTCGACGGCCGGGCCGGCAATCGCGACGCCGGCCGAAGGGATCCACAACATCCAGCATGTCGTGATGATCATGCAGGAGAACCGGTCGTTCGATACGTACTTCGGCACGTATCCGGGGGCGAACGGGATCCCGGCCGGGGTCTGCGTTCCCAACCCGCAGATCGGCGGCTGCGTCGCCCCGTTCTACGACGGGGAAGCCAAGAACTTCGGGGGACCGCACGGCACGAAAGCGGCGATCGAAGACATCGACGGCGGGAAGATGGATGGATTCGTGGCGCAAGCCGACCGGGCGACCGAATGCACCGAAACCGGCGGTTGCACGACCTGCGAAAGCTCGCAATCGAAATGTGGGATCGATGTCATGGGCTACCACGACGCCCGCGACATTCCCAACTACTGGGCCTACGCGCAGAACTTCGTGCTGCAGGACAACATGTTCGAGTCGGCGATGTCGTGGAGCCTGCCGGAGCACCTCTTCATCGTGTCGGGATGGTCGGCGGTGTGCTCGCGTGCCGAACCCGAAAACCCGCTCGCGTGCGCGTCGAGTCTGAATCCGGTGACGCCCGCGAAAAGCTTCAGCCATCCACTCGAACCGGGCCGGACCCAGTATCCCTGGACGGACATCACCTACCTGCTTCACAAAGCCGGAGTGAGCTGGCGCTACTACATCCACGAAGGGTCAGAGCCGGATTGCGAGGACGACGAATCCGTGTCGTGCGAAGCCGTCAAGCTGGACGTCAAGACACCGGGCATCTGGAACCCGCTGCCGGACTTCACCGACGTCAAAGCCGACGGTCAGGTCGAAAACGTGCAAACGCTTCCAGCGTTCTACAGCGCGGTCCACAACACCCCCTCGTGCGGGCTGCCCAACGTGTCCTGGGTCGTCCCGAGTCAGGCGGTGTCCGACCACCCACCCGCCTCCGTCGCGCGAGGGCAGAACTACGTCACGACGCTGGTCAACACGATCATGCGATCGCCGTGTTGGGCCAACACGGCGATCTTCGTGTCGTGGGACGACTGGGGCGGCTTCTATGACCACGTCGTGCCGCCGGCGATCGACAGCACCGGCTATGGCCTGCGCGTGCCGGGCCTCGTCATCAGCCCATACGCGCGTACCGGCTTCGTCGACCACCAGCAGCTGAGCCACGACTCCTACCTGCAGTTCATCGAGGACGACTTCCTCTCGGGCAGCCGCCTGAACCCGGCGACCGATGGACGACCAGACTCGCGGCCGAACGTGCGCGAAGAAGCTCCCGGCCTCGGCAACCTGGTCAACGACTTCAACTTCAACCAGTCGCCGCGACCGCCCCAGCTGTTGCCCGTCAACCCACCGCCGGGTCCCGCGTCGACCCCGCCCGGCTCAGGCAACCAACCCCCGACCGTATTCGCACGCCAACCCACCGAAGTCACCCAGACGACGGCGACGCTCCACGCCAACGTCGATCCCAACGCGGTGACGGTCGGCGAATGCCGCTTCGAATACGGGACCTCGCCGTTCTATGAAGCCAGCACGCCGTGCGTCCCCTCCCCCGGAGCAGGGACCGAAGCGGTCGCGGTGTCGGCGAAACTCGAAGGCCTGTCGCCCGAAACGAGCTACCACTTCCGGATCGTCGCGACCAACGAACACGGCACGGCGACGGGCAACGACCAGACCCTCGCCACGTTGCCCGAACCGCCTGCCGTCACGTCGCTCTCGCCGGTCGCCGAGCTGCAGAGCGGCGGCTCGCTGGTGACGATCGAAGGCGCCAACCTCGCCCACGCGACCAGCGTCTCGTTCGGCGCGACCGAAGCGAGCAGCTTCACGGTCGTCTCGCCAACGGCGATCGAAGCGCGAGCGCCGAGCGGCTCGGGCACCGTGGACGTGACCGTCGCAAATGCCGGCGGCGTGAGCGCGACCGGCCCGGGCGACCGCTTCACCTACGTGCCCAAGGGGCCGCGCCCGACGGTCGAAAGCATCGCCCCGACCGCCGGCCCGGCAGCGGGCGGCACGGCCGTGACGATTCTCGGCAGTGGGTTCGTCGGGGTCACGTCGGTGCGCTTCGACACGGCGCGCGCCGCTGGTTACTCGACCGAATCGGCATCGTCGCTCACCGCGATCGCCCCCCCATCGGCGGCGAACACGGCCAACGTCACGGTGACGACGCCGAACGGAACAAGCTCGTTGACAACCAGCGATCGCTTCCGCTTCGGTCCCCCGACGATCTCGAGCGTCACTCCGGCCTCTGGACCGGCTGCCGGCGGTACGACCGTCACCGTCAAGGGAACCGGTTTCGCGACAGGCACGAGCGCGACGGCGTTCAGATTCGCAACGACGATCGCTAGCGCCGTCGAATGTGCCGCGATCACGACCTGCACGGTCACGGTCCCCGCGCACAAGGCGGGCACGGTTGACGTCAAGGCTGTCGTGGGCGGTCAGACGACCGCCAAAACGGCGAGCGATCAGTTCACATACGAATAGCTCGGCGGGCGGACGAAACCCAGGCGGGCGTCGGCGGCTCGGCCGCGCCGCGGCCGAGCTCAGTCACCCCAGCCGAGATCCCCTTCCGATCCGGCGCTCGATCCGCTCGAGGGCGATGTCGGTCCGGCGGTCGTCGAGCATGCTCTGCAGCGCCTGGTCGATCGTCGGCGCCCACACGCGCCTGGCGACCACGACGCGCCCGGGCTCCTCGTCGTACTGCTTCCATTCCAGCGCCACGAGTGGGACTCGGGCGGGCGGGGCGTCATCTGGCATCGGCACGCCATGGCCGTAGAGCGAGATCTGTGCGTCCCAGCCGTGGGGGCACAGCTCGCCCATCACCGCGAGCGCGCCCCACTGATCGGTGACCGCCCGCGGTCTGCGCGGCCGGCGCTGGAAGAAGAACACTAGGCCGCCGCCGACGATCGCGAGGCCTGCGATCACGAGCGCCACGAGCATCGTGTCGGTCGCCTTGGCGTGCCCTCCCTGGACACCGCTGGCGAGCACGCTCGCTGCGCCGATCGCGTTCATGACATCCGTACGCGCCAGTCGATCGGCTCAGCGCTCAGATGCCCGCGACGCACCTTCATCGCCTATCACGGTAGCGCCCCGCGAGCGGATCCGGCGCGCCTTTCGCGCCGGCCGGACCGATCTCCGAACGCGCCCGAACGAGCCGTCCAATCCAGCTGTTCGAACTCATGGCGGCGCGCCAGGTTGACGATACGCGCACTGAGGGCGCGAACGGCGTCACGGATCACTTGGAGCGCAGATGGCGAGCTCGACAACGCAGCGAGACCACAGCGTCCAGCAGGCCGCCGAAGCGCTGCTGCGCGAGCACCCCGACGCGCTGGTGTGTGCGCTGTCGACCAACGGGTTGATCGTGCCACTGCCGGGAACAGTCCCGCTCTGGGGTCAGACGGCGATCGAGGGCCGGGCGGTGATCGACGGCGTCGTCGCCGCCGATCGCAGCGAGGTCATCGGGCTGTGGAACCGCCTCGACAACGAGTACGCGGTCAACGGCAAAGTGCGCATGCTCAACCGGCCGTCACGCTGGGTCACGTTGCATTTCCTTGACCTGACCGCAACGCACGGGGTGCGCCTGTGTGTCGTGCTGCCGAGCGACGAGCCCGCTTCCGAGGGCGCGGAGCACGTCGAGGACCGCCCCGCGGCGCCGCGATTTGCCACGCTGCTCGAGGACGAGGGCGCGAAGGTGATCGAGTGCGACGACGCGTTCACGCAGATGTTCGGCTACACGGCCGACGAACTGATCGGCAAGTCCGTGCTGGACCAGATCCACCCCGACGACCAGGGACGCGCCGTCGAGGGCTGGCTAACGACGCTGTCGACGCACCGCGATCAGCTCACGCGCCTGCGGCGCAAGCGCAAGGACGGGAGCTGGGTGTGGGTCGACACGACGCTGCACAACTACCTCAACCGCAGCGACCGCAACTACGTGCTCGTCGAGCTGATCGACGTGTCCGCCGAGATGGCGGCCGAGGAAGCGCTGCAGGAGCGCGAGGAGCTCTTGCGGCGCCTGACCGAGGCGATGCCCGTCGGCCTGATGCAGGTCGACCGCGACCGCAACGCCGTCTACTACAACACGCGCCTGACGCAGATCCTCGCGGGCTCCCCGACGCATCAGCCGACTCGCGCCCCCGAGACGGCCACGGCGGTCGCCACTGGCAGCGCCCAGTCTGTGCCGCGGCGTGCGCCAGACGCCGACCGCCCGCCGCCCGCCGCCGGAGAGCTGCTCGCGACGGTCACGAGCGAGGGAATCACCGACTTCGAAGCTGCGCTCTCGCGCGTGCTCGAGCAGGGCGTCGACGCCGATCTCGAAGCCGACGTCGTCCCGCCCGACGGCGAGTGGCGACGCGTCTTGCTCAGCATCCGCGCGCTGCTGCGAGCAGGGGGCGAGGTCAGCGGCGCGATCACGTCCGTGCTCGACGTGACCGACAGCGCGCGAGCCCACCGTGAGCTCGAGCGCCGCGCGACGTTCGATGCGCTGACCGGCTGCTACAACCGCGGCGCGGTCCTCGACCTGCTCGAGCGCGAGCTGGCGCGGCCGGACGGTGCGATGGCGGCCGCGCTGTACGTCGACCTCGACAACTTCAAGATGATCAACGACACGCGCGGGCACGCCGCCGGCGACGAGTTGCTGGGGTGCGTCGCCGAGCGCCTGCGTGAGCTGACCCGCCGCCCGGACAGCGTCGGGCGCCTCGGCGGCGACGAGTTCCTGCTGCTGCTGCCGGACATCCGCGCCAGCGAGGTCGCGATGCGAGTGGCCGAACGGATCTGCAGCTCGCTGAGCCGCCCGATCGTGCTGTCTGGGACCGGGCGCGTCGGGCTGACGGCGAGCGTCGGCGTCGCGTACGCCGAAGCGGGAACGTGCACCTCTGACGAGCTGATCCGTCGCGCCGACGGGGCGATGTATCGCTCCAAGGAGCGCCGCGGCGTCGCGACGCTCGATGACCCCGCGCCCGCGCTGCGAGCGCGCCGACGCTCCTAGCGCCTCGGGCGACCACGCGCCGCCAATCGGTGTCCCCGCGGTTCGTGGCAAGCTGGCCGCGGATGCGCCTTCGAGACATCACGCCCGCCGATCACGCCGCCGTGCTCGCGCTCAACCAGGCGTCGGTGCTCGAGCTCAGCCCGCTCGACGAGCAGCGCCTGCGCTACATCCTCGCGCTCGCCCACCGCGGCGTCCTGATCGAGCGCGACGGCGAGACGCTCGCGTTCGCGATCGCGATCGCCCCCGGCACCGACTACGACAGCCGCAACTACGCGCGAGTCGGCGAGCTGTTCGAGCATTTCCTCTACCTCGACCGGATCGCAGTCGCCGAGCACGCCCGGCGTCAGGGCCTCGGCGCGATGCTCTACGACGCGATCGAGGACGCGGCGCGTGCGTTCGGACGGATGGTCCTCGACGTCAACGTGATCCCACCGAACGAGTCGTCGCTCGCGTTTCACGCAGCGCGTGGATACCAGCCGCTCGAGCACGTGCAGCACGCCGACAAGACCGTCGTGCTGATGAGCAGGGAGCTCGGCGGCTGAGCCACCTCCGCCACCCTGGCCTCGCAGCCCCGCTCAGGGTCTCCCGCTACAGGACCTTCGAAAGGAACGAGCGCGTGCGCTCCTCGCGCGGATTCTCGAGCACGTCGGCCGGTGCGCCCGACTCGACGACGACGCCGGCGTCCATGAACGCGACCGTGTCGGCGACCTCGCGCGCGAAGCCCATCTCGTGGGTGACGACGATCATCGTCATCCCTTCGCGCGCGAGCTGCTTCATCGCCGCCAGGACGTCGCCGACGAGCTCGGGGTCGAGCGCCGAGGTGGGCTCATCGAACAGCATCAGCTTCGGCTGCATCGCCAGCGCGCGGGCGATCGCGACTCGCTGCTGCTGGCCGCCGGACAGCTGCGCCGGATAGGCGTCGACCTTGTCGGGGAGCCCGACGCGCGCGAGCAGCTCGAGCGCTCGGTCGCGCGCCTGCTCGCGGCCTTCGTGCTTGACACGGATCGGCGCGCACGTGACGTTCTCCAGGGTGGTCATGTGCGGAAACAGGTTGAAGTGCTGAAACAACATCCCGATCTCGGCCCGCTTGCGCGCGACGTCGCGTTCGCGCAGCTCGTGCAGGCGGCCGCCGTCCTCGCGGTAGCCGACGAGCTCGCCGTCGACCGAGAGGCGGCCGGAGTCGATCTTCTCGAGGTGGTTGATGCAGCGCAGGAACGTCGACTTGCCCGACCCCGACGGTCCCAGCAGGCACAGCACCTCGCCGGCACGGACGTCGAGCGTGATCCCCTTGAGCACCTCCAGGCGCCCGAAGCGCTTGCGCACCGCTTCGGCGTTGACCATCGCCACCGTCACCGGTGCTCGCCGCCTCCCGGACGGAGGTGCTCGCCCGAGCGGCGAAAGCTCAGCACGCCGCGAAGCACGCGGCCGCTCAGCGTCGCGGTCTGCTCCCGCGCGGCGCCGCGTCCGTAGTGGCGCTCGAGGTAGTGCTGGCCGACGTAGAGGACGCTCGTGCAGACGATGTACCAGACGCTCGCGACGATCAGCAGCGGGATCGTCTTGAAGTTGACCGAGTAGATCAGCTGCGCCGCGTAGAGCAGCTCGGTCACGACGATCACGCTCGCCAGCGACGACGTCTTGAGCATCGAGATCGTCTCGTTGCCGGTGGGCGGGATGATCACGCGCATCGCCTGCGGCAGCACGATCCGGCGCAGCGTCTGCAGGCGCGTCATCCCAAGCGACTGCGCCGCGTCTGACTGACCGGCGTCGACCGAGATGATCCCGGCGCGCACGATCTCGGCCATGTACGCGCCCTCATTGAGCCCCAACCCGAGGATCGCGGCAGTAAACGGCGTGATCAGCGTGTTCGCGTCGGCGTGGACGAACGCCGGGCCGAACGGGACGCCCAGCGCGATCTTCGGGTACAGCGCGGCGATGTTGTACCAGAACAGCAGCTGGACCAAGACCGGGGTGCCGCGGAAGAACCAGATGTAGAACGAGCTCGCCGACGACACCAGCCAGTTCGGCGACAGGCGCATGATCGCCAGCAGCACGCCGAGCACGACGCCTATCCCCATCGCGATCGCCGTCAGCTCGATCGTCACCCGCAGGCCGTGCAGGATCCGCCCGTCGAACAGGTATTCGCCGACGACGCCCCACTGGAAGTTCGGGTTCGTCGCGACCGAGCGGACGATCGCGATCGCGACGACCAGCACGATCGCCGCGACGATCCACCGTCCCGGCCGCCGAACCGGGACGGCCTTGATGTCCTCGGGCCGCCGCGCCTGGTGGGGAGTCGCCTCGCCCGAGGACACCCGTTGCTGCTCGATCGCTTAGCTCAGCCGACCGCGCCGTTGATCGTCGGCGAGGTGATCGCGCCCGACTGAAGGCCCCACTTTTCGAGGATCTTCATGTACGTGCCGTCGGCGATCAGCTGTTTCATCGCCGCCTGGACCGGCGTCGTCATCCCGCTGTTCTTCGGGATCGCGAAGCCGTACGGCGCATTTTCGTAGGTCTTGCCGACGAGCTTGAACTGGCCGCCCGATTGTTTGACCTGATAGTCGGCGACCGTCGAGTCGGCCATCCCGAGTTCGGCGCGCCCGCTGGACACCGCGAGGTTGACCGCGTTCTGTCCGGGGAACGCAAGGAGGTTCACGGCCTTCTTGCCTTCCTTGGTGCACTTGCTCGACTGCTTGGTCGCTTCTTCCTGCTCGACAGTCCCCTTCTCGGCTGACACGGTCTTGCCGCACAGGTCGGCGACCGTCGTCACGCCGGGGTTGGCCGACGCCTTGGCGTAGAACGAGATCCCGGCGGTGTAGTAGTCGACGAAGTCGACCGTCTTCTCGCGTTCCTTGGTGTCGGTGAACGACGAGGCCCCGATGTCATAACGACCCGCCGCCAGGCCGGGGATGATCGTTTCGAAGTTGGCGTTGATGATGTTGGCCTTCAGCCCCATCAACGCGCCGATCGCGTGCATCAGGTCAGCGTCCATGCCGATCACCGTGTGGCCGTCGGGAGCCACGAACTCGTCCGGCGCGTACTGGGCTTCGGTCGCGACGTTCACGGTCCCCTTCGATTTGATCGCGGCCGGCACCAGCTTCGCGATCGAGGCGTTGATCGCGGGCGTCGTCGTCGCGCCGGCCGTAGAGCTCGTGCTGCTCGAGCTGCTGGAGGAGCTGCTGCCGCAGCCGGCGAGTGCGGCGGCGACAAGGACGGGCGCTGCGATTGCGACGACCAGCTTTCTCATCGAGACTCCTGCTTCGTTGAAGTGGACCTGTCGGTCAAGGCCGCCGCAGTATAAGCAGCGCGCATGGCGCGCACGGCCGGTCGATTCGATCGAGTGCCTTCGAGCGCGTCCGTCGCGCGCGGCACCCGGACCGATCACCGCGCGCCGGGCGCGGCGCCTACATCTCTAGGTATCGCAGCACGACGCGCCCGAGGACGATCACGTCGCCGGGGCACAGATCGGCCTGGACGATCCGCCGGCCGTTGACGAACGTTCCGTTGGAGCTGCGGTCGTCGAGCAGGCGCGGCCCCGCGGGGCGCTGAACGAGCATCGCGTGTCGGCGCGAGACCGAGTTCTCGTCGAGGTGCAGGTCGGCGGACAAGCCACGCCCGATGTGCATGACGCCGTCGCTGATCGGGAGCAGCAGCGACTCCGTCGGTCCCTGCACCTCGAGGTAGCGGCCGGGGCCGGTCGGGCGCTCGGAGATCGCCTTGCGCCGGACGCTCTCGTCGAGGCACGCGATCGCGTCGACTCGCTCGGTGAGGCCTTCTGCGGCGGCTGTTGGGGCGGGTGCCTGGATGGTCATGGCGTCGTCAGACGGATGGTACTCGCGTCTCGCTGAAGCGCGCTGAAAGAACGGATAAAGAACGGGCGACGACTGCCCCGGATCCATGTCGGCGCGCCCGCGCACGGGCGTCGCGGCCAGCTGCGACAGCGTACCCTCACGGCATGATCGCGCTCCCGCTCGCCGCTTCGACGGTCGTCGCCGCCGCGATGCAGCTCGGGCCGCTGGTGCTGCTCGTGGCGCTCTACGCGCGGCGCGCACGGACCCTCGCTAGAACGGCCCACCCCGTCCCGGAGTGGCGCCAGGCGTGCTTCTACGCCGGTTTCGCGGTGATCGGCGCGGCGCTGACCGCGCTGGACAGGCCGAGCCAGGACCTGCTGTACATGCACATGGTCGAGCACCTCCTGCTGAGCGACGTCGCAGCGCTGTTGATCGTGCTCGGGCTGACCGGTCCGGTGCTCGCGCCGATCCTGAGGATCCGCGCGTTCGACCGCCTGCGCGTGCTCGCGCATCCCGCGGTCGCGTTCCCGCTGTGGACAATCGATCTATACGTCTGGCATACGCCGGTGCTCTACCAGGCGGCGCTGCGCAACCCCGGGGTTCACGCACTCGAGCACGCGATGTTCCTCGCGTTTGGGATCAACATGTGGATGTGCCTGTTCGGCCCGCTGCCGACCCCCTCGTGGTTCGGCAACCTCGCGCGCCTGGTCTACATCGTCGGCGTGCGCCTCGCCGGGACCGTGCTCGGCAACATCTTCCTCTGGTCGGGCACCGTCTTCTACCCGTTCTACACGCACGGCGACGCGATCAACCACATCTCGCCGCTGGCCGATCAGAACATCGCCGGCGCGGTGATGATGGTCGAGGAGTCGTTTCTCACGCTCGGCCTGTTCTGCTGGCTGTTCCTGCGCGCGGCACGCGAGGGCGAGGAGCGCCAGAACCTGCTCGACTTCGCCCGCGCCGAAGGGCTCGAGCTGACCGAGGCGCGCGCGGCGCGCGCGGTCGCCGCCGGGCGCGGAGCGGAGCTGCGCCGGCGCCTGGAGCGCGGCGCCGAGACGGTCGAGCCCACCTGATCGGCGCCGCTTTGCCCGGTCGCCGCCGGCCTGCGCGCAAGCACGGGCGACCGCGCTACGCTGCGCGCATGTGCGCTGGATGCGCGATGGCAGCCGCGTCGGCGGCGACCGGATTCAGGACCTGGCTGCAGAACCACAGCTTCGGCTGGCTGACGCCCAAGCGGATGCGCGCGCTGACGCTCGCCGCGATCTGCGCGGCGGGCCTCGTCTCGACCGTCGGCATCAGCGGGTCCTCGGCTCCGCCGGCGCACGCCGCGCCGCACGCAGCCGTCGCGCACCGGTAGCCCTGCAGCTAGCCTCCCGCGACGGCGGGGAGAATCGTCAGCTCCGCCCCGTCCTTGACGGGCGTCGCGAGGCCGTCGAGGAAACGGATGTCTTCGCCGGCGACGTACACGTTGACGAACCGTCGCAGCGCGCCCTGCTCGTCATACAGCCGAGCGCGCAGCTCGTCGTGGCGCTGAAACAGGCCGTCGAGCACCTCCTGCACCGTCGTCCCGTCGACCTCCGTCTCCGCCTCGCCGCCGGCCGCAGCGCGCAGCTGCGTCGGGATCTTCACCGTCACCGACATCAAACGGAGATCGTCTGAGCGACCCTCGCCTCGAAGTCCTCGACGCTCGGCCGGATCGTCTTTGTCTCGAACGTCCCGCGCACGGCGTCGAGCGTCTTCAGCCCCTCGCCGGTGATCACCAGCACGACGCGCTCGTCGCGGTCGATCTCGCCGCGCTCGGCTAGCTTGGCGAGGGTTGCGGTCGTGACGCCTCCGGCGGTCTCGGTGAAGACGCCCGTCGTCTCGGCGAGCAGCTTGATCCCGGCGCGGATCTCGTCGTCTGAGACCGAGTCGATCGAGCCGTCGGTACGGCGGGCGAGGTCGAGCGCATACGGTCCGTCGGCGGGGTTGCCGATCGCAAGCGACTTCGCGATCGTGTCGGGCTTGACCGGCCTGCAGACGTCGTGCCCGCCCGCGAACGCGCTCGCGACCGGCGAGCAGCCGTCGGCCTGCGCGCCGCTCATCCGCGGAGCCGGGCCGTCGATCAGCCCGAGCTCGGTCCATTCGTCAAACCCGCGAGCGATCTTCGTGAACAGCGACCCCGACGCGATCGGCACGACGCAGCGGTCGGGCAGCTCCCAGCCGAGCTGCTCGGCGATCTCGAACGCGAGCGTCTTCGAGCCCTCGGCGTAGTAAGGCCGCAGGTTGATGTTGACGAACGCCCAATCGCGCTCCGCGCACAGCTCGGTGCAGAGCCGGTTGACGTCGTCGTAGCTGCCGTCCACGCCGACGAGGTTCGTTCCATAGACGCCCGTCGCCAGCACCTTCTGCTCCTCGAGGTCGGCCGGGATGAACACGTAGGAGTCGAGCCCGAGCGCGGCGCCGTGCGCGGCGACCGAGTTGGCGAGGTTGCCCGTCGATGCGCACGCGATCGTCTGGAAGCCGAGCTCGCGTGCGCGGGTCACGGCGACCGAGACGACGCGATCCTTGAACGAGTGCGTCGGGTTGGCGGCGTCGTTCTTGACCCACACCTCGCGCAGTCCAAGCCGCTCGGCGAGTCGGTCGGCGCGGATCAGCGGCGTGCAGCCGGCCGGCAACCCGACGCGCGAGGCCAGCCGCCCGGACGGGCCGGGCGGGCCGCCGGCGAGCGGGAGGAAGTCGGCGTAGCGCCAGATGTTCTGCGGGCCGCCTTGGATCCGCCTACGCAGCTCGCCGACATCGCCGCCGAGGCGGCTGTGGTCGTAGGCGACCTCGAGCGGGCCGAAGCACTTGTCGCAGACGTACAGCGCCTCCAGCGGATACTCGGCTTTGCACTCCTTGCACTGCAGGTGACTGACAGCCATCGGAAACCTCCGTCTTATGTCTTCGCCATGTCACTTGTGCGAAGAGCGCGAAGGCTCGCCACACATCTCTTTGGAATTGGCACCTTCCCGCAGTGACGGACGGTGGTTGCCGGGGTTTCGTAGGGCCAAGTCCCTCCACCCCTCTGGATGTGTCCAGCTATGTGCGCGGAAGTCTAGCAATCCGCCCGACGGACGCAACCCGAGCGAGC
>DASXIJ010000031.1:0-25070 GCA_036498045.1 Solirubrobacteraceae bacterium
GATCAGTTCGACCTCGTGTACTGCTCGAGCGTGATCGAGCACGTCGCGCCCGAGCGGCGCGCGGCGTTCGCCGCCGAGCTGCGCCGCGTCGGGCGGGGGTTCTACGTGCAGACCCCGGCGCTGTCGTTCCCGATCGAGCCGCACTCGCTGCTGCCGTTCGCGCAGTGGCTGCCCGTCGCGCTGCGCAGGCGCTATTGGCGCGCCGGCGCCGCCGGCGCCTGGGAGGAGATCGCGCTGCTTCGCCGCGGCGAGCTGGAGGCGCTGTTCGGGCCTGCGCAGCCCGAGCGCTTCGGTCCGCTCGTCAAGAGCTGGGTGTGCGTGCGTCCGGCGCCCGCGCGGGGCGCGTCAGCCGGTGATCCGGCTGAGGTCGTTGCTGAGCCCGTTGATCACGAGAAACGCCAGCAGCACGATCCCGACTGAGCTATAGCGGTACATCGCGCCGACGGAGATCCGCTTGCCGCGCAGCTTCTCCGCCAGCGACCAGACGATGTGGCCGCCGTCGAGCGGCAGGAACGGGAACAGGTTGATGACCGCGAGCACGAGCGAGATGAAGCCGAGGAAGATCAGCGCGTAGCCGGCGCCGGCGATCACCGATTCGTGGGCGATTTCGGTGATCCCGACGATCGAGTGGAACTGATGGCGGACCTTCGCGCTGGTGAACGCGCGCCCGATGTTCGTGATCATGCTCGTCGTCGTCGTCCACATCTCGTGCAGCGCGGTTCCCGCCGCCGCGACGGCGCCGAAGTGCTTGGGTGCTTCGCCGAAGTCGAAGCCGACGAGCATCCGCTTGGCGGAGTTGCTGTAGCGCGGGTAGACCGACAGCGGCAGCGTCTGGCCGGCGCGCTTGACCGTCAGCGAGACGGGCGTCGCCGCGCGGCAGCCCTCGCGCGCAGGCCCGGCGCAGCGGTGCGCCGAGATCGCGGCCATCGCCGCGCGGACCGTCGACGGCTGCCCGTCGACGGCGAGGATCCGGTCGCCCGGGCGCAGGATCCCGTCGGCGGGCTCGTGCGGGACGATCGCCCGCACCGAGCTGGTCCCCACGCGCGTCTGGATCGACGGGTTGAGCCCTTCGAGCGTCGCCGCGCCGTTGAGGCTTCCCGCGACGAGAATCGCCCAGAACAGGACGAACGCGATCACGAGGTTCACCGCCGGCCCGGCGAGGATCACCGCGATCCGCTTCCACGGCGGCTGGCTGTAGTAGGCGCGGCGCGTCGTCTCGGGGTCCATGCCGTCGAGCTCCTCGGGGTTCATGCCGGTGATCTTCACGTAGCCGCCCGCGGGGATCGCGCCGATCGCATACTCGGTCTCGCCCCGGCGAAATCGCGCGATCGTCGGCGGGAAGAACAGCGAGAAGCGCTCGACGCGCATGCCGACGAGCTTCGCGACGGTGAAGTGCCCGAGCTCGTGCAGCACGATCAGCAGCACGATGCCGAGGATCGTCAGGACCCAGCTCATGGGCCCCATCTTCGCAGGCCTCTGCGCCGGTCCCCCCCGGTCCCGCCTGCGCGCGCAGCCCACCGCACCGTTCCGCGCCCGTCTCGCCGCGCCGTTGTTGCGCTCGTCGGCCGGTCAGGCGAGCCGGCGCGTCACGCGCGGGTCGCGACGAGCTCGCCGGCGATCTCGCGCGCGTGGCGGTCGGCCTCGTACAGCGACTCGAACGCGCGCACCGGCTCGATCTCGACGCGCTGCAGCGTGTGCGCGATCACGTCTGCGATCTCCAAGAAGCGCAGCCGCCCGGCGAGGAACGCGTGGACGGCGACCTCATTGGCCGCGTTCAGCACGCACGGTGCGGTGCCGCCGGCACGCGCCGCTTCGCCGGCGAGGCGCAGGCAGGGAAAGGCATCGACATCGACGGGCTCGAAGCCCAGCTCGCCGATTGCGGCGAGGTCGAGCGGCTCGATCGCGAGATCGACGCTCTCGCCACCGTGCAGCGCGTAGGAGATCGCGATCCGCATGTCGGGTGGGCCCATGTGCGCGAGCATCGCGCCGTCGGCGAGCTGGATCAGCCCGTGGACGAGCGACTGCGGGTGCACGACCACGTCGATCCGGTCATATGGCGTGCCGAACAGGTGGTGCGCCTCCATCACCTCGAGGCCCTTGTTCATCAGCGTCGCCGAGTCGATCGTGATCTTGCCGCCCATCGCCCACGTCGGATGCGCGAGCGCCTGCTCGACGGTCACGTCGGCCAGCTCGCTTCGCGTGCGCCCGCGAAACGGCCCGCCGCTGGCGGTGATCGTCATCCGCTCCACCGCGCCCGGCGGCTGCCCGGAGATCAGCTGGTGCAGCGCCGTGTGCTCGGAGTCGACCGGCACGATCATCGCCCCGGTCGCCTCGGCGAGCGCCGTGACGAGCTCGCCGCCGACGACGAGCGACTCCTTGTTGGCAAGCGCCAGGTCGATCCCCTCGCCGAGCGTCGCGACCGTCGGCCCCAGGCCGGCCGACCCGACGAGCGAGTTGAGCACGAGCTCGGCTCGCGACTCGACGACCAGGCGCACGAGACCCTCGGCTCCGGCGAGGACCTCGCCGTCGGTCCATGCCTCGGCGGCGCGCGCCGCCGCGTGCTCGTCGGCGAGCGCGATCCTGCGAACGCCGTGCTCGCGGGCCTGGACGATAAGCTCCTCCCACGAGCGCTCGGCCGACAGGCCGACGACCTCTAGCTCGTCGTCGTGCGCACAGACATCGAGCGCCTGCACGCCGATCGAGCCGGTCGAGCCAAGGACGAGCAGGCGCTTGCGGTCGGGCATGGGCGGTGGCGACGCTACACCACCGCCCGCCCGCCCGGGGGCACGGGCGACGGCGAGACGGCCACGGAGGCAACCGTCGCGCCGCCGCCCAGGGGGTGTGCCCGCGAGCTTGCTCTACGCCGGCACCATCGGGACGACACGACGGCACCTTTAGGACGACGCATGCGTGGTGGACGACAGACGGGCTCAGCCAGACGTCCCGGCGCCCTACGAGTACGTGTACTGATCGCCGGCCGATTTGGCGCTGGCGACTCCTTCGACGGTGGCTTTCACGTCGACCGTCGCAGCGGCGTGCGGTGGGGTGCGCATCGTGCATGTCGTGGACGAGCTGCAGCTGACCGAAGTGGCCTTGGGCGACCCGAATTTGAAGATCGTCGCCGAGCCGAGCGCGAATCCCGAGCCCGTCACGGTCACGCTGGCCCCGCCGGCGATCGTGCCTTTGTTCGGCGCCACCGCGGTCACCCCGGGCGTGTACTTGAAGTGATCGGCCGTCGAGACGGTGCTCGTGCCGCCGGCGTTGGTCACCGTCACGTCGACCGTTCCCACGGCCTGCGCCGGCGCCGTCGCGGTGATTTTGGTCGACGAGACGACCGTGAACGAGGCGCTGTGCGTGCCGAAGTCCACGATCGTCGCGCCGGTGAAGCCGCTGCCGGTGATCTTCACGATCGTGTTCGCGGGGCCTTTGGTCGGCGCAACTTTCGTCACTTGCGGCCCGGTCACGGCGTAGCGCTGCTTGCACGTGCTTCCTTCGTTGCTCCACTCCTGCTGGTACCAGTACTCGTGGGCGTCGATCAGCTGGTTGTAGCGCGAGCCGTCGGGCGCGGTGCCGAGCGGCGTGCCGAATTCGCTCGCCGCCGCGAACGTGCGACATTTGTCGCCGTTCTCCTCGCCTTCGGGTCCGTACCACGCGTTCAGTTCGGGGTCGGTGATCGACTCGTTGTGCTCGTGGCTGAGACCGCCCTGCAGCGCCCCGTCGGAGGGGCTTTCGTTGGGGTGTTCGCCGTCGTCGCAGCCGCTGATGCCGGTCACGTAGGGGTCGTTGGCGTAGACGATCACGCCCCCGCCGCCGGCGAAGCTGTTGTGGTAGGCGCAGTAGACCGGCGTTGTGCTGCCCGCCGAACATTCGGTGCCGGTGGCTTCAAAGCAGTCTTCGACGCCGGGCGGCGTCAGCATGAAGTACTCGTGCGCGAGGTCGGCCGGCAGCGCGTGGGCGGAGATGTAGCTGCTCAGCTCGGCCTGCAGCTGGGCGTCAGTCAGGCAGATCGGCGCCTTTTTGCACCCGTTTTTGGGATACGGGTCGGTGTCGACGATCGCGCCGGCGAAATGCGAGTCATACGCGACGGCTTCACCGCTGCCGTTGGTGTACTGCGTCGCGACCGAATCGACGTTCTGGTTGCCGCCGCTGTCGTGAGCGAGGTCTTCCAGGTAGCGGTTGACGCCTTCCTGGTATCCCGCCGGGTAGGCCGGCGACCCGCTCGGCGCCCAGTAGAACGTGTAGTTCGTGTTCGACGTCATCACCGGGCCGCCGTGGTAGAGCAGGTTCGACGACAGGGCGGCCGGGGCCGGTCCGCCGAGCACGCTCGAGCTCAGGGGCGAGACGGCGCCCTTCAGCGGCTGGTAGCTGATCGGCTTGCCGTTGGCGAGGTGGACGATGACGGCGCAGGCCGTTCCCGCGCCGAGCGCCGGCACGACGACGGCGATGGCCGTGGCGAGCAGAGCGCCGCGGACCCAGCGACGCCGCCGCGAGCGTGCCGAAGCGGGCGCGTCCTCGCGCTCGACCGGCTCGGCCACGCTGATCGGCTTGGCGCAATCTCGATCCACGGATCTCCCTCCTGCGGCCGGTCTCGCGGCCCTAGAGTGCGCGCACACGCTACAGAGCGCGGCGCGGTTGTCCAGCGCAATCGGCGGATTGTGGAGGGGTTCGCGCCGGACGTCAAGCGCCGACCGGATAGATCCGCTCGCAGACCCGCGCCGCGCTGCTCCGCGCGCCGCCGGCTCAGACGTATGCGGCCCAGATGTAGTACCCGGCTACGACCGCGAACAGGACTGCGTCGAGGCGGTCGAGCGCCCCACCGTGCGCGCCGAACAGTCCGCCGGAGTCCTTCGTGCGCGCCTCGCGCTTGATGAACGACTCGAACAGGTCGCCGATCGGCGCGACGATCGCGACGCCGAGGCCGAGCACGAGCGCGTGCGTGCCGGGGAGCCATTCCTGGTAGCGCCCGGCGATCCACACGGCGAACACGGCGCAGACCATCCCGATCACCAGGCCCTCGACGGTCTTGTTCGGCGAGATCGTGGGCGCGAGCGGGCGTTTGCCGAACAGGCGCCCGCCGAAGTAGGCGCCGGTGTCGCCGATGAATGTCCCGACGAGCACGTCGACGACGATCCCCGAGCCGTGTGGCAGCCCGCGCAGCAGGACGGCGTGGGCGACTGCCAGCCCGATCCAGTAGATGCCCAGCAGCGTCACGGCCATCCCGCCGACGCTCGGGCGCGGCTGCAGCAGCGTCAATCCGAACACGAGCGGCAGCGCGATCACGAGCGCGAGCAGGACTTGGAACTGGTCGCCGTACAGCGCCGCCGCCGTCAGCCCGGCGACCGCGATGAATCCGGCGAGGCGAACGGGGTGCGCCCGCGCGAACATGCCGAACAGCTCGTGCAGGCAGATGCAGCCGAGCCCGAACAGGCCGAGTGCGAAGATCACGCCGCCCTCGACCACGAGGAACACCGCGAACGCGATCGCCGGCACGGCGGCGAGCACGCGCGCGCCGAGGTCCGAGCCGCCGTCGCCGGCGGGACGGCCCCGGCGCGAGCGGCGACGCACGAGCGGCCCACGGGCCGGCTCGGCACCGCGTGCGCGCCCTCCGACGGTGCGCCCGGCGGGGGTGTGCGGGCCGGTCGAGGAGCGGCCGCTGGCCATCAGACCCGGCTCATCGCGCGCCGAACCGCCGCCGCCGGCGGGCGAACTCGGCAAGCGACTGCTCGAGCGCCTCGCGCGAGAAGTCTGGCCACAGCTCGTCGCGGAAGACGAGCTCGGAGTACGCCGACTGCCACAGCAGGTAGTTCGATAGGCGCTGCTCGCCGCTCGTGCGGATGATCAGGTCGGGGTCGTGCATCTCGGGCGCGTACAGGCACGCGCGGAAGTCCTCCTCGGTGCCGCCGTCGAAGCGTCGCGCGGCGTCGACGATCTCGGCGCGCCCGCCGTAGTTGAACGCGACGAACAGCGTGATCCGCTCGTTGCCCGCGGTGAGCTCTTCGGCCCATGCCATCCGCTCGATCAGGTGCTCGGAGATCCCCTCGCGGCGCCCGATGAACCGCATCCGCACGCCCTCGTCGTGCAGCTCGGGGCTCTCGAGCGCGATCCGCCGCGAGAACATCTCCATCAGGCCGGCGACCTCCTCGGGCGGGCGCGACCAGTTCTCGGTCGAGAACGAGTAGACCGTCAGCTCGAGCACGCCGAGCTCGGCCGCATCGCGCAGGCGGTTCTTGACCGTGTCGGCGCCGGCATCGTGGCCGGCATTGACGCTGACGCCGTGCTCGCGCGCCCAGCGCCCGTTGCCGTCGGTGATGATCGCGACGTATCGCGCTGTCGGCTCGCTCGGCAGCGCCGCAGGGCGCTGCTCGTCCGCCGGCGCCTGTCGGCCGATCTGCGATCGGCGGGCGGCCTCCATCAGACTTCGAGGATCTCTTTTTCCTTGGCCTTGAGCACCTCGTCGAGATCCCCGACGCGGCCGTCGGTGAGCTTCTGCAGCTCGACCTCAGCGCGGTGCTCGTCGTCGGAGGAAGCCTCTCCCTCGGACTTCAGCTCGCGCAGCTGATGCATCGTGTCGCGGCGGACGTTGCGGATCGCGACGCGCCCCTCCTCGGCGAGGTTGCGCACGACCTTGACGAGCTCACGGCGGCGCTCCTCGGTCAGCTCGGGGACGACCAGGCGAACGACGTTTCCGTCGTTTGACGGGTTCAGCCCGACGTCTGACTCGTTGATCGCCTTCTCGATCAGCTTGATCGACGACTTGTCGTACGGCTGGACCGTCAGCAGGCGCGCTTCGGGCGCGGAGATCGTCGAAAGCTGGTTCAGCGGCGTCATCGCGCCGTAGTAGTCGACGACGATCCGCTCCAGCAGCGCGGGGCTGGCGCGGCCGGTGCGCACGGTCGAGAACTCGTGCTGCGCAGCCTCGGCTGATTTCTGCATCCGCTCGCGCGCGTCGGCCAGCAGTTCGTCGATCAAGCTCTCAGCGGCCATCGCCATCTCCTCGACTCGTCGATACAAGCGTGCCCACGCGCTCGCCTGAGATTATCCGCGCGAGCGCCGTCTCGTCGTCCATGTTGAACACGTCGATCGGCATCGCGTTCTCCATGCACAGCGCGAGCGCTGTCGAGTCCATCACGCGCAGGCGCTGCTCGAGCGCCTGCATGTGGGTGATCTCGGGGATGAAGCGCGCGTCGGGGTCGACCGCCGGATCGGCCGTGTAGACGCCCTGAACGCCGTTCTTGGCCATCAGGATGATCTCGGCGTGGATCTCCGCCGCGCGCAGCGCCGCCGCGGTGTCGGTTGTGAAGAACGGGTTGCCGGTGCCCGCCGCGAAGATCACGACGCGCCCCTTCTCCAGATGGCGCATCGCCCGGCGGCGAATGTACGGCTCGGCGACCTCGGACACGCCGAGCGCCGACAGCACGCGCGTGTCGGTGCCAATCTTCTCGAGCGCGTCCTGCAGCGGGAGCGCGTTGAGAACGGTCGCGAGCATCCCCATGTAGTCGGCGGTCGCGCGATCCATCCCCGCCGCGGCGCCCTGCATCCCGCGGTAGATGTTGCCCGCGCCGACGACGATCGCGACCTCGACGCCCTGGTCGCGGACCTCGCTGACCTGGCGCGCGACAGCGGCGACGCGCTCGGGGTCGGTGCCGAACGGCAGCTCGCCCATCAGCGCCTCGCCCGACAGCTTCAGCAGGATCCGTTTGAACGCAGGGGCCATCAGCGCCGGAGCCTACCCACTCGCCTTCACTGCCAGCGGGCAGGGCCTACTGGCCGACTGCGAACCGGGCGAAGCGGCGGATGACGACGTTCTCGCCGGTCGTCGCGGTCAGCTCGTCGCGCAGCTGCTGCACGGTCTTGCCGTCGAACTTGGGGTTGTGCATCTCCTGCTCGAGCAGCACGATCGTCCGATACCACGAGTCGAGCTTGCCGGAGACGATTTTGTCGCGGACGTCGTCTGGCTTCTCGGCGGCTTCCTGCTCGTAGATCCGCGACTCGGCGTCGCGCAGGTCGTCGGGCACGTCGTCGCGGCTGATGTAGGAGACGCTCGGGGTCGCGGCGATCTGCAGCGCGACGTCGCGCGCGAACTGGACGAAGTCGTCGTTGGTCGCGACGAAGTCGGTGTTGCAGTCGACCTCGATCAGGACGCCGACGCGCGCGCCGGCGTGGATGTAGGACTGGACGGTCCCCTCGGTCGCCTGGCGCTCGCCGAGGTCCTGGACCTTCTTGCCCTGCTTGACGCGCAGGATCTCGATCGCCTTGTCGATGTCGCCACCGGCCTCGGCGAGGGCTTTCTTGCAGTCCATCATCCCCGCGCCGGTGCGCTCGCGTAGCGCCTTGACGTCTTTGGCCGAGACCTCGACTGTGCTCATTGCTTCTGTGCCTCCTGCGCCGGCTCGTCGACCTGGGCGGTGTCATCTGTCGTCTCGGCCACCGCCACGGGCTCGCCTGCGGGTTTGTCGTCGGCCGGCGCGTCAGGTGCCTCGGCCTCGCTCTCGGCGGCCGTCTCTGGCGGCGCGGACTGCTCCTGGGCTGGTTTGCTGGAATCGGGGCTGGCGTTCATCGGCGTGACCGACTCGGTCTGCGGCTCCAGCGTGGCCGGATCGGCGGGTGTCGCGGACACTGGCGTCGTCTCGGGGCCGGGCTGCTCCGCGGCGGCGGCGGCAACGGCTTTTTCGGCTGCCGCTTTGTCGTCGGGCGCTTTTGCCGGCGCGGCACCCGCGTCAGGCGCGGCGGCGGCGGGCGGTGCGACAGGGGCGCCTTCGGCCGCCGGCGCGGGCTGCTGCGCGAGCGCCGCTGCGGCGCGCTCGGCGGCGGCTTTCTCGTCGGCGTCTTTCTTGGCCTGCTCCTCGGCCTCGCGCTTGGCCTGCGCTTCGGCCTCGCGCTTGGCGCGCGCCTCGGCCTCCACGCGCGCTTTCTCCTCGGCTTCCTTGCGCGCGCGTTCCTCCTCGGCGCGGAACACGGAGTGGCCGTCTTTGACGACTTCGCCGATCGCCTGCGTGATCAGCGCGCACGAGCGGATCGCGTCGTCGTTGCCGGGCACGACGTAGTCGATCCCGTCGGGGTCGCAGTTGGTGTCGACGAGACCGATGATCGGGATCCGCAGGCGCTGGGCCTCTTTGACGGCGATCGCCTCAGTTTTCAGGTCGATCACGAACATCGCGTCGGGCACGCGCTGCATGTTCTTGACGCCGCCGAGGTTCGCGCGCAGCTTGGCGAGGTCGGCCTGCGCGGCCATCCGCTCGCGTGTCGGCAGCAGCTCGAGCTGCCCCTCGGTCTCGTAGCGTTCGAGGTCGTGCAGGCGGTTGATGCGCAGGCTGATCGTCTGGAAGTTGGTCAGCAGGCCGCCGAGCCAGCGGTGGTTGACGTAGGGCATGTCGGCAGACTCGGCGACGTCTTTGATCGTGTCGCGCGCCTGCTTCTTGGTGCCGACGAACAGCACGGTGCCGCCGCGATGCGCGAGTTCGCCGGCGAACGCCTGCGCCTGCTCGAGCAGCGCCTGCGTCTTGACGAGGTCGATGATGTAGTTGCCGCCGCGCTCGCCGAAGATGAAGCGGCGCATCTTCGGGTTCCAGCGGCGCGTCTGGTGGCCGAAGTGGACGCCGGCCTCCAGCAGCTCCGCGATGCCTACCTGGGCCACGGTGCTCTCCCTTTATTTTTTTGTTTTGAAGATGACGACGACCGATCTGCAACGCGGACCCGTGGTCACGACTGATGTCGTCACCCCGGGCAGGGCCGCGTTCGGGGCCGGCCGGTTGGAGGTGGAATGAACAGCTCAGGATAGCCGCTCGGCGCGTTTCAGCGCAGCGTCGAGGTCCGCGGGCAGCGGCGAGCTGACCTCCACACGCGCGCCGCCGCACGGATGCGCGAACGCGAGGCGCGCGGCGTGCAGGAACTGGCGCTCCAGGCCGAGCTGGTCGCCGCCGTCGCCATACTCCGGGTCGCCGACGACCGGGTGGCCGATCGCCTGCAGGTGCACGCGGATCTGGTGCGTGCGCCCGGTCTCCAGCCGCAGGCGCAGCAGCGACGTGTCGGGCAGCGCGCGGTCGAGCTCGAAGTGCGTGCGCGCCTCGCGCGCGTGGGCGCCGCCGACGGCCATCCGCGTGCGCACGCGCGCGTCACGCCCGATCGGCGCCTCGATCGTGCCCGTTCGCGCGGGCGGTCGACCGCGCACGAGCGCGAGGTATTCGCGCTCGATCTCGCGGCGCTGCAGTGCGCGCTGGAGGGCCGCGTGCACGGGCTCCGAGCGCGCGACGAGCAGCAGGCCCGACGTGTCGCGGTCGAGGCGATGCACGATGCCCGCCCGCTCCGGGTCGCCGCCGGCGGCGCTCCCGGCGAGCAGCTGCGACAGCGTCCCCTCGGTGTGTCCGCGCGCGGGATGCACTACCACGCCGGCGTCCTTGTCGACGACGAGCAGGTGCTCGTCCTCGTAGGCGATCCGAAAGCCGCTCACGAGCCCCCGTCGGGCTCGGCCTCGTCGACGCCGTCGCGCCAGCTTTCGCCGTCGCGGCGCTCAACACCGATGCCCGTGTCGGGCCGATCGTCGCCGTCGCCGTGCAGGCGCTGATGGCGGGCGTGCTCGATCACTCCGAACAGCGCGACCACGCCGAGCGTGATCGACGCGTCGGCGAGGTTGAACGGCGGCCAGCCGAGCGGCAGCTTGATGAAGTCGGTCACCGAGCCGGCGCGGATCCGGTCGACGACGTTGCCGGCGGCGCCGCCGACGAGCATGCCGGTCGGCAGCCAGATCAGCGGGTCGCGGCTGTGCAGGGCGAAGTACACGAGCAGCGCCAGCAGCGCGACGCCGATCAGGATCGTCACGACGACCTGGCTCCCGGGAAGCACGCCGAACGCGATCCCGTGGTTGCGCGTGTTGACGAGCTGCACGCCCGGCAGCAGCTTGCGTTCTTCGCCGGGAACGATCGAGCGTTCGACGGCGCGCTTGCTCAGCTGGTCGGCTGCGACGACGAGCGCGAGCACGAGCGCCGCGCGCGCCCACGGGCCGGTCAGCGACGACGCCCAGCTTCGGCCGCGCGCCTGCTCGCGCCGCGGGCGGTGCTCGAGCGCGCGCATGCGCCGCTCAGCCGTGGATCAGGTCGTTGACGACCAGCGAGTTGATGATCTGCAGTGTGAAGATCGCGAGGATCGGGGAGAAGTCGATCCCACCGAACGCCGGGATCACCCGCCGAAAGAGGCGCAAAAACGGTTCGCAGATGTCGCGCAGGAACCCGAGCACGGCGTCGAGCGTGCGCGAGTACGACGGCCGCAGGCCGACCGAGAACAGCAGGTTGAGCACGATGTACAGGATGATCAGCAGCGTGTACACGTAGATCAGCGTCGACAGGTAGCCCGCGATCTGCGTGCGCGCGCTCGCGAGGACGATCGCGCCGGTCACCTGGGCTCCAGTACCGCGTCGAGCGCGTCCGAGAACGCGGCGCGCAAACCTGCTCGCTCGAGCGCGTCGACGCCGCGCGCCGTCAGGCCGCCCGGCGAGGAGACCTCGCGACGCACGGCGACCGTGTCGTAGCCGCGCCGGCGCAGCAGCTCGGCAGTCCCGGCGAGCGTCTGGACGACGAGCTCGGCCCCCTGCGCGGCTGGGATGCCCTTGCGCACGCCCGCGTCGATCTGCGCCTCGGCGACGAGCGCGACGTATGCCGGCGCGCACGACATCAACCCGGTCGCGACGTCGACGAGCGCGTCGTCGAGCACGACGAGCGTGCCGAGTTCGGCGAACAGCGACGTGACGAGCGCGTCGAGCGACGTGTCGCGATCGGCGTGCTCGCGCACCGCGACGTCCTCGGCGTCGCGCCCCTGGACGACCGCGCCCTGGCGCACCTCTACGGGCAGCGACGGGATAAAGCGGTACACCGGCTTGCCCGGATACGCCTCCCGCAGCGCCGCCAGCGGCGTCGCCGCGAGGATCGATGCGACCGCGCTCGCATGTGGCGCGACCTCGGCCGCGACGTCGTTCAGCTGCGGCGGCTTGTGGCACAGCACGACAAGATCGGCGCGCCGTGCCACGTCGGCGTTGCTGTCGAGCGCCTCGCCGCCGACCTCGTCGACGAGCGCCCGCGCTCGCTCGGCCACGGGATCGAAGCAGACCACGGGCTCCCCCCACCCGCGCGCAAGCGCACGCGCCATGTTCCCTGCGCCGATCAGTCCAATCTTCATAACGCGGTCAGCGTATCCGGGGCTCGCGCGGGCTCGCGCAACAGGTCCTGAGGCGTCAGCGTCAAGTCTGACAAGGACGCAGGGAGCGTGGCGTGCTACGCACGCGAGCGACCGAGGACGCCGTCAGACGCAGGCGATGGCGGCTCAGGACTGATTGAAGAAGCCCTTCTCTATTAGCCTTGCGCGCTCCTCGGCGGAGATCTCGACGTTGCGCGGCGTCAGCATGAAGACCTTGTCGGCGATCCGCTGCATGCCGCCGTCGAGCGCGTACGTGAGGCCCGACGCGAAGTCGATCAGGCGCTTTGAAAGGTCGGTTTCCGAGGACTGCAGGTTGAGGATGACCGGGATCGAGTCCTTGAACTTGTCGGCGATCTGCTGGGCGTCGTTGAACGACTTGGGGATCACCAGGTGCACGCGAACGTCACCGTTGCCGCGCGCGCCGACCGGCTTGAGCACGGTCGTCGAGCGGCCGCCCCGGCCACCGCCGCCCTCATCGTCGGCGAAGATGTCGTCGAACTCATCGCGGCGGCGGCGCAGGCGACGGA
Organism: Solirubrobacteraceae bacterium; assembly: GCA_036498045.1. Lineage (GTDB taxonomy): Bacteria > Actinomycetota > Thermoleophilia > Solirubrobacterales > Solirubrobacteraceae > Palsa-744. Next base: position 12,711 of record DASXIJ010000031.1, read on the forward strand.
CGTTCGGCCGCTCGCGGTAGCGATCCTCGATCTCGGCCTCGGGCGGTCCGTCGTCGTAGTCGTCGTGGTACTCCTCGGCAAGGCCGAAGTAGACGAGCGCGCTGTGCCAGGAGTCGCGGAATGCCATTGCCGTAGGTGCGTCTTCGCTCGACGCGCCGGATTCCCTGCAAATGCTAGCCATCGGCGCGGCTGTGACGTGCGCGCTAAGTGTATAGATTCGTGCCGATTCGCACGATAGTCGCCCCCTCTTCGACGGCGACCGGGTAATCCTGCGACGTCCCCATCGACAGGTGTTCGAGGTCGTGCTCGGTGGCGAGCTCGCGCAGCAACGCGAACCAGCGGCGGTTGTCGTCGGGCTCGGCCGCGAGCGGCGGCATCGTCATCAGCCCGGCGACCGGCACCGGCGAGCGCGCGACGAACTCGCCGACACGATCGGGCTCAACGCCGGCCTTGCCCGCCTCGCCGGCGATGTTGACCTCGACGAGGATCCGCATGCCGGGCCGCGCGAGCTTGTGGTGGCGATCGAGCTCGCGCAGCACCGAGTCCGACGCGACCGAGTGGATCAGCCGCACGTACGGGACGATTTCGCGCACCCGCCGGCTCTGCAGCTGGCCGATGAAGTCCCACTCGAACAGGCCGCCGTGCGCGTCGTGCTTGACGCGCAGCTCCTGCGCGCGGTTCTCCCCGACGAGCTCGATCCCCGCCTCGGCGAGCAGCGGCAGGTCGTTGGACGCAACGTACTTGATCGCCGCGAGCAGCTCGACGCCGTGGCGCTGCTGGGCCGTGCGCGTCACCGGCGAGCGGTGCACGGCTCCGGCGATCTGTTCGCGCACGTGCTCGAGGTTGTCGCGGATCCGCCCGATCCGCAGGCCGGAGATCAGCTCAGCCACGCGATGCCCGCCTGCCTGCCCGCGCGCTCGCCGTCACGTCGGTGCGAGAAGAAGCGCTCGTCGCAGATCGTGCACGCGCGCACGTCGCGGACGCTCGCGACTCCAGCCGCGAGCAACCGTTCGCGCGCGATCGCGCGCAGGTCGATCGCGTCGCCGTCGCGATGGGCGCCGCCGAACGCGCGGTGCACGTCGGCGCCGACCTCATAGCAGCAGACGCCCGCGCCCGGACCGATCGCCGCCTCCAGCTGGCCGTCGGCGCCGAGCCCGCGCAGCGCGCGCACGCCCTGCTCGAGCACGCCCGCTGCGAGGCCGCGCCAGCCGGCGTGGACCATCGCCACGGCCTCGCCGCCCTCCCCGGCCCCGGAGCCGGCGAGCGCAACGGGCAGGCAGTCGGCGGTCAGCACCATCGCGCCGACCCCGCGCAGCGCGGTCGCGTGGCCGTCGGCGTCGATCGCCAGCGGCTCCGCTCCGCGCGCGGTGCGCTCGCGCAGCAGCTGCACGTCGGTCCCGTGGACCTGGCGGCTGGCGCACAGCCAGTCCAGGCCGAGCCCGTCACAGAGCGCGCCGCGCCGCGCGCGACCGTGCTCGGGATCGACGCCGCGCAGCGTCGACAGGTTGCCGTCCGCGCGCGACGTGAACAGCACGCGCGCGCCGCGCGCGAGCGTCAGCGAGAGCTCGTCGTGCCCAACCGTCTGGCCGGCGCCGGCGCTCACGCGTCGCCTTCGAGCGCCGCGCTCAGCTCGGCCTCGCGGTCGGGCTCGAGCTCGCCGTCGAGGCGGCGGCGCAGGACGCGCCGCAGCGCGTCGCCGATCCGCGGGCCCGGCTGCAGCCCGGCGTCGATCAGGTCGTCACCGCCGATCTGCAGGCGCACGTTGCGCAGCTCTGACAGCCAGCGCCGCGCGGCGTCGGCCGCCTCTGCGCGCCGCTCGGCGTCGGCCAGGGCGGCAGCCAGCGCGACCGCCTCCAGCGGCGCGTCGTGCGCGATCTCATACACCTGCGACGGCGTCGCCGCGCGCTGCAGGCGCTCGGCCAGGCGCGGCGCGAGGATCGCGCTGTGCACAGCGCGCTCGCGCTCGGCCGCCGCGAACTCGAGCCCGTCAAGCAGCACGCGCAGGCGCGTTTCGTAGTCGGTCGTGTCATATGCATCGCCCGGCAGCAGCAGCGACGCCAGCAACACCACTTCTTCCGATGCGTCGTCGCCGGGCGGCAACGCGGCGAGCGCGGCGCGAGCCAGCGCCGCGTCGAGCTCGATCGCCTCGTGCAGCGCCGACAGCACGCCCAGCTCTTGCAGCGACTCGAGCGCAGCAACCGCGTCGGGCTCGGCGAGCGCCAGGCGCAGCTCGGCGCCGATTCGTGCGGGCGAGACCGTCGCGAGCGCCCCCTGCGCGACGGCGTCGGACGCGAGCTGCGCGGTGTGCTCGTCGGGCGCGAACCCCAGCCGCGCGGCGTAGCGCGCAAGGCGCAGGACGCGCGTCGGATCATCGATGAAGCTGGCGTCGTGCATGATCCGAAGCCGCCCGTTCGCGAGATCGTCAAGCGCGCCCGGCGCGGCGATCAGCTGTCCGCGCCGCGCGCCCCCGAGCGGCACCGCGATCGCGTTGACCGTGAAGTCGCGCCGGCGCAGATCCTCGTCGTAGCTCCCCGAGCGGACCTCCGGCAGCGCGCCGGGCGCCGGGTATGACTCGGCGCGTCGCGCCGCCACGTCGATCCGCCCGCCCTTCCACGTCACGACCGCCGTCCCGAAGCGCTCGTGGCGCTCCATGCCACATCGCCGGCCATTATCGGCCGCGAGGCGGCCATCCACGATCGACACGATCCGTCCCGCGAACGCCTCCGCGGAGCCGTCCACGACGATGTCTAGCTCGCGTGGCTCGCGACCCAGCAGCAGGTCGCGCGCGGCGCCGCCGACCAGCGCCACGTCGTCGCGTCCACACGCCAGCTCGAGCACGACGCGGCCGTCCGGCAGCTCGCGCAGGCGCTCCAGTACCCCCATCCCATCGCCGAGCTGAGCGTCCATCCGTCCGCCTCAGTCGACCCGGACCGGGATCCCCGCCGCCGCGACGTGCGCCTTGGCCTCGGCGATCGTGTGACGGCCGTAGTGGAAGATCGACGCGCACAGCGCCGCGTCCGCGCCCGCGCGCAGCGCATCGACGAGGTGATCGAGCTCGCCCGCGCCGCCTGACGCGATCACCGGGACGGCGACCGCGTCGCTGACCGCCGCCGTCAGCGCGAGGTCGTAGCCGTCGCTCGTGCCGTCGCGATCCATGCTCGTCAGCAGGATCTCGCCCGCGCCGCGCTCGACGCCCTCGCGCGCCCACTCGACGACGTCGCGCCCTGTCGGCGTGCGCCCGCCTGCCAGATACGCCTCCCACTTAGACGGGTCGTCCAGGCCGCCCGCGACGAACGCATCCGCTTTCGCGTCGATCGCCAGGACGACGCACTGCGAGCCGAACACCTCCGCGAGCTCGTCGATCAGCTGCGGACGTTCCAGCGCGGCCGAGTTGACCGACACCTTGTCCGCGCCCGCGTCGAGCACCGCCTGCGCGTCCTCTGCCGAGCGGATGCCGCCGCCGATCGTGAACGGCACGAACACGTCGTCTGCCGTCGCGCGCGCGAGCTTCGAGATCGTCTCGCGCTTCTCGTGCGTCGCCGTGATGTCGAGGAAAACGAGCTCGTCCGCACCCTCGCGGTCGTAGTGGGCGGCGAGCTCGACCGGGTCGCCCGCGTCGCGGATGTCGAGGAATTCGACGCCCTTGACGACGCGCCCGTCGTCGACGTCCAGGCACGGGATGATCCGCTTGAAGTGCACCCGACTACGGTAGCTCGCGCGGCGCGGCGCGCGGGTCGCGCGGCTGGGTCGGGGCCGGCGCCCGGCGCGCTCACTCGGCGAGCGCCGCGAGCGCCTGCGCGACCGTGAAGCGGCGCTCGTACAGCGCCTTGCCGACGATCACGCCGTCGATCGCGTCCAGCTGCTCGGCGACGCGCAGCCGCGCGAGCGCCTGCAGGTGGCCTAGCTCCCCGATTCCGCCCGACAGGATCACGCTGCCGTCGCCGACCGCGCGCGCGGCCATCTCGACGTCCTCGTCGCGGGGCCCGTCGAGCATCCCGTCGTGGTCGATGTTCGTGTACACGAACCGCTTGACCCCCTGGCGGCCTTCGCTCCAGCGTTCGATCGCCTCCTGCGCGGTCACCTCCGTGGCCTCCAGCCAGCCGTGTGTGGCGACGTACCCCGCGCGCGCGTCGATCGAGATCAGCACGCGCTCCTCGCCGTGCTCCTGCATCGCGCGAAACGGCAGCTCCGGGTCGGTGAAGATCGCCGTGCCGAGGATCACCCGATCGGCGCCCGCTTCAAACGCGTGTTGGATCGCGAAGTCCGAGCGCAGGCCACCGCCGAACTGCACGGGCAGCCCGAGCCCGGCGATCGAGCGCAGCTGGCCGAGATTGACCGGCTCGCCGGATCGCGCGCCGTCGAGGTCGACGACGTGCAGGTGGCGCGCGCCTTCCCCGGCAAACGCACGCGCGGCCGCGAGCGGGTCCTGGTCGTAGACCTTCTTCGCGTCGAAGTCGCCCTTGACGAGGCGCACGGCGCTTCCGCCGAGGATGTCGATCGCCGGGTAGAGGTTCACGCGTGCGTGGCATCCGGCTCGCGCGCGGCGATGCAGATGCGCGCGAAGTTCGCCAGGAGGCGCAGGCCCGCGGCGGACGACTTCTCGGCGTGGAACTGCACGCCGTAGAACGAGCCGCGCTCGACCGCTGTCACGAACGGGCCGCCGTAGTCGGCGACGCCGAGCACGTCCGCCTCGTCGGCGGGCTCCGCCGCGAACGAGTGCACGTGGTAGAACGCGCAGCTCTGCGGCAGGCCGGCCGTCAGCAGCGAGCCTGGCTTTGCGAAGCGCACCTCGTTCCAGCCGATGTGCGGCAGCTTCAGCGCGCCCGCGCGCAGGCGGTTCACCTCGCCGGGAATCAGCCCGAGCCCCTCCGCGCCGCCGAGCTCGCTCGAGCGCTCAAACGCGAGCTGCAGGCCGAGGCAGATGCCGAGCACCGGCGTCTCCGCTGCGACGCGCTCGCGCAGCAGCTCGTCGAGGCCGAGCTCGCGCAGGCGCTCCATCGCCCGCGGGAACGCGCCCACGCCGGGGACGACCAGACCGGCCGCCGAGCGCAGCTCGTCGTGGTCGCTCGACACGCGTGCGTCCGCTCCGACGTGCGCGAGCGCCTTCTCCACCGAGCGACGGTTGCCCATTCCGTAGTCGACGACCGCAATCTTCACCGGCTGCTCGACGAGCGCGTTCATGCCGTCAGCGTCCCCTTCGTGCTCGGCACGCCCTGCTCGGTCGGGTCGATCGCCGCGGCCTCGCGCAGCGCGCGGGCGAACGACTTGAACGCGGCCTCGATCATGTGGTGCGCGTTGCTGCCCGCTTCGACGCGCACGTGCAGCGTCAGCTTCGCGGCGTTGGCCAGCGCGCGGAAGAACTCCTCGGTCAGCTCGTGATCGAAGCCGCCCGTCGAGCCGGGCGGCAGGTCGGCGTCGAACACCGTGAACGGTCGCCCGGAGATGTCGATCGCGCAGCTCGCGCGCGCCTCGTCCATCGGCACGGTCGCCGAGCCGTAGCGGACGATCCCGCTGCGGTCGCCGAGCGCCTCGTCGAGCGCCTGCCCGAACACGATCGCAGTGTCCTCGGCCGTGTGGTGCGCGCCCGTCTGCAGGTCGCCGCTGACCGCGACGTCGAGGTCGATCCGCCCGTGGCGCGCGAGCAGGTCGAGCATGTGGTCGAGAAACCCGACGCCCGTCTCACGCGTGCCCGCGCCATTGCCTTCCAGCGCGAGCGACAGGCGCACGTCGGTCTCCGCCGTCCGCCGCTGCACGGCAGCGCTTCTCGTGTTCGTGCCCACCGCCATCGCCTAATTGTCGCCGATGCGCGCCTCCATCGAGCGCGCGTGCCACTCAAAGCCCTCGGCGCGCGCGATCGGCGCGCCTGCTCGCGCGAGCTTCGCCGCCGCGTCGGCGTCGATTCGCACCTCGGCCATCCGCCGGCTGAAGTGGCGCGGCGACAGCATCGACTCAAAGCGCGCCGCCCCGCCGGTCGGCAGGATGTGGTTGGAGCCGGCGACGTAGTCGCCGAATGCGGTCGCGCTGTCGGCGCCGACGAACACGCAACCGGCGCTGCGCACGCGCGGTGCGAGCGGCTCGGCGCCCCCGCCGATCAGCTGCAGGTGCTCGGGCGCGAACGCGTCTGCCAGCTCCAGCGCCTGGTTGGCGTCGAGTACGTCGACGAGCGCGAACGTCGCGCCGTGCACCGGCCGCTCGGCGTCCAGGCGCGAAAGCGCCATCGCCAGCGCGTCGCCGACGCCCGGCCCGGCGCAGACGGCGGCGACGAGGCTGCCCTCGCCGTGCTCGCCCTGGGCGAGCATGTCGAGGGCCGCACTGTGCACCGCCCGCTCGTCGAGCTCGCCGGCAAGCGTGACGAGCAGGTCGCTGGGCCCGGCGAACCCGTCGATCCCGACGACGCCCGACACCTGGCGCTTGGCCTCCTGCACGTACAGGTTGCCCGGGCCGACGATCACGTCGACGCGCTCGATCGTCTCGGTGCCGTACGCGAGCGCCGCGATCGCCTGCGCGCCGCCGACCCCGTACACGCGCTCGACGCCGCACAGCCGGCACGCGCCGAGGACCGCGTCGTGGACGTTGCCGTCGAGGCCCGGCGGCGAGCACACGGCAACGTCGACGACGCCCGCCGCGCGCGCGGTGACGACTCCCATCGCGACCGTGCTCGGGTAGGGCGCGCGGCCGCCGGGCACGTACACGGCGGCGGACGCGACCGGCAGCTCGCGCAGGGCGATCCGCTGGCCCTGCGGCGGGGTGACGACCGTGTCGCGGCCGGCCGCCGCGTCGGCCACCTGCGCGACGTTTGCGATCGTCACCTGCAGGCCGGCGACCAGCTCGAGCGGCAGGCGCTTGATCGCCGCGTCGAGCTCGTCGGCGCTGACGCGAAGCCCGCGCGCGTCGAGCTCGGCGCGCTCGATCTCGCGCGCGTCGAGCTGGTGGGTGTAATCGAGCACGGCGGCGTCGCCGTCGGCGCGGACGCGCTCGACGATCTCTGCCACCGGCTGGTGCACCGATGCGCCGTCGGGGACGAGCGAGCGCAGGTGCGCGGCGACGCCGACCGGCCCGCCGAGCCGGCCGAGCTCGGCGATCTCGATCCGCTGCAGGCGCATCTCAGCGTGCGCCCGCTGCCGGGATCGCGCGAAGCTGTGAGACGATCGCGTCGATCTCGGCCGCCTTCAGCTTGTGCGCGACCGGATTGGCGATCAGCCGCGCGGTGCACACGACGATCTCCTCGCGCACGACGAGGTTGTTCTCGCGCAGCGTCGTCCCCGTCGCCGTCAGGTCGACGATCGCGTCGACCATGCCCGTCAGCGGCGCGAGCTCGACCGAGCCCTTGACCTCGACGATCTCGCCCTGGCGGCCCGTCTGCTCGAGGTGGCGCGCGGCGATCCGCGGGTACTTCGTCGCGACGCGCATCACGCCGAGGCGCCGCAGCGACTCGAGCGCAGGGTCGGGGCCGGCCTTGCTCGCCATCACCATCGTGCAGCGCCCGAAGCCGAGGTCGAGCAGCTCGTAGACGTCGCGCCCGTGCTCGCCCGGCTGCTGGGCGAGCTGCTCGAGCAGGACGTCCTTGCCGGTCACGCCGATGTCCGCAGCGCCAGCCTCGACGTACGTGGGAACGTCCGACGGGCGCATCGTGATCACGCCGATCTCCTCGAACAGCAGCTTGCGGTCGTTCGTGCGCAGCTCGTCGGTGTCGATCCCGAGCGTCGCGAGCACGTCGACCGTGCCGTCGAACAGCGCGCCGCGCGGGACGGCGATCGTCAGGCCGTGCGGGGTCATCGCGCGCCGCCCGCTGCCGTCGTCGAGAGCGACCCGGCAAGCGCCACGCCCGTGCCGCGTTCCTCGCCGGCGAGCGCCTGGTGCACCGAGTCGACGAACAGCGCGAAGCCGACCGCCGGAAGCGGGCGGCCGAAGCGCCCGAGCAGGTCGTCGTAGCGACCGCCGCCGCCGATCGGGGCGCCGAGCGCCGGGTCGTATACCTCGAACACGGCGCCCGTGTAGTAGCCGATGTTGCGCACGAGACCGAGGTCGAAGATCACGCGCTCGGCGACGTCCGGCGCGAGCAGCTCGTGCACGCGGCGCATGCCGGTGACAGCGTCGACCGCGGGCGCCGGGGCGTCGGTCAGCAGCTCGGGGCCGCCGCGCCGTTGCGGGACGTCGAGCAGCAGCTCGGCCGCCTCGCCGCCGACGCCCGCCTCTGCCAGGCGCAGCTCGAGCTCGACGAAGTCCCGGCGCACGAGCGCCTCGAGCAGGCCCGCGCGCGCGGCCTCGTCGACGCGCAGGCTCTCCATCAGCGCAGGGAACAGCGACGCGTCGCCGAGGCCGATCCGGAAGTCCTTCAGACCGACCGCGTCGAGCGCCGCCGCGAGCAGCGTCAGCGCCTCGGCCGTCCCGTCCGGCGCGGCCGATCCGATCAGCTCGATCCCCGCCTGAAGCATCTCGCGCAGCTGCCCGCGCTGCGGGCGGACTCCGCGGTAGGTGTGCGCGAAGTAACAGAACCGCAAGGGCACGGGGCTTTCGGCGTAGCGCGTGGCGACGACGCGCGCGATCGGCACGGTCATGTCCGAGCGCAGGACGAGCACCGCGCCGGTCTCGTCGAACACGCGGTAGGCCGGTCGCGCTTCGTCGAGGTCGGCACGCGCGAGCACCGACTCGTACTCGAGCGCCGGCGTATAGATCTCGCCGAAGCCGTGGCGGTCGAACACCGCGCGCAGCGTGTCGGTGATCGCGCGCACCTCGCCCGTCTCCTGCGGGAGGACGTCACGCGTGCCGCTGGGGATTGGGTGGATCATCTCGTTGGGCTCCTCCGCGAGGGTAGCCGGAACGTCGGTGGGGCCATCGGTCCGTGCGCGCTCGCGCCACCCTCGCCGATGACTCACATGGCGGCCTGCCGCCGCGCTACCGTCCCTGTATGGCCGAGCCGCTTGCAGCGATCGGAGACGTGTTGGCCATCGCGATTCTCGTCGGCCTCGTCGCGTTGCTCGCCTGGGCTCTGTACTGGGCGATCGGTCCGCAGGTGTTCGGCGTGCCGGCGATGATCGCGCTGCTCGTGATCGCCGCCGGGGTGACGGCGTTCTCGAACGTCGGCGTCGCTGCGCTCGCCGCCGTGCTGATCGGCCTCGCGCTCGTCGTCGTCGTCATCGGGATGGCGATGAACGTCGGCGCGAAGCGCAGTGGCCGCACAGGCGATACGTCGCGCAAAGACGACGTCCAGTAGCGCGCCGAGCGCTCAGGCGTGAACGGGCTCGGTCGCGACGCGCTCGATCCGTGCGCCGAGCTCGCGCAGGCGCTCGTCGATCCGCTCGTAGCCGCGGTCGATCTGGCGGATGTTGCCGATCTCTGAGCGTCCGTCGGCGCAGAGAGCCGCGAGGAGCATCGCCATGCCGGCGCGGATGTCGGGCGACTCGACGCGCTCGCCGCGCAGCCGCCGCGGGCCGGTGACGATCGCGCGATGCGGGTCGCACATGACGATGTCGGCACCCATCAGGATCAGCTTGTCGGTGAAGATCAGACGGTTCTCGAACATCCACTCGTGGACGAGGATCGACCCCTCGGCCTGGGTCGCGAGGGCGACCGCGATCGACGTCAGGTCGGCCGGGAACGCCGGCCACGGGCCGTCCTGGATCTTGCTCTTGTATTCGCCGACGTCCGCCTGCGCGACGAGCTTCTGGCCGCCGGGCACGAGCACGTCGTTGCCGTCGAGCTGCGTGCGCAGCCCGAGCCGTTCGAACACGAGGCGGATCATCCGCAGGTCGGCCGGGACGGTGTCCTTGATCCGCAGCTCGCCGCCGGTGACGCCCGCGAGCGCGATGAAGCTGCCGATCTCGATGTGGTCGGGCGCGACCTCGTGCTCGCAGCCGTGCAGGCTCTTGGCGCCCTGGACGGTGATCACGTTCGAGCCGATCCCCTGGATGTCGGCGCCCATCTTCAGGAGCATCCGCGCGAGGTCCTGCACGTGCGGCTCGCACGCCGCGTTGCCGATCACCGTCGTGCCCGGCGTCAGCGACGCCGCGAGCAACACGTTCTCGGTCGCCATCACCGACGGCTCGTCCATGAACACATCCGTCGGGCACAGGCCGCGCGGAGCGCTGAGCGAGATCCCGCCGTTGCACTCGACCGTCGCGCCCATGGCGCGGAACGCGTCGAGGTGCGGGTCCAGGCGACGGCGCCCGATCACGTCGCCGCCCGGCGGCGGCATCACCGCGCGGCCGAACCGCGCGAGCAGAGGCCCCGCGAGCAAAAACGACGCGCGGATCAGCTCGGCGAGCTCGCGCTCGAGCTCGATCTCGCGCGCGGTGGCCGCGCACAGCGCGACCTCGTTGGGCCCGCGCCACGCAACCGACACGCCGAGCGCGCGGAGGATGTCGAGCATCGCCTCGACGTCGCGGATCCGCGGCACGTTGCGCACGACGACCTCGTCCTCCGTGAGGAGCGAGGCGGCGAGAATAGGCAGCGCACCGTTCTTGTTTCCGGCCGGGACCATCGTGCCGGAGAGCGGCACGCCACCTTCGATGACGAACTTCTCCATGAGCTGTACGCGCCGCCGTCGGCCCCACGGCGGGGCTTTCGAATCGCGTCGCGCAAGCGTAACAGCCATCTGCCCGGTAGTTCGACGCGCGCGCTCGGGCCCCTGCCCGCGTGGGCGGTTGTCGACGACGCGTCGCGGCGCGAGGGCCGTGGCCGGCTGGCGTGCGACCTCCTCCTGGATCCCGGGTCGCCAATGGACGGCGGTTCACCGCCCGATGGGGTCGCCTGCGGGACCCGGGTCGCTGGTGCGACCGGGGTCCCGCGCCGGACCGCACGCCAGCTGCGTTCGCACCGCCAAAGAGCCGCGCTGTGACACGTCCACACAGCCCCGTCCTGCAATTTGCGTTGCAACGCCGATGCCTCAAAATGGCTCTGCAATGCGGCTTTGCGGGGTGACCCGGCACACGTACACACGTTCGCATACGCTCCGTCCGAGCCCGTGCCTAGCTTGTACGAACAGATGTTCGCTTCCGCCAAGAGCTCCAAGCTCGCGCAGCGCACTTTCGGTGCCCTGCGCCTGACGCGCTCGTTCCTACTGCTCGAGGACGACTATGACGTCGACTGGGAGGTCGACCTGGACGAGCGTCTGGCGCACGATCATCCGCATCGAGTGCCGCTGCGCGGGCCCGCAAGGCGCTCGCGCAGCGGGCGCGAGCGGCGCGCGGGCGCGACGGCGCCGAGAGCTGCGAGCTGCCTCGCCCCCGTCAACGCACCGGCCCGAACACGTCTGGAGGAGTCCCATGGAGCAGCGCCTGAGCGTCGTTACCCTCGGCACGACCGATCTGAAGCGGGCTCGCGCCTTCTATGAAGCGCTCGGCTGGCGCAGCCGCGCCGCGCCGGACGACGATGTCGTGTTCTTCCAGGTCGGCGGCAGCGTCCTGTCGTTGTGGGACCGCGAGCGTCTGGCCGAGGACAGCGGGGTCGCGCTGGGTACCGGCTTCGGCGGCGTGACGCTCGCCCACAACGTCCGCTCGGACGTCGCGGTCGACGAGATCGTCGCTGCGGCGGGCGCCGCCGGCGGTACGATCGCGCGGGAGCCGGGCGCAACGTTCTGGGGCGGGTACTCGGGCGTGTTCCTCGACCCGGATGGACATCCGTGGGAGGTCGCGCACAACCCCCATTGGGAACTCGCCGACGACGGCAGCGTGATCCTGCCGGCCTGAGGCGCGCGGCCTCTTGCGCGCCTCCCGCGTGTGGCCTCGTGTGCGCGCCTCCCGCGTGTTGTGGCCTCGTGTGCGCGCCTGTCCGCCCCTTCCCGGCCCGCCGGGCGCCGGAACGACGACGAGCCGCCCTGGGGCGGCTCGTGCGATCAAGTAAACCGGCGGCGTCCTACTCTCCCAGGCCCTTGCGGGCCAAGTACCATCGGCGCTGAGGGGCTTAACTGCTCTGTTCGGAATGGGAAGAGGTGTTTCCCCCTCGCCAAAGCCACCGGAAAAAAGCGAGAGACCAGCCGCTCCCGGTCCTTCAAAACTGCACAGCAGCCACTACGAGCATCACAACAAAAAAATCCGTCAAGCCCTCGACCCATTAGTACCAGTCTCCTACGAACGTTGCCGTTCTTCCAGATCTGGCCTATCAACCTGGTGGTCTACCAGGGGTCTTACTCCCTCTAGGGGATGGGAGAACTCATCTTGAGGCCGGCTTCCCGCTTAGATGCTTTCAGCGGTTATCCGATCCACACGTAGCTAGCCTGCAATGCCCTTGGCAGGACAACAGATACACCAGAGGTGCGTTCATCCCGGTCCTCTCGTACTAGGGACAAATCCTCTCAATTCTCCAACGCCCACGGCAGATAGGGACCGAACTGTCTCACGACGTTCTGAACCCAGCTCGCGT
>DASXIJ010000032.1:0-14571 GCA_036498045.1 Solirubrobacteraceae bacterium
CATCGCACCGTCGAGCAGCGCACGATGGCCGGCGGCAAGGGCGTCAACATCGCGCGCACGCTGAAGGCGCTCGGCCAGCCGGTGATCGCGACGGGGTTCGCGGGCGGGGCGACCGGCACGCACATCGTCGAGCAGCTGACCGAAGAGTCGATCCTCAACGACTTCGTGCGGATCCGCGAGGAGTCGCGCACGAACACGTCGGTGCTCGACCCGACGACGGGCGAGCAGACGGAGATCAATGAACGGGGTCCGGCCGTGTCGGCCAGCGAGGTCGAGCTGTTCCGCGACAAGCTGCTGTATCTCGCGCGCGGAGCCGCGATCGTCGTCTTCGCCGGCTCGCTGCCGCGCGGCGTCGAGCCTGACCTGTACGCGGGGCTGATCCACGACCTCGCACGGATCGACGTGACGAGCGTGATCGACACCGATGGCGAGCCGCTGCGCCAGGCGGTACGCGCCGAGCCGGACGTCGTCTCGCCGAACGTGCTCGAGGCCGAGGAACTCGTCGGGCACGAGTTCTCCGGTGAGGACGAGCGCGCGCAGGTCGTGCACGAGATCGTCGCGATGGGCCCGCGCGAAGCGATCATGACGCTCCCCGACGGCTGCTTTGCGCAGGTGCTCGTCGACGGCCAGCCGCAGATCAAACGCGCTCGGATCCAGCCGCGCGAGCCGATCGCCAGGCGCGGCTCGGGCGACGCGTTCCTCGCGGGCTACGTCGCCGCGCGCTACGAGGGCCGCCCGCACGACCAGTGCCTGCGCCTGGCCGTGGCGTGCGGCGCCGAGTCGACCGGCCGGCTCGAAGCCGGCCTGATCGACCCGCGCGAGGCGCGGCGCCTGATGGGCGACATCGAGCTCACTGCCGTCGAGCTGCCGGCGCAGGTCAGCTAGTCGCGTCCACGGCCGTCGCGAACGGCAGCGACGATCGCGGCACCGCGAGCTCGGGCGGGCTCAGAGCCCGCCCGACTCCGCTCAGGCGGGTGAGAGCTCGCGAACCTGGGTCAGGCGGATGCTGTTGCCCGACGGGTCGCGAAAGCCCGAGTCGATCCCGTAGGGGCGATCTTCGGGAGCTTCGGTGAACTCGACTCCGCGGCTGCGCAGTTCCTCGTAGGACGCCTGGCAGTCGTCGGTCGTCAGAAAGACGGTCCCGGCAAAGCCCTTTGCCACGAGCGTGCGCACCTGCTCAGCCGTCTCGGCATCCATCAGCGGCGGCCCCGGGATCGCCATCAGCACGATCGCGACGTCGGGCTGCCCGGCGGGTGCGACGGTGAGCCAGCGGAAGTCGCCCATCTCGGGCAGGGTCGCGTCGAGCTGGACCTCCATTCCGAGCTTCTGCGTGTAGAAGGCGAGCGCCTCGTCCTGGTCGTGCACCCACAGCTGGGCGTTTGCGATTTTGATCATCTGCTGCTCCTCGGTCGCGGTGGTGATGTTGCCGCGATGCTAGGTGCCGGCCGGAATGCTGTCTTCTCGAAACGTGCGGTGTTGCGGACGCCCGTAGGCGCGGATCACGCACGCCGGCACGAGGGCATGCCGGGCGGCCGGCGGGAAAGTCGCGCGGTAGGCGGTCGGCGGCATTCCGTAGACCCGCGTGAACGTCGTCGTGAACGAGCCGACGCTCTGCAGCCCGACCGCCAGGCAGATCTCGAGCACCGATCGGTCGGTGTTGCGCAGCAGCGCAGCCGCACGCTCGAGCCGGCGCGTCAGCAGGTACGCGTGCGGAGTCTCGCCGAAGGCGCGACGAAACTCACGGCTGAAGTGGGCCTGTGAGAGCCCGGCCGCGCGCGCCAGGTCTGTCACCGTCAGCGCGTCGAAGTACCTGGCGTCGGCGAGGTCCTTGGCCCGGAGCAGGTGGCGAGCCGGCGGCGCGAACGCCATCAGCCGCCGGCGACGTCGCGGCGCAGGAACACGAGGTACGCGGCGAACAGCGACGCGCCCGCGTACAGCGCGCAGACCCACAGCGAGTGCAGGATCGGCGCCCAGTCGGTCGGCGTGCGCAGCAGCCCATGCCAGTTCTCATACTGTTCGGTGAGCAGATAGGGCTTGATCCCTTCGATCCCGGGGATCTGGGCGACGATGAACAGCAGGATCGTGAAGCCGATAGTGCCGACTACGGCGGCGGCGCTGTTGCGCGTCGTGGTCGACAGCAGCAGGCCGATGCTGACGACTGCGAACAGCGGGATCAGGTAGACCGCGTTGGACGCGAACACGAGCAGCAGGCCTTCCGGTGCCGAGACGATCGTGCCCGAGAAGGTGACGACGTCGTGAAAGCCCCACGCGACGATGCCGGCGACCGTTGCGACGAGCGCGGATAGGAAGACGGCGATCGTCGCGTACGTGAGCGCCGCGAGCGCCTTCGCCGTGAACACCTGCCCCCGGTCGACCGAGCGAGTCAGGATCGTCTTGAGCGTTCCGTTGCCGTCCTCGGCGGCGACGATGTCGCCGGCGACGAGCGCGGCGATCAGCGGCAACATGAAGACCGACAAGAACAGCAGCATCAACACGGGCGTGGCCAGCCCCGACTGCGTGATGTGCGACTCGAAGATGTTCCCGCGGTCGTGGCCGTGCTGGTTGCGCAGGCTCTGGGCGATCACGAAGATCAGCGGCAGGATCACGGCGAGGCCGAGCCCGAGGTAGGTCCGCTTCTGGGAGATCAGCTTGCGCAGCTCCCACCGCCAGACGGTCCACGTGTGCGGTCGCGCGACGCGCCCGCTGGGCGCGGCGATCGGCGCAAGCGCAGGTGGCGACGCGGCTGCCGCGCTCACGCGACCTCCACCGGCGACGCGGCGTTCGCGCCGTTCGCTGTGCCCGGCGCGGAGCCATCGGTGCCGTCGCTCGCGGCGCCCTCGGTCAGGCGGAAGAACAGGTCCTCGAGCGTCGCGAGCTCGGGCGTCAGCGCGAGGATCCCGACGCCGGCGCGGCCGAGCGCGAGCGACAGCTCGGCGACGGCCGGCTCGTCGCCCTGAAAGCCCAGCCCATGCTCGCCCATGCTCGCGTGGGCGAGCGCCGGCTGGGCGCGCGCGATCTCCAGCGCCCGCGTGTCGTCGGTAGTGCGCAGCCGATAGCCCGCGCCGCCCTGGCGGCGCAGGTCGGCGAGCGCGCCCTCATAGACGACGCGTCCCGAGTCGACGATCGCGACGCGGTCGCACAGTTCCTGAACCTCGGGCAGCTGGTGGCTGGACAGCAGGACCGTGATGCCGTCGTCTGCGAGGCGCCGGATCAGCAGGCGCATGTCGCGCATGCCCGCCGGGTCGAGGCCGGTCGCGGGCTCGTCGAGGATCAGCAGGCGCGGGCGCCGCAACAGCGCTGCGGCGATGCCGAGACGCTGGCGCATCCCGTGCGAGTAGCCGCCGACGCGGTGCTTGGCCCGTGGCGTCAGCTCGACGATCTCGAGCACCTCGGGGATCCGAGCCGCCGCGTGGTCGCCATCGAGCGCGGCGAGCAGTTCGAGGTTCTTGCGGGCGCTGAGATATGGGTAGAAGCGCGGCGCCTCGACGAAGCCGGCGACGCCCTGCAGAGCTCGCGCGCCCTGGCGCATCGGATCGCGCCCGAACAGCTCGACGGTGCCCTCGCTCGGCGTGATCAGCCCGAGCGCCATTCGCAGCGTCGTCGTCTTGCCGGCGCCGTTGGGGCCGAGGAACCCGTACACGTCGCCGGTGCGGACGTCCAGGTCGATGTGGTCGACCGCCAGGACCTCGTCGTAGCGCTTGACCAGCCCGCGCGCCCTGACCGGCGGCGCCTCGTCGCCCACGCTAGAGGCCTCGGGCAACTGCCTCGATCTGTGCCGGCGTGATCGCGCCGGCGAGCACGTAGCGGACGCCAGAGCGCTCGAACGTGAGGAGGGTCCCGAGTGCCGTCGGCAGCTCGGTCGCGGTCGTCGTCTGGCTGAGCTTCACCTTCTGCAGCCCTTCCGGCAGCGTTGGCGCCTTTTCGCCCGGCTTGACGGTGCTTTCGAGGACGTGCACCGCCGTGATTCCGCTGCCCTGCGTCGAGACCTTCGGCGTGTCGGTGGCGCTGGACGTGCCGCCGGACTGTCCGTCGTGGCTGCTCGGGAGCTTGACTTCCTGCACGGTCGCGTTCGACGGCGGCGTGAATTCGAACGTCGAGCTAGCGACCGGTCCGAACGAGACTTCGCTCGCCGCGAGTTCGACCACGGGTGTGGAGCTGCTCGACGAATAGACGGCCGCGCGCAGTGGCACGCCGTTGGCCGCGTCCCACGAGAGCTCGCCGGCGCCGAGGAGGCTGCCGGTTTCCTTGGGCGTGACCCGCACCGTGTACGCCGGCTGGCCGGCGACGTTGCTCGGCGTCGCGCCGCTGACGTTCACCTGGTCGGCCTTGGCGACCGCTTCTTCGATCTTCGCGGCGGACGGGATTTCGCCGGGCTTGTCCGAGCCTGACGACGCTTCGCCTTCGTGCGCAGGGGGCGTATAGCGGTAGACCGTGTTCGATGCCGCGTCGTACACGGTCACCGTGTGGCCGTCGTACAGCGCCTGCGTGTCGCCCGTTTCAGCCTGGAGCTCGAGCCTCACGCGGCCGTCCTTGGAGATCCACAGGCGCCCGGACGCTCCCGACAGCAGCGGGCTCTGCGACAGCTGACCGGCTTCGCCGCCGTTGCCGCTCGCGAGGTTGGCCCCTTCGAGCAGGTTGTTGGTCAGCTTGACGTTGGCGCTGACGCCTTCGACTTGGGGCGCCGCAAGCGCGTCGTGAACGGCTTGACCGAGTGACTTCGCGGGGGGCTTGGCGCCAGAGCCGAGCGCGAATGCGAGCGCGGTGACCGACGCGCCGAGCGCAACGGCAATCGCACAGACGAGAACAAGCCGGGCGAGGGGGATTCTGCGGAGGATGTTCACGATCAGCCGTCCATGTCTCGGGTTTGCTCCTTGGAGAGTCTGATCCCAAGATAGCGCCGTACATTGCGCCCGGCTAAAGCGAACGTGAGTCTGTGAGGATGCTCATCGACGCCGGGGCGTCGTCCGTTCGGCGCCCCCAGGCGATATGTTCTCGCGCTCATGGTGATCGTGATCGTGCTCGCCTGGGTGCTGCTCGGGCTTGGGACCTTCTTCATCGCGATGCGCGGCGGCCCGCGCGGCGCGCGTCAGGCGCTGCACACCGAATCGCGAGCGAGCCGTCGCATCGTCACGCTCGCGGTGCTCGTGCTGTTCGCGTTCGGCCTCGCCGTCCCGGCGATCGTGCTCGCGTTCAACGGCGACCACAAGGCCAGCGTCGCCGTTGGTGGCGTGCACCTCAACGCGAGCGAGCAGAAGGGTCGCGAACTGTTCGCGCACACGTGCGGCGTGTGCCACACCCTCGCCGCGACCAAGTCGGTAGGGCAGATCGGCCCTAACCTGGACATTCGCGTCGGCGCCGACATCTCGACCGCCGCGGGACGCAAGGCGCTCGTGCTCAACGCGATCGAAGAAGGCCGCGCGCGCGGCCTCGGCCAGATGCCCGCGCTGCTCTACCAGGGCAAGGAAGCCGAAGACGTCGCCAACTTCGTCGCGGCTGTAGCAGGACGTTAAAGCGCCGGCGCGCCGCTCACGGCGCTTTGGCCAACCGTCGATACCCCCGCGCGGGGGCCGTCGATAAGGTCACGACTGATGCCCGACTCGCCGAAGACCGCGGACGACGTCAAGGCGATCGTCGCCGAGCGCGAGATCCGCTTCATCCGCTTCTGGTTCACCGACGTGCTCGGCCAGCTGAAGTCGTTCTCGATCAACGTCGACGAGCTCGACGACGCGTTCGAAGCGGGGATGGGCTTCGACGGATCTTCGATCACGGGGTTCAATGCGATCGAGGAGTCGGACATGATCGCGATGCCCGACCCGGCGACGTTCGCGGTGCTGCCGTGGCGGCCGGAGGAGCAGGGCGTCGGACGGATGTTCTGCGACGTGATCACGCCCGAGCGCACGCCGTATGAGGGCGATCCGCGCCACGTGCTGCGCCGCGCGCTGGACCGCGCGCACGCGATGGGCTTCGACACGTTCAACGTCGGCCCCGAGCTCGAGTACTTCCTGTTCAAGGACTCACGTTCTACAGAGGTGCTCGACGAAGGCGGCTACTTCGACCTGACGACGCTTGACGCGGGCTCGGACGTGCGGCGCGAGACCGTGCTCGCGCTCGAGCAGCTCGGGATCCACGTCGAGTACACCCACCACGAGGTCGGGCCCTCCCAGCACGAGATCGACATGCGCTACGCGGACGCGCTGAAGATGGCCGACGACTGCATGACCTACCGGATCACGGTCAAGGAGTACGCGATGAAGTACGGCTGGCACGCGACGTTCATGCCCAAGCCCCTGTTCGGCGAGAACGGATCCGGCATGCACACCCACCAGTCGCTGTTCAGCGAGGGCAAGAACGCGTTCTACGACGCCGACGACCAGTACTTCCTGTCAGACGTCGGTAAGGCGTTCATCGCCGGGCAGCTCAAGCACGCGCGCGAGATCTGCTCGATCTTCGCCCAGTGGGTGAACTCCTACAAGCGCCTCGTGCCCGGCTTCGAGGCGCCCGTATACGTCGCATGGTCACGCCGCAACCGCTCGGCGCTCGTGCGCGTGCCGCTGTACCACCCGGGCAGCGAGAAGGCGACGCGGATGGAGCTGCGCTGCCCCGACCCGGCATGTAACCCGTACCTGACGTTCGCCGTGCTGCTGCAGGCCGGACTCGAGGGCATCGAGAAGGGCTATGAGCTGCCAGAGCCGATGGAGAAGAACCTGTACCACCTGTCGGGCGAGGAGCGCCGCCGCCTCGGGGTCGAGCAGCTGCCCGAGAGCCTCGGCGAGGCGATCGAGCTGACCGCGCAGTCAGAGCTCGTCCTGCGCACGCTCGGCGAGCACATGTTCAACCGCTACGTCGAGATCAAGCGCCAGGAGTGGGACGACTACCGCGTGCAGGTCACGCAATGGGAGCTCGACCGCTACCTGTCGATCCTCTAAGCGACGACACGTTCCGGTCAGGAGGGGGCGGTCGCCGAGTTGCCAGGGCGGCAGATGGTGGCGTGGACCTGCTTGGTCAGCTCGGCCACCTCACGGGCCAGGTCGGTGTTCTGCGCACGCGTCGCCGCGCTCAGTCGAGGAGGCTCACGGCTCGCGCGCCGGCACCGCGCACGCGATCGGCCGTGCGGGGGAGAGGTGCCAGTGGATCGCCTGCAGGACGTGTCCGAACGCGGTCGGGTGGCGCGCGGCGATCTCGTGCTCCAGGCGCAGCACCGACACGGCGTGACGCTCATACCGCTCGTCGCCGGTCAGCTGGGCCAGCCGCAGCAGGCCGAGCGCCGCGCTGGACGACCCGGCGGGGATCGGCGCGTCCTCGACATCCTTGCGCCGCGCGATCAGCGGCGCCTGATCTGACGCCGTGGAGAAGAAGCCGCCGTTGCGCTCGTCTGCGAAACGCGCGATCAGCTGGTCCGCGAGCACGATCGCCTCGTCGAACCAGCGCTCCTCGCACGTCGCTTCGAACAGCACGAGCAGCGCTTCGAGCAGGAAGGCGTGGTCCTCGAGATACGCGTCGATCTTGGCGCGCCCATCGTTGTAGCTCCGCAACAGTCGCCCGCGCTCGTCGCGCAAATCGCTCAGCACGAAGCCGCCGCATGCCCGCGCCGCATCGAGCAGCCGCTCGGCGAGCTCGGGCTCGACGCCGTCGATCGTCGCGTCGCGAAGGTGGGCACCGGTCTCGGCGAGCGCCGCGATCATCAGTGCGTTCCAGGCGGTCAGTCGCTTGTCGTCGAGCCCGGGGCGCACCCGGCGCGAACGCGCGTCGAGCAGGCGCGCGCGGATCCGCGCGCGAGTGTCTGAGTCGGGCGCGAGCGCGCTGTCACGCCAGGACAGGTCCTGCAGGACGTTCAGGCCGGGCTCTGGGTGATGGGGGTCTGCGAAGTTGCCCTGCTCGGTGGCGCCGAACCACTCGATCGCAGCGTCGGCGTCGGCGCCGAGCTCCGCGCGCAGTTGCGCGAGCGTCCACACGTAGAAGCGTCCCTCGACCCCCTCGGAGTCTGCGTCCAGCGCCGAGTAGAAGCCGCCCTCGGGGCCGCGCATCTCGCGCAGCGTCCATGCGAGCGTGCCCAGGCACACGTCGAGCAGGCGCCGCTCGCCGAGCAGCTGCCAGCCGTGCAGGTACGCGCGGGCGAGCAGCGCGTTGTCGTAGAGCATCTTCTCGAAATGCGGAACGGTCCACGCGCGATCGACGCTGTAGCGAGAGAACCCGCCGCCGACCTGGTCGTGGATGCCTCCACCGGCCATCGCGCGCAGCGTCGCGCCGGTCATCTCGCGCTCGCCGCGCAGCAGCAGGAACTCGACCACCGAAGCGTGCGGGAACTTCGCCGCGCCGCCGAAGCCGCCGTCGAGCGAGTCGAAGGACTCGCGCAGCCTCGCGACGGCGGCGTCGAGCGGCTCGGCGCGGATCGGCTCCGTCGAGGGCAGCAGCTGCGACGCGCCGGTCAGGCGCTCGCGCAGGCGCTCGCCGCCCGCGCGGATCTCCTCACGCCGCTCGTCCCACGCCTCGGCGATCGCCTGCAGCACCTGCGTCCATGCCGGCATCCCGTGGCGCTCCTGCGGCGGGAAGTACGTGCCGCCGTAGAACGGCAGCTGCTCGGGCGTGAGAAAGACGTTCAGCGGCCAGCCGCCCTGGCCGGTCATGCTCTGAACGGCCTCCATGTAAAGCGCGTCGACGTCGGGGCGCTCCTCGCGGTCGACCTTCACGCAGACGAACGCCTCGTTCATCAGCGAGGCCGTGCGTGGATCCTCGAAGGACTCGCGCTCCATCACGTGGCACCAGTGGCACGACGAGTAGCCGATCGACACGAGCAGCGGCTTGTCCTCGGCGGCGGCGCGCGCGAGCGCCTGCTCACCCCACGGCAGCCAGTCGACGGGGTTCTCGGCGTGCTGGCGCAGGTATGGCGAGGTCTCGGCGGCTAGCGCGTTGGCCATCCTGCGGCCAGCCTAGTGCGCCCGGCGCGCCTCAGCGGCCCAGCGTCCGCATTTCGCGCACGAGCCCGGGAAGGGGCAGCCGCACGGGGCGCGAGGGCCATTCGCTGCCATCGCCGGCGCGCGAGAGCTTGATCCTCGCGAGACTGACGTTGAAGCGCCTGCCGCCGAGCGTCCCGGTGGCGCGCTTGCTTCCCGTCAGGCGCACGGTGCCCGGCGATGCGGCGGCGCCGGAGATCCGGATCGTCGCCGGCTGCAGTTCGTGGTCGTGCAGCGGAAACGTCCCGCTCAGGGCGACGCCGTTGACGAACGAGAAGCGGTGCAGCGTCGCGGCGGTCGACGTGATCCGAGCGTACCCGCCGCGCAGGCCCCCGAAGCTCGAGCCGCTCGGGAGTTCCTGCTCTGCCTGCAGCGTCGCGGCGACGACCTGACGGTCGAGGTCGACGATCGCGTCGAGCACGGCCGTCAGCGTTCGTCCGGGCTTGCCCGACAGGCTCTGCGGCGCGTGTACGAATGCGAGCTTGCGCGGCGCGACGGGGGTTGGCGCGAATGGGTTGCTCGCAGGCGCGCAAGGCTGCACGGGGGTGGGGGCGAAGAGCGCGGCGACCGCCGCCTCGGCGCAGCCGCTGAAGTCGCTGCCGATCACCGAGTGGCCCGTGTAGGGCACCGTCACCAGCTGCGCGTCGGGGATCCGCGCCGCGACCGCCCTCGCCCCGGAGGTCGGCGTGCGGAGATCCTGCTCGCCGGACAGGATCAGCGTCGGCACGTTGGGCAGCGCCGTGGGCGTCGGCGGGGCCGGGGAGGCGTCCGGCCAAGACGCGCACGCCTGCACAAGGCTCGAGCGCAGCGCCGCTTCGGCGTCGAACGGATACATGTCTGAGCTCGGCAGGGCTTTCAATGCGCCGAGCGCTTCTGCCAGGCGAGTCGTGGCGCCCGCGCTGCGCTGCCACGGAAACGGCGTCTCCTCACACGAGGTCGTGACGAACAAAGCGTTGTTTTCTTCCTGCGTGCTCGCACGTTCGGCTTCGGCTTTCGGTTTGACCGGGACGTTCGGCACGAGCCCGTCGGCGATCAGGTTCAGCCGCAGCAAGGGGCCGGCGTCGCCTTTCAGCGCCGACTGCACCGCCGCCGGCAGCAGCGCGCGCAGCGCCGGGTTGAGGTCGCCCGCCTCGAGGATCCCCAACACGTCGAGCTCTCCGAGCGAGACGCGATGGCGCTTGCCGAAACCGTCATACGCCGACCCGGTCAAGCGGTGCTTGCGTAGTCGCACGATCAGCGTCGCAAGTTCGCCGAGCGGATTGGAGCCGATCCCGGCGCACGCGTTGTTGGAGCAGAGCTCGGCGAGCACCGGCGAGATCGCCTCCAGGCGATCGACGCCGAACGGTTCCGGGCCACTCGTCGGCACGACCGAGTCGAGCACCAGCGATTCGACATGCTGCGGGTAGCGTTCGGCGTACTCGAGCGCGACCTTCGTCCCATAGGAGGTTCCGTACAGCACGAGCTTCTTGTACCCGGCCTGGTGGCGGATCGCCTCGATGTCTTCGACGGATTCCTGTGTCGTGAACGCGCCGCGGCCCGGTCCGATCTGCAGCGCGCACAGTTCGATCAGCGACGCCAGCGTGGCTTCGCCGGCGCTTTCGAGCGCGGCTTCGTTCTTGAAGATCGGACAGCTCAGCGGCGCCGACGTGCCCGTGCCGCGCTGGTCGAATACGAGCAGGTCGCGCGCGGACAGCGCCGGCGCGATCGCGCTCGCGAGCTGCGACGCCAGCGGGTCGGCCGCCTGCCCCGGGCCGCCGGCAAGCGCGACGACCGCGCTTTCGGTTGGCGCGGTCGCTGCGGATTTGCGCTCGACCGTGAGCGCGATCGTCCCCGGGGCCCCGCCGCCGCGATCGAGTGGGACCGTCACCGGCGCGCACGTCAGGCCTGAAGCCTGCTGGCACGGTGTCCACGGCAGCGCGGCGCCCGTCGCCGACGCTACCGTGCCAGCGAACAGGCCGCCGAGGATGCATGCCGTAAGTGTGGACGTGAGGATCTGCATGCGCATCTCGCGCACGTTACTGAGATCGGTGGTCGCCAGGCCCCGTTTGGCGGGGATCCGCTCACGGTAGGCTCCGCGTAATGAGCCACGAACGCGAGACCGTCACTGCGCTGGGTGCGCCGTCGGCCGTCGGGCCCTACAGCCATGCCGTCGCTGCCGGCGGCCTGTTGTTCTGCTCGGGACAGATCCCGCTCGACCCCAGCGGCGAGCTCGTCGGCGACACGCCCGCCGAGCAGACCGGCCGCTGCTTGGAGAACCTGCGGGCCGTTTGCGACGCCGCCGGCGCGACGCTCGAGCGGGCGGTTCGCCTGACGATCTACACGACGCGCCTGGACGACTTCGCCGCGATCAACGACGCGTACGGGTCGTTCTTCGCCGATTCGCCCCCGGCGCGCGTCGCGGTCGGCGTCGACGCGCTGCCGAAGGGCGCGCTCGTCGAGATCGACGCGGTCGTCGCGCTCTAGGAGGCGGCTGGCCGGCGCGAGACTGCGTCCTCGGTCGCTCGCGTGCTGTCGCACCCCGCACCCTGCGTGCTTGTCTCGCTTGACCATCCACCGCTAGAGGGGCTGGAGGCTTGGACTGGGAGCCGGCGCCAGCCACGCCTCGGCGCTACGCCGTGGCGCTGAGCGTGGGCTCGACCTCGGCGTCGGCCGCGTCAGGCTCGACGCCGCGCAGCGCGCGTGTCAGCAGTCGCCAGAGCGTCGTGCGCTCATCGGCGTCGAGCGCCTGGAGCACGTCGTCCTCGATCGTCTCCTGCGCGTGCTCGGCGTTCGCGACGGCCTTCGCGCCGGCCGGGGTCAGCTCGACACGGTGGCGGCGACGGTCGTCGGGGTCGCGGCGGCGGGCGACGTAGCCGGCCTGCTCGAGCTCGTTGAGCAGCAGGACGACGTTGTTCGCGTCCATGCACAGCGCCTCGGCGAGCTCCTGCTGGGGGCCACCATCGTGGTCGCGCACGTAGCTGAGCGCCATCAGGTGGCGCATGTGCATTCCCAGCAGCTCTTCGCTGCTGCGCCTGTAGACCTGCTTGGCCAGGCGCGTGAGCAGCGCCATCGAGCCTGGCGCGCTGGCCTTCTCGCTCCCCATGTCACCAAATTTATACACCATCACGGATCTGTCGTCATTCTAGCGTGAATCATAAATTTCATAACGATCATCCCTTCTACGGGGATCATCCTTGCTATGGTGTTCCCCACTGCAACGAAGGGAGCGCATATGAGCACGATCATCAAACAGCTCGAGAAGAGAAGGTCGGTCGCTCGCAGGCGGCGTGGCGTGGAGCCGGGCGGCGCGGACCGGCGCGGCTCCGAGGCGGGCTCGCGCTCGCGGTCGGCGCAGGCGCGCCACGCTGACGCGCAGCTGACCGCCGAAGCCGTAGACGTGGCGAGCCGCAGTGAGCGCCGGCGCTGGATCGCGCTGGCGGTCCTGTGTCTCGGCCAGCTGATGATGATCCTCGACTCGACGATCGTGAACGTCGCGCTTCCCTCGATCCAGCGCGAACTGCACTTTTCCCAGAGCAACCTCACTTGGGTGCTCGACGGCTACCTGATCACGTTCGGCGGGTTTCTGCTGCTCGCCGGGCGGCTTGGGGACCTGATCGGGCGAAAGCGCGTCTTCCTCAGCGGGCTCGTGCTGTTCACGGCCGCGTCGATCCTCTGCGGATTCGCCAACAGCCAAGGCCTGTTGATCGGCGCGCGCCTGCTTCAGGGCGTCGGCGGCGCGGTCGCGTCGAGCGTGATCCTCGCGATCATCGTGACTGAGTTCCCCGAGGCCAAGGAGCAGGCGAAGGCGATGGGCATGTACGCGTTCGTCTCGGCCGGCGGCGGCTCGATCGGGCTGCTCGCGGGCGGCGCGCTGACCCAGTCGCTGGACTGGCACTGGATCTTCTTCGTCAACGTGCCGATCGGGATCGTCGCGTTCGTGCTCGGGTCGCGGCTGATCGCCGAGAACGAGGGCATCGGACTCGGCGGCGGCGTCGACTGGCTCGGCTCGATCCTGATCACGCTCGCGACGATGGCCGGAGCGTTCGCGATCGTCAAGTCAAGCGAATACGGCCTGACATCGGCGCGCACGCTGGGCATCGGCGGCGCCTCGCTCCTGCTGCTCGGCGCGTTCCTCGCGCTCGAGGCGCGCGTGAGGAATCCGATCATGCCGCTGCGGATCCTGCGCCTGCGCTCGCTGATGGGCTCGAGCCTCGTCCGCGGGCTGCTGATCACGGGCATGTTCTCTGCGTTCTTCCTCGGCTCGCTGTATCTCGAGCGCGTGCTCGGCTACGACGCGATCAGCACGGGCCTGGCGTTCCTGCCGCTGACGGCGCTGATCGCGCTCATGTCGATGGGCGTCGCGGCGCGGGTCGTCGAGCGCTTCGGCGCCGTCAACACGCTTGCGGCCGGCCTCACCGCGATCGTCGGCGGGCTGCTGCTGCTGGCGACGCAGGGCGTGCACGCGAGCTACTTCCCTGGGCTGTTCGGTGCGTTCGTGCTGCTCGGCGCCGGCGCGGGCGCATCGTTCCTGCCGCTGTTGACGATCGGCATGGCCGACGCACCCCAGCGCGACGCCGGCCTGGCGTCGGGGATCATCAACGTGTCGGTGCAGCTGTTCGGCGCGATCGGACTCGCGGCGCTCGGCACGGTCGCGACCGACCACACCAAAGCGCTCAGCGCGAGTGGTCACTCGCTCGTCGCCGCGCTGACCGGCGGCTACCATCTCGCGTACGTCGTCGGGGCGATCTGCGTCGCGTTTGGCATCCTCGCCGCCCTCGTCGTCTTGCGTCCTCCGACGCAGACGGTCATGCAGGAGGTCGAGGAGCTCGAGGGCGGTTTCGGCCGCGCCAGCGCGAGCGCGCAGGCCGCGGAGCAGCTCGTCTAGCGAGCGCCCCGCGCGACCAGCCGCCCGCCGCCCTCGCACCCGGGGCGGCGGGCGGCTTTGTACTTATCGACGAGGTCCGGCCAGGCGCGGCCCCCCGCGGCCCTATAACTCAGCGCGCAGCTCCGCACGCCTGATCTTTCCGCTCGCGGTCTTCGGCAGCTCGGTGGCGAACTCGACGATCCGCGGGTACTTGTACGGCGCTGTCTCGCGCTTGACGTGCTCCTGAAGCTCGCGTGCGAGCTCGGGCGACGGCTTGTGTGAGCCGTCGCGCAGCACGACGACCGCGCGCACGACCGACCCGCGCTCCTCGTCGGGCGCGGCGACCGCCGCCGCTTCGGCGACCGCGGGGTGGGCGACGAGCGCCGACTCGACCTCGAACGGTCCGATCCGGTAGCCGGAGGAGATGATCACGTCGTCGTCGCGGCCGTGGAAGCGCAGCCACCCTTGGTCGTCCTGCTCGACGAGGTCTCCCGTGCGCCAGATCGGCCCGAGCTGGCGGTCGGCGACGGTCCACGCACCGTCCTCGCCACGTTGCACGTCCTCGCCGACGTAGCCGAGGAAGAACGTCGGCACCGTCCTCGGGTTCACCGTCAGCTCGCCGTCTTTGACGAGCATGCCGATTCCCGGGAGCGCCTTGCCCATCGAGCCGGCGCGCGCGATGATCCCGATCGGCATGCCAGTCAGCTGGCCGGTCTCGGTCTGCCCGTAGCCGTCGCGGATCTCCCGGCCGGTGGCCTCGCGCCAGGCGAGCAGCAC
>DASXIJ010000033.1:0-32431 GCA_036498045.1 Solirubrobacteraceae bacterium
GCCAGCTTCAGCGCGGCCTGCAACCCGGCGAAGCCGCCGCCGACGACGACGACGCGGTGGCGCGTGGCGTCGGTCACGCGACCGAGGTTACGCCGCGCGGCGCCCGTGCGGAGCGTCGACGCCGCGTGCTCGGGTCGTTCAGCTTTCTTTCAGTTTCGCGCGCGACGATTGCGCGATGCGCCTGCTGGTCGTCGACGACGACCCCTCCGTCCGCGAAGCGCTCGCGCTCGTGCTGGACCTCAACGGCTTTGACGTGACCACCGTCGCCGACGGGCGCCAGGCGATCCGCGCGCTCGCCGGCGATCCCCAGGATGCCGTCGTGCTCGACGTGCTGATGCCGGGGCTGGACGGGCTCGAGGTCTGCCGCAGGATCCGCGCGATCGGCGACCGCACCCCGGTGCTGATGCTGACCGCGCGCGCCGAGGTGAGCGAGCGCGTCGCCGGTCTGGAGGCGGGCGCCGACGACTACCTGGCAAAGCCGTTCGCGTACGAGGAGCTGGTCGCGCGACTGCGCGCGCTGCTGCGCCGCACCGGCTGGGCGGGCGACGACGGCGTCATGCGCTTCGAGGACCTCGAGCTCGACCCGGTCGCGCACGAGGCTCGGCGCGGCGAGCGCCTGCTCGAGCTGACCCGGACCGAGTTCCTGCTCCTGGAACTGCTGATGCTGCACCCACGCCAGGTGCTCACGCGCGCCACGATCTTCGATCGCGTGTGGGGATACGACTTCGGCCCGTCGTCGAACTCGCTCGAGGTCTACGTCGGCTATCTGCGCCGCAAGACCGAGGCCGACGGCGAGCGGCGGCTGGTGCACACCGTGCGCGGGGTCGGCTACGTGCTGAGGACGCCGCGATGAGCGCGCGGCGCCGCCGGTCGCGGCTCCTTGCGATGTCGTTCCCGCGGCGGATGGTGCTGCTCGCCGCGGGAGCCGTCGCGGCGGCGGTCGTGATCGCTTCGGTCGTCGTCTACTTCGTCACCCGCGACGAGCTGATCGGCCAGATCGACCTCAGCCTGCGCCAGAAACCGCAGTCGGTGCAATTTCAAGGTCCGCTGACGCCCACGCAGCTGGCGAGGATCGAGCACGAAGCAAAGGCGGCGCCCCGCGCCGGGGCGCATCTCGCCCCGGTACCCAGCGGAGGCTCGAGCGTGAGCCGGTCGGGCGGCGCAACGGCGCCTGCCAACGGCGTCACCGACGCGGGCGGGCAGGTCGTCGGGATCGAAAGCCAAGCGCGCATCTCCCCCGGCCGTCCTTACGAAAAGCTGCTCACGACACGAACGAAGCTGATCCTGCCGAAGCAGAAGCTCGGCGGAGCGACGGGGTACGTGCAGCTCTACCAGCCCGATGGGCGCGTCGTCCACCCGGACGGCCGTGGCTCGCTGCTGCCGGTGACCGCCGCGACGCGCGCGGTCGCCGCCGGCAGGCGCGGATCGTTCTTCAGCGACGTTACGGTTGGCGGCACGCCGGTGAGGATGCTGACCACGCGCGCCGCGCCTGGCGGCGTCTGGCAGGTCGCGCTGCCGTTGACCGACCTGAACAGCACGCTGTCGCGTCTGCGCCTCGTGCTCGCGCTCGTCTGCCTCGGCGGGATCGCTCTCGCAGCGGCACTCGGGCTGCTCGTCTCACGCGTCGCGCTAGCTCCCGTTCGCCAGCTGCGCAGCGCGGCCGAACGCGTCGCTCGCACGCACGACCTCGCGCACCGCATCGAGGCCGGCGAACAGGACGATCTGGGACGCCTGGCGGGCAGCTTCAACACGATGCTCGCGGCGCTCGAGCGGGCGCGCCTGGCGCAACGTCAGCTCGTATCCGACGCGTCGCACGAGCTGCGCACGCCGCTGACCAGCGTCCGCGCAAATCTCGACGCGCTCGCGCTCGGCGAGCAGCTACCCGCGCATGAACGCGCGCGGATCGTTGCGGCCGTGCAGGCGCAGCTCCGCGAGCTGACGGTCCTCGTCGGCGACCTGGTCGACCTGTCGAAGACCGACGTCGAGGAGGTCGAGGTCGAGGACGTTCGGCTCGACCTCGCCGCCGGCGCGGCGGTCGAGCGCGCGCGGCTGCACGCGCCCGCCTGTAGCTTCGCGCCCGACGTCGCGCCGTGCCTGGTTCGGGCATCGCCGGCGCGCCTCGATCGCGCGATCGCAAACCTGCTCGACAACGCCTGCCAGTGGAGCCCGCCGGCGCCAACGGCGGCGCCGATCGAGGTTCGCGTGCGCGACGGTGTGCTGGAGGTGCGCGACCACGGCCCCGGAATCGCAGACAGGGATCTTCCGCGCGTGTTCGATCGCTTCTACCGGTCGCCCGCGGCACGCGCGCGTCCGGGCTCGGGGCTGGGCCTGGCGATCGTCAGACAGTTCGCCGAGTCACACGGCGGCGCGGTCCATGTCGCAAACGACCCTGGCGGAGGAGCTCGGCTGACGCTCGAGCTGCCGCCGCTTCAGATGACCGAGGCCGAGCGTCGCGGCGTCGACGCGCTCGACGACGCTCGCCGCGCGTCGCCTGCCGAGCACGCCGCGCGCCCCTCCTGCGCAGTTCACCAAGCTCCTCGAATCCTCTAAGGCGATTCTCAGGTGCAGGGCGCTTGATGTCGGGGTGCCCAGCCGACCGCCCAGCGAAGGAGCGCCGATGTCCAAGCCCAGCCCGATCCCAGCCCGGATGCGCCCGCGGCTGCTCCGCCCGCTCGTCGTCGTTGCCGCGATCGCCGTGGCAACGTCGCTCGCCGCGTGCGGAGGCTCCAAATCGCCGGCGAGCGCGGCAGCCGCCGAACGGTCCAACGAACAGCAGGACGAAGCGAAGCTCGCGAAGTTCGCGAAATGCATGCGCGAACACGGTGTCGAAGCGTCGACCTCGAAAGGCCCCGACGGTCACGGCTTCGGCCTCCAGATCAAGGGCAAGGCCGGCGCCGGACGCGTGGCGATGGAAGCCGCGCAGCGCGCCTGCAAGCGGTACCAGCCCCAACCGAAGAAGGTGAACCTCTCGCCGCAGGAAAAGGTCGCGCAGGAAGAAGCCGTCACGAAGTTCGCCAAGTGCATGCGCGAACACGGCGTCGACGTGCACGCCTCGACGTCGAACGGGCGCGTCCAGCTGCAGGTCGGCGGCCCCGGCAGCAGCGGTGGGCCGAATCCCGAAAGCCCGGCGTTCCAGGCCGCCCAGAAGGCGTGCCAGAGCCTGCTGCCGTTCAGGAAGGGCGGGCCTGGGCCAGGCGCGCCGAGAACGAGCAACAGCCCGGACGCCGGCGGGCCTGGCTCGGGCGCCAGGCTCGGCGTCGGCGGCTGAGCGGTGGAGTCCGCACACCCTGACGGTCCGGCCGAGGCCGCGGCCAACCTGCACGCATCGGGCACGATCGCGCCGCCTCACGACGCGCCGGGCGTCACCGCGCCCGCCCTGCGACGCCGGCCGCAGCGTCGCTGGCTCGCAGCACTCGCGCTTGCGATCGCGGGGTTGGCCGTGCTTGCCGTCGTGCTGCTCGGATCGGGCACGCCCAAGCGGGCAGCCGCCGACACGGGCATCCCGCCGGGTGACACGACGGCGACGGTAACGCGGCGAACGCTGTCGGAAGGGTCGACCGTCGACGGCACGCTGGGCTATGGCAGCAAGCTCGACGTGTACGACCGCCTGTCGGGGACGTTCACGTGGCTGCCGGCGGTCGGCGCCGTGATCGGCAGGGGAGCGACGCTGTTCCGCCTCAACGACGAGAGGGTCGTGCTGATGTACGGCGCGGTGCCCGCCTACCGCGCGCTGAAGCGGGGCGTCGGCGACGGGCCGGACGTCGCCGAGCTGAACACCAACCTGGTCGAGCTCGGGTTCGACCCGTACGGCGCGATCGGCGACCACGAATCGTTCGGCGAAGCGACGGCCGCCGCGGTGCGCCGCTGGCAGAAGGCCGCCGGGCTGCCCGAGACCGGCGAAGTCGAGCTCGGGCGGGTCGTCTTCGCGCCCGGCGCGCGACGCGTCACCGAAGTGCACGTGAGCCTCGGACAGGACCCGCCCGGCGAAGAACCGGCCGCGACGACGCCGGCCGCGACGACGCCGGCCGCGACGACGCCGGCCGCGACGACGCCGGCGACGACCACGCCCGCGTCAACGACACCGGCCGCGACGCCAACTCCGTCGCACAAATCGCCGTCGCACAAATCGAAATCGCCGTCGCACAAATCAAAGACGCACAAACCGAAATCGCCTTCGCACAACTCGCCCTCGCACAAAGCGCCGGCGCACGAACCGGCGAAAGCCAAACCCAGCGCGGCGTCCGCCGAACCGGCGAAAGAAGCAGAAAAAGCTCCGGCGAAAGAATCGAGCGGCAAACCCGGCTCAGCCGGCGCCGGCGAGCTCGCGCTTGCGACGACGGCGACGCAGCAGATCGTCACGCTGGCGGTCAAGGCAGAACAGCAGCAGCTCGCGCGCATCGGCGAGACCGTGCCAGTGACACTGCCGGGGGGGCGGATCGTGCATGGGCGGATCGCGACGGTCGGCACCGTCGCCAGCGAACCGAAAGCGAGCGGCGAAGAAAAAGAAAAAGGCGGCAACCAGGGCAACGAAGGTGAATCGGCGACCATCTCGGTGACGATCGCGCTCGATCATCCGGTCGCGCACCTCGACCAGGCGCCGGTCAGCGTCGAGCTCGTGCGGAGCATCCGCCGCCACGTGCTGACGGTTCCGGCGACGGCGCTGATCGCGACCGCCGCCGGGGGCTACGCGGTCGAAGTGCTGCAGGGCGCTCGGCGGGTCACGCTCGCGGTGACGCCGGGGATGTTCGCCGGCGGCTACGTCGAGGTCGAAGGCACGGGCCTGCACGAAGGCCTGCGGGTGATCCAGACGCGATGAGCGCTGTGCTCGAGCTCGCCGACGTCGTCAAGCGCTACGACGGCGGCGTCGAGGCGCTGCGCGGCGTCGATCTGACAGTTGAGGCCGGCGAGCTGTGCGCGATCGTCGGTCCCTCCGGCTCGGGCAAGTCGACGCTGCTGCACATCATCGGCACGCTCGAACGCGCGAGCGCCGGGCTGGTGCGGATCGCCGGCGCCGACGTGGCGCGCGCATCCGACCGCGAGCTGGCGGCGCTGCGGGCGCGGCGGATCGGCTTCGTCTTCCAACAGTTCCACCTGATCGAGGCAGACAGCGCGCTGGAGAACGTCGCGACCGGACTGCTCTACTGCGGCACGCCGGCGAGCGAGCGACGCCGTGCGGCGACCGCGGCTCTCGCCCGTGTCGGGCTCGGTCACCGCGTTCGACACCCATCGGCACTGCTGTCCGGCGGCGAGCGCCAACGCGTGGCGATCGCGCGCGCGCTCGTCAGCGCCCCGGCGATCGTCCTCGCGGACGAGCCGACCGGGAACCTCGACTCGCACACCGGTCGCGAGATCCTCGACCTGCTGCGCGCCATGAACGCGCAGGGGACGACGGTCGTCGTGATCACACACGACCGCGAGATCGCGGCGACCCTGCCGCGGCGCGTCGAGCTGCGCGACGGCCGCCTGGTCCACGACGACGCCACCTCGGTGACCCGATGAGGGGGCTCGGGATGGCCGCGCTGCGCCGGCCGCGGCGGCAGTTCGCCTCGGAGCCGAGCGCCCCTGGCGCGACGCCCGCGACGCCTCGCCTCCCACCGAGCCGGCTGCTGCCGCTTGACGTCGTGCGCGTCGCGAGCGTCGGGTTGCGCACCCGGCGCCTGCGAGTGGCGCTCTCTGCGCTCGGCGTCGCGATCGGCATCGCCTCGATGGTCGCCGTCGTCGGGATCTCCGACTCGAGCAAGGCCGGGCTCGTCGCGGAGCTCAACGAACTCGGCACCAACCTGCTGACGGTCACGCCGGGGCAGACGTTCCTGGGGGGCTCGGCCGAGCTGCCCGAAGCGGCGAGGCGCGCGGTCGCCCACCTCGAGAGCGTCCGTTCCGCCGCGGCAGTCACGACGGTCGCAGCGGCGACCGTCCGCCGCAGCCCGTTCATCGAAGCGGCGGAAACGAGCGGCTTGACCGTCGACGCGGCCGATCCCCAACTGCTCGCAACGCTCGGCGGGCGCGTTGTCCGCGGTCGCTTCCTCGACGGCGCCAACGGGCGATATCCGCTGGTCGTCCTCGGAGCCGTCGCAGCCGAACGGCTCGGCGTGCAGCGGCTGCTCGCCGATGGGCGGCCGCTGCAGGTGTACATCGCGAACACGTGGTTCACCGTGGCCGGAGTGATCGGCCGGCTGCCGCTGGCGCCCGAGATCGAACGCGCGGTCCTGATCGGCTATCCGATCGCGCACGATCTGTTCGGGACGACGCGCAGCGCGAGCACGCTGTACGTGCGCGCCGATGGCGAACGCGTCCGTGAAGCCGACTCGCTGCTCGGCGCAACCGCCGATCCGCAGAACCCGGAACAGACGCAGGTCAGCCGGCCATCGGACGCCCTGCAGGCGCGCGCCGACGCGCAGAGCACGCTGACCGCCGTGTTCCTCGCGCTCGGCGCGGTCGCGCTGCTCGTCGGCGGCGTCGGGATCGCCAACGTGATGGTCATCTCGGTGCTCGAGCGCCGCCCGGAGATCGGCCTGCGTCGGGCGCTCGGCGCGCGCGCGGTCCACATCGCGGTGCAGTTCCTCGGCGAGTCGGTGCTGCTGTCGCTGCTCGGCGGCGCATTCGGGATCGGCCTCGGCGCCGCGGCGACCGCGGCATATGCCGCGACGCAGGGGTGGATCGTCGTCGTGCCGGTCCTCGCCGTCGGCGGCGGCGTCGCGATCGCGCTGCTGCTCGGCGCGGTCGCCGGACTGTACCCGGCCGTGCGCGCCGCACGGCTCGCGCCCGCCGCCGCGCTGCGCAGCGTCTAGCGGCGGCCGCGCGCCCGGCTTGGCGATCGAAGCGCGACCAGCGCCTGCCCGGCGCGAGCCCGCGCCCGCTCGCGCGCGCCACGCTGCTCTCGGCGCGTCTACGGCGCGAGGCGCTCGATCATCCAGTCGCCATCGACGGCGCGCCGATAGCGCAGGCGGTCGTGCAGGCGATCGGAGCGCTGCTGCCAGAACTCGTACGTCGTCGGCGCGAGGCGAAAGCCGCCCCACTGGCTCGGCACCGGCAGTTCTGCGTCGTCGGCGTAGCGTCGCCCCAGCTCGGCGACCCGGAGCTCGAGCGCGTCGCGACCGTCGATCACCTCGCTCTGCGGCGAGGCGAGCGCGCTGAGCTGGCTCCTGCGGGCGCGGGTGCGGACGTAGGCCGCCGTCTCGCTGTCGCTCGCGAGCTCGACGCGCCCGGCGATCCGCACCTGGCGCCCGAGCGGATCCCAGTGAAACAGCAGCGCGGCGCTGGGGTTGGCTGCGAGCTCGCGCCCCTTCTGGCTGGCGTAGTTGGTGAAGAACACGAAGCCGCGCTCGTCAAAGCTCTTGACGAGCAGCATCCGCACCGACGGCACCCCGTCGGCCGACGCCGTCGCGAGCGCCGCCGCCTCGACTTCGCGCACGCCGGCTGCGCCCGCCTGCTCCGACCACGCCGCGAACTGGGCCAGCGGGTCCGCAGCTGCGTCCTGCTCGCGCAGCGGCTCGTTGCGGTCGGCCATGATCACATTCTGATCAGTCGCCGCGCGCGAGCAGCTCGTCGAGCGTACGCCCGCTCAGAACCGACTCCGGTCGCTCGCCGACGACGTCGAATCCCGGGCGTGACTCGTCGTCGCGGCGCTTGATCAACAGCCATTGGGGCTTCGCGCCGGGACGCGTCTGCTGCAGCGCGAACCCGCCGCGCAGCTTCTCGCCGTTGAGCACGAACACCGCGTGACCGCGATCGAGCGCCTCCGGCCACGGCACCCTGCCGCCCTGCTCGTATGTGCCGCGGTCCCAGACGATCACGCCGCCTTTGCCGGTGGCGCCCTCGAAGCGGTTGTGGTCGATCCTGTGGTCCTCGACCTGAACGGCCAGCCGCTTGTCCGACGGGTCCAGTGAGGGCCCCTTCGGGACGGCCCACGACCGCATCACGTCGTCGACCTCCAGCCGCAGGTCGAAGTGGCGCGTCGTCGCGGCGTGCTGCTGGACGACGAACACGCCGGCGGAGACGCCGCGGATCGCAAACTGCTCATGGCCCTCGACGCGCGCGCGCTCGACGGCTACGTCGCTGACGTGCGCCCCGCGTGGTCCGTCGGCGAGGAAGCGCACGAGCTCGTCGATCGCCGCGCTCGGTCCCTCCGCGTGCACCGCCACCGTCCCGTCGTCGACGTTGCGGACCCAGCCGAGGACGCCGAGCCGTGCCCCAAGGCGGCGGATCTCCTCGCGAAACCCGACGCCCTGGACCGTGCCGCTGACGACCGCACGAATCGCCTGGCTGTCGGCGCCGCCGGCCACGATCGCGGGGCGGGCTACGCTCCCGCCGCGCGCCGGTAGCGGGCGACGGCCAGCGGCGCGAACACGGCGATGATCGCCAGCGACCACGCGACGGCGCCCCACACGTAGTTGCCTGCCGGCGCGCCGAGCCACAGGCTGCGGATCGCGTCGACGATCACCGTGAACGGGTTGTATTCGGCGAACTGGCGCAGCCCGTCGGGCATCGAGGCGACCGGGACGAACGCCGAGGAGATGAACGTCAGCGGGAACACCGCGATGAAGCCGACCGAGTTGACCGATTCGGGCGAGCTGACGAGCAGCCCGAGGAAAGCGAGAAACCACGAGAAGCCGTAGCCGAACAGCAGCAGCAGCCCGATCCCGGCGACCGCCTGCCCGAAGCTCGTGTTGAAGCTGAAGCCGATGATCACGCCGGTGATCAGCAGGATCGTGATCGACAGCGCGTTCGTCGCCACGTCGGCGAGCGTCCGGCCACCGAGCACCGCCGCGCGCGACATCGGCAGCGATCGGAACCGGTCGATCAGCCCCTTGCGCACGTCCTCGTTGAGGCCGAGCGCCGTCGCGAACCCGCCGAACGCCATGTTCTGGACGATGATCCCGGGGATCAGGAAGTCGACGTAGCTGTAGCCCGGAGTGCTGATCGCGCCGCCGAACACGTAGCGGAACAGCAGCACGAACATGATCGGCTGGATCGTGTAGCCGATCAGCAGTTCGGGCGCGCGCGGCAGCCGAATCAGGTTGCGCTCGGCGATGATCATGGTGTCGGTTACGAGACGCCTCATGCCGCCTGCTCGGAGCGCTCGCCGTCGTCGTCGGTCACGGCCTCTTCGGCGCCGTGACCGGTCAGCGCGAGGAACACGTCGTCGAGCGTCGGGCGACGCAGCGCGAGGTCGTCGACACCGACGCCGGCGTCGCTCAGCCGGCGCACCGCCTCGACGATCGCGCCGTCGCGGCGGCGCACGCCGACCCTGACGAGCTTGTCGTCATCGATCGTGGGAGGTGCGTCGGACATCGGCGCGAGCGCGCGCGCCGCCGCCGCGGGATCGGCGCCCTCGTCGAGGACCACCTCCAGGCGCTCTCCGCCGAGCCGGTCCTTCAGCTGATCGGAGGTTCCCTCGGCGATCACGCGGCCGTGGTCGATCACCGCGATCGTCTCTGCGAGGCGATCGGCCTCGTCGAGGTACTGCGTCGTCAACAGGACCGTCGTGCCCTCGGCGACGAGCTCCTCGATCACGCCCCACAGGCTCAGCCGGCTGCGCGGGTCGAGTCCGGTCGTCGGCTCGTCGAGGAACAGCACCGGCGGCTCGGCGACGAGCGCGGCGGCAAGGTCGAGGCGCCGGCGCATCCCCCCGGAGTAGGTCTTGGTCGGGCGCGTCGCCGCGTCGACGAGGTCGAAGCGCTCGAGCAGCTCGCGACCGCGCGCCTTCGCCGACTGTCGGCCGGCGCCGTACAGCCGGCCGACCATCGTCAGGTTCTCCAGGCCCGTGAGGTTTTCGTCGACCGCCGCGTACTGCCCCGCGAGCCCGATCTTCTCGCGCACCGCCGCCGCATCGCGCTGCACGTCGAGGCCGAGCACGCGCGCCGTGCCCCCGTCGGGCTCCAGCAACGTCGCGAGGATCCGGACGAGCGTCGTCTTGCCCGCTCCGTTGGGCCCGAGCAGGCCGAACACCTGGCCTCGGCCGACGACCAGGTCGACGCCGTCCAGTGCGCGCACGTCGCCGAAGCTCCGGGCAAGGGCGTGCGTCTCGATCGCGGCATCGTCGCTCATCGCCCGCGAACCTATTAGGTTCGCGCCGCCGCCGCCCCCGCTGGAAGGCGGGCGCGGCGATCTATGGCGCGATTTCGAATGGGCCCGTCGTGAACGTCGCGCTCCTGACCGGTTTGACGATGCCTTTGGGCGAAGGGACTCCGCATTTGGCCGCTCCCGTGAACCTCTCCGCCAGTGCTCCCGCGGAGATGCTCTTCGGCGAGGGGAACGGACCGCCTTCGAGCGTTCCTTCGATCGCGCCGCCGACTTCGGTCAGCGGCATCACCAGCGCCCCGTGCGACCTGCCGAGTCCCAACGGAAGCCATTTCGCAACGAGCGAGACGGCCGCGGTCGTCGGTTCGGCGGAGATGCTCTGAAGCGTGGAGCAGGTCACTTCTTCGGTGGTCACGAGATGCGCGACGTAGGTGCCTTCGGTCGGTTCGGCCGGCCCGTCGCACCCTTTGAGGATGCCTTTTACGACGATTTCCTGGGCATGTGGCGTTTCGGTCAGGCCGGGCGTCAGTTTGATTGTCCCGCCGTCCTGTTCGCACACCTCGGCGCCCGGCGCCCCGCCCCCGCCGCCGTCGCCGTTCGGGCTCGTGACTTCGACCGGGCTGCTTTCTTCGCTCGTGCCTTCGGCGTCGGTGCTCGTCACCGTCACGCGATAGGTCGTGTTCGGCGCGACCGGCTGCAGGAACGCGCTCGTCCCGGCGCCGCTGACGGTCGTGCTCAGCACCGCAGGACCCGGGCTCACCGGGGTGGCGGTGACCGTCGATGAGCTGATCACGCCGGCCGTTTCGGAGGCTGCGGTCCACGAGACCTGCATCCGCAGGTATTCCGATTCACCGACTTCGTAGGGCGAGACCGACGCCGAGACGCCGCTCGGCGGCGCCGGCGGCTGCAGCGGCGGTGTGCCCGTCTGCAGATAGGCGGCGGTTTCGGTGTTGTAGACGCGATCGCCGTAGGCGTCTTCGGCGGTGAACGCCGGGTTGACTTCGGCGGGACCTTCGAGACGGGTGAACGTGCGCGCGTCGGCGAACCAGTCCCACTTGACGTTCGCCCACGCGGAGTACGTCGTGACTTTGTAGCCGCCCCCGCGACCGCTGCCGCCGCAGCGCGTCTGCATGTAGACGTCGCCGATCGGATAGCCGTCGGAAGCGAAGCCGGTGGCGTAGGCGTGCTCTTGGATGCCGCCGCACGAGTGTCCGAGGATCGAGAACGCGGCCGACTGGCCGAGCAGCAGTTGCGTGGTTGCGGCGCCGGCGCCCGGCGCCAGCGCGAGGAAACCCAGGAGCGCCCCGCCGGCGCCCAACAAGACACGACGACTCATTTCCCCGCCTTTGTTCGTGTGACTCGACAGTCGTCCGGCGGGGAAAAGCTATCTCATCGGGAGCGGGCGCGGTCGTCAGGATTTGCGCGCGAGGCGCTGCAGCGCGCGCCTGCGCGCCGGGTCGAGCTGGGCGACCTGTCGCGCGAAGTGGCTGAGCGCGACGTCGCCGTACTGCGCGACGAGCCCCTCGACCTCGGCCGCGGCCCGCTTGGCCATGAACTGCTCGCGGTCGAGCTTCGGGACGTAGAAGTCGGTCTTGCCCTCGCGCCGCCGATCGAGCACGCCCTTGCCGTGCAGGCGCGCCATGATCGTCATGTAGGTCGTGTACGCGCGCGGTTTGCTCGCGCGGGCGTTGAGCGCGTCCATCACCTCGCGCACCGACGACTCGCCACGAGCCCAGATCTCCTCCATCACCTCTGACTCGAGCTCGTGCAGCTGGGGCGGGCTCTTCGGTTTGGTCTTCCTGCGCGCCATGTCTACGACACACCGTAGCAATCACGTCACCGGGACTCCTGTCCCCTGGCCGGTCGCGGGCGGTCGCGGGCGCGACGTCCGGCGGTCGGCTCGTCGCGGACTCGCGCCGACTGGTCTACGATGCTAGATAGGAGATGGCCGCTTTCAGGGCAACCGATCAAGGCGCGTGGACGCGCGGCGGATCGCCGGCCGGCGTCGCGGCTGCTCGCGCGTTCTGGACGAGCATGGCGCTCGGGGCGGTCGCGCTCGCCGCGGCGTTGGTTGCGATCGCGCAGCTGTTCGCATCGTGGCGGATCGGATCCGCCCCGAGCTCGCATGAGATCTCGCTGCTCGGTCTGCGACTGTCCTACCCGGCGGCCAACCTCGCGGCGATCGCGGTCACCGCGCTCGCCGGCATCGGGCTGGTGATCGCAGGAGCCGCGGCCTGGCGCCTCGGCCGCGAGCTGCTCGGCGACCGGCGCTTCAGGCGGACGCTCGCGGCGGCCTCGCCGGTTTCCCTCGAGGGCGTGCTGGTGATCGCCGACGACACTCCGCAGGCGTTCTGCGCGGGGCTGCTGCGCCCGCGCGTGTATGTCTCGACGGGTGCTCTGGAGCTGCTCGACCCCGCCGCGCTGGCGGCCGTGATGGCACACGAGCGCCATCACGCGCTGCGGCGCGATCCCCTGCGCGTGGCATGTGGACGGGCGTTGGCCGCGGGGCTGTTCTTCGTCCCATCGCTGCGTCACCTCGTCGAGCGCCACCACGCGCTCGCCGAGATCGGTGCCGACGAGGCCGCCGTGCAGACGGCCGGTGTCGACCGGTCGGCGCTGGCGAGCGCGATGCTCAGCTTCGCGGACGCGGCCGGCCCGCACGGGGGCGGTGTCGAGCCCGAGCGGATCGACTCGCTGCTCGGTCAGCGCGCGAGCTGGCGGTTCCCGGTCGCGCTCTGCGTCGGCGCTGTCGCGGCGCTGGGACTGTTCGTCGCCGTCGCCGTGCTCGCGGCCCGCACGGCGGCCGGCTCGGCGACGCTCGCGCCGCCGTTTCTGTCGCGACAGCCGTGCGTCGTCATGCTGGCGCTGATCCCGCTGGCGATCGCGCTGGCGGCCGCGGCTCAGGCACGCACCCGCCGCGCGCGGCGCGTCTCGCTCGCGCACGAGTAGGGTCGCCTCGCCCGCGCGCCAGGCGCGCGAGCTTGCGAGCGGGCGGTGCAGTCGCGGCCGAGTGGTCTACGACGCAATGTAGTAGAGTGGCGGGATGGCGAACGATCGCCAGACGATCCTGCTCACCGGCGCTTCCGGCTACATCGGTGGCCGTCTACTGGAGCGCCTGGCGCCAACCGGGCGCCCGGTTCGCTGCCTGACGCGCCAGCCGGCGCTCCTGCGCAGCCAAGTCGGTCCCGACGCCGAGATCTGCGGCGGAGACCTGCTCGAGCCGGCGTCCCTGGAGCCTGCGCTTGAGGGCGTCCACACCGCCGTCTACCTGGTCCACTCGATGGGTGCGGCGGGCGACTTCCGCGCGCACGACCGTCGTGCGGCGAGCAACTTCGCGGCCGCGGCGAGGAGTGCGGGCGTCAGCCAGATCGTCTATCTCGGCGGGCTCGGCGGCGAGGACGGGCTGTCATCCCACCTCGCGAGCCGACACGAGGTCGGGCGGCTTCTGCGCAGCACCGGCGTGCCGACGGTCGAGCTGCGCGCGTCGATCGTGATCGGCCCTGGAAGCGCGTCGTTCGAGACCGTGCGCGCGGTCGTGGAGCAACTGCCGCTGATCCTCGCGCCGCGCGCGATCGAAACGCTCGCGCAGCCGATCGCGATCGACGAGGTGATCGACCACCTGCTCGACGCGCTCGAGCTCGCGCGGCCGACCGACGCGATCTATGAGATCGGTGGCGCCGACCAGGTGACCTACGCCGAGCTGATGCGCGAGTACGCGCGCCAGCGCGGCTTGCGCAGGCGCGTGATCGGCGTCCCGATGGGCGCATCGCGCGCGTGGAGCGTGCTGCTGAAGATGCTGATCCCGCGCCACGGCGAGGTGGCCGCGGCGATGGTCGACAGCCTGCGCAACGAGACGATCGTCACGACCCCGCCGACGGACGCGAAGTTCACGCCAGGGCGGCGGGGCGTGCCGGCGTCGATCCGCCGGGCGCTCGCGAGCGAGGACGAGCGGTTCGCCGAGCTGCACTGGTCGCAGGTGCTCGGAGAGGAGCCGCAGCTTCGCTGGGGCGGGCGCGCGATCGGCCGCCGGCGCGTCTGGTCGCGGGCGGTGCGCGTCGCGCGCGACCCCGAGCAGGCGTTCGTCCCGATCCAGCGGATCGGCGGCGCCACCGGGTGGTACGCGGCCGAGCGGTTCTGGCGGCTGCGCGGCCTGCTCGATCGGCTGCGCGGCGGCGTCGGCCTGCGGCGTGGGCGGCGCGACCCCACCGACCTGCGCGTCGGCGACGCGGTCGACTTCTGGCGAGTGGAGGGGCTCGAGCGGGGCCATCTGCTGCGGCTCGCCGCGGAGATGAAGATCCCGGGTCGCCTGTGGCTGCAGTTCGAGGTCGAGTCGGCCACGGACGAGTCGCTCGTCCGCGAGACGACCGTGTTCGACCCGTTCGGCTACGCGGGCGTCATCTACTGGTACCTGCTCTACCCGATCCACGTTCGCGTGTTCAGCCGGATGCTGCGCGGGATCGAGCACGCCGTATCTGTTGACAACTACTACGCCACGTAGTACGCTACCGCCGATGGCAAGCGTCCAGCCACGGCAGCAGACCCGCAAGCAGCGACGGGAGCTCGCGCGCGAGCAGCGCAGGGCGCTCGAGCGGGCGCAGGCGGATCTGCGCGCTCGGCGCAAGCGGCTGCGCCAGCTCGCGAGCGTCCTGGGTGTCGTCGTTGTCGGAATCGTCGTCATCGCGATCGCGTCGTCGTCGGGCGGCGTCAAGCGAATCGCCCCACGCAGCGCCGAAGCGAGGCAGGCCGCCAACGCCGTCAGCACGTTGCTCGCGGGGATCCCGCAGCAGGGGAACGCCCTCGGGACGCCGACCGCGCCGGTGACGCTGCAGTACTTCGGCGACCTGCAGTGCCCGGTCTGCCGGTCGTTCACGCAATCGGCGCTGCCGGCGCTCATCGGCCGGTGGATCAGGCCTGGCGCAGTCCGAATCGAATATCGATCGCTGCAGACGGCCACGCGCGAACCGGAAGTGTTCGAAGCGCAGCAGCTCGCCGCGCTCGCCGCCGGGCGGCAGGGCAAGCTGTGGAACTTCGTCGAGACGTTCTACGCCGAGCAGCTCCAAGAGGGCACCGGCTACGTCACCCCGCGGTTCATCAGTGGAATCGCCGAACAGGTGCGCGGGCTGAGCCTCGGCGCGTGGAGCGCGGCGCGCGGCGATCCGCAGCTGGCAGATCAGTTGAACGCCGATGCGCAGGTCGCCAACGGCCAGGGCCTCGAAGGGACGCCCGCGTTCTTGATCGGCAGGACAGGTGGGGCAATGAGTCGCCTCGAACCGGCCTCGTTCACCGACGCGGGAGCGTTCAACGGGGCGATCGAAAAGCTGACGCGCGGCGCGCCGGCGGGCTGATGAGCCCGCGCCAGCTGAGGGTCGCGTTGATCGTTCTCGCGCTCGCCGGCGCTGGCGTCGCGGGCTACCTCACATACGTCCACTACGCCGGGATCAACCCGGTCTGCACGACCGGCGGCAGCTGCGAGAAGGTGCAGACGTCGATCTACTCCGAGCTCG
Organism: Solirubrobacteraceae bacterium; assembly: GCA_036498045.1. GTDB lineage: Bacteria > Actinomycetota > Thermoleophilia > Solirubrobacterales > Solirubrobacteraceae > Palsa-744. The sequence goes on from DASXIJ010000033.1 coordinate 15,525, forward strand.
CCGGCGTGCCGGTGGCGCTGATCGGTCTGCTCGGGTATCTCGCGATCCTCGCGCTGCTGTTTGCCGGCGAGAGCGAGACGCTGAAGTTCGCGACGGCGACGCTCACGCTGATCGGCTTCGCGTTCAGTGCGTACCTGACATACCGCGAGATCTACTCGATTCACGCGATCTGCGAGTGGTGCGTGTCGAGCGCCGTGATCCTGACCGTGATGACGCCGCTGTCGGTCTGGCGCTTTTTGCGCGTGCCGTCCGAGCGAGCGACGGGGCGGCTCGCGGAGGCAGCGTAGACTCCGCCGGATGGCGGGCACGCCGGCCGAGTTCGTTCTCGTCGAGCCAATCGCCGTCGGCGCGGTCGTCCGGCGCGCGGGCCCGCGCCTGATCCGCGACGGATTTGGCCCGCTGGCCGTCTTCTTCGCGGGGTGGAAGCTCGTGAGCCTGACCGCCGGCATCGCCATGGCCGTCGCGTTCGGGCTGGCCGTGTTCGTGCACGAGCGGCGCCAGGGGCGCCCGGCGATGGTCGTCCGCCTCGCCCTCGTGCTCGTCGCGATCCGCGCGACCGTCGGTCTCACCTCAGGCAGCGCGTCGGTCTACCTCGCCCAGGAGATCGGGATCGACGCGCTGCTCGCCACCGCGGTGCTCGCCTCGCTGGCGACGACGCGGCCGTTCGCATCGTGGTTCGTACAGGAGATCTACCCGATCCCGCAGGCGGTGCAGGAGTCCGACGTGTTCGCGCGGGCGATGCGCACGATCACCCTCGTCTGGGGGCTTTACTTCCTGGCGCGCGGGCTCGTTCGCGTCGGCGCGCTGTTGACCGTGAGCACCGACCGCTTCGCGCTCGTCGTCGCGGTCACCGACGCGCCGTTCCTTGTCGCGATCCTCGCGTGGTCGGTCTACTACACGTCGCGCTCGCTGCGCCGAAGCGCCGAGTGGGCGCCGCTGATCGCCGCGGCCGAGGCCGCGGCTCCCGGGGACACGGTTGGCCGAGCCTGAGGCGCGCCTTCGGTCAGCGCGACGGCGCCGTAAACACGTCTGAGCCGAACGAGCTCGGGACGGTCTTGGCGTCGGCGAGCTTGGGCAGTCCGAGCAGCGTCTCCCAGCTCGCGAGCGACGAGTAGTGGTTGTAGTCGGTCGCGCTGATCGTGCCCGGTTTGATGAACGGCGACAGCAGGATCGCGCCGACCCGGCCGCCGCCGGGGCCGACGACGCCCGGCATCGGCGAGCCCGGCCCGGGCATCTCTTCACAGCACGATTCGGCTTCGGAGCTCGCGGCCTCGTCGAAGACGATCTCGAGCAGCCCGTCTCGCTGGTACGCGGGCGAGCCGGTGATCAGCGGCACCCACGTTTGCAAGAACGCGTCGATGTCGGCGAGCGCGGAGGCTCCGCTCGGCTGGTTCGTGCACGGATAGTCGTGCCCGTCGTTGCACAGGTTAGGCGTGATGAACGAGAATTTCGGCGTCCTCGTCGCGCTCGCCAGGTCGGTCGCGAGGCCCGTCTCGCCGCGCAGCGCGGCGGCGGGCATCTGCCCGGTCGGTGAGCCGAGGGCGACGACGTGCTTGTCGCAGAATCGCTGTTCGTCGATCACCGAGTGGAAGTAGACGAACGGGTCGTGGCGCGTGGCGTAGCCGTCGCCCGCCTCGGCTTTCTGCGTTCCGTCGGTCGTTTCGAGCGCCGGATGGCCGCACGCGGCGGTCTCGCGGTTGGGGTCGTTGCCCATGTCCTCCATGTAGGCCTTCCAGCTGCGTTTTGCCGCCGACAGCTGGTTGCCGATCGTCGGCACTTCCGCCGGATAGACGCAGCCGCTGCCGGCCTCGACGCCGCTTTCGAGCATCAGCGCGCCCGTGAAGTTGTCAAACCGGGGGCAGTCGGCCTGGTTCTGGGCGTTCGGCGGCTGGCCGGAGATCAGCGAGACGTAGTTGTCGTTGCTCTCGTGCCCGGTCGCGTAATAGTTTTCGAGCAGCGCTCCCTCGGCGGGGAGCGTCTGTGCCAGGTACGGGTCGGCGGTGGGGTTGCCGAACGTCGCGGCGTAGCCCTGGTTCTCGAGCACGATCACGAACACGTGGCGGACCGGCGGCAGCTTGAACGCCGTAGACGTCGCCGCCTGCGCACCCGTGGCGCCGGCCGCCACGCAGGCCAGTACTGCGGCGAAGACGACGACGCAGATCCTCAGCGGTGAGCGAACGCCGCGCGTCAGCGGTGAGCAAACGCGGCGCATCAGCGGGTGACCGCCGCGACCGGCGCGGGCGCTTCGGCGAGCGTCGGCGGCTCGAGCAGCGCGGGGTTCGACGGATCGAGGAAGTCCATCACCGTCTTCGCGTTGGCGTCGCGATAGGTCAGGCGCGGAAGGTTCCACTTGGCCTCGACCGTGGCGAGGAAGGACGTGTGATCGTGGACCACGTCGGTGACCGCATTCGGCTTGGAGTAGGGCGACGCGACGATCGCCGGTACGCGCGGGCCGTAGATGTCGTAGCCGCCGCGCACGTCGCCTGGGCCGAGCGCCGGGGGGATCGAGTCGGGCGCGATCGCCGCCGGCGGTGGCACGTGGTCGTAGTAGCCGCCGTGCTCGTCGTAGGTGTAGAGCAGCAGCGTGCGCGGCCAGGCCGGCGAGGCGAGGATCGCTTTGACGATCTGGGAGGCCCAGTACTCGCCGTAGGCCATGTCCTGGGGGTTCTCCTCGTCGCCGCCGGTTTCGCCGACCTTCAAGCCGAGCGCTCCGAGCGCCGGCAGTTTGGAGAGGGGGCCACCGACTTCGCCCGCGACGCCGAACTCGGGGTCGACGAGGCTGATCGACGGGAGCGAGCCCGCCGCGCAGTCGGCGTAGAACTGCGCGATCGGAGCTATGTTCGTCGGGTATTTTTCGATCGTCGACGAGATGATCCCGGTCGATGGCAGATCGGTGAAGTAGTTGGTCCAGCTGATGCCGTACGCGTGCAGCCGGTCCCAGATCGTGCCGTTCGGCGGCGGCGGGTCTTTCAGGCTTTCGCTGCTCGTCGAGATGTTCCCGTACGCCGAGCCGGCCATCAGAAAGCGCCGGTTGGGGTAGGTCTGGCATGGCGCCGAGGAGAACCAGCGGTTGGCAAGGCAGAACGTGCGCGCCAGCGAGTAGGCGAACGGAAGCTGATCCTCGGTCCAGTAGCCCATCGGCTGTATGTCTTGCACCGAGCGGACGAATCCGTCCATTCTCCCTTCGTCGATCTGCTCGTGGGTCGCGTTCCAGCTCTGCGAGACGTGCTGCCCCTGCGCGGTCGTCGTGAACGGGAAGGACCGCACCGGGCCTTCGGGGCCCGGGTTGCTGTTCATGGCGAGGCCCTTGGCGTTGAGCTTGAGTCCCCGCGCCTTGGCCTGGCCCGAGTGCGCGAGCGTGCCGAGCAGATTGTCGAAGGAGTGGTTCTCCATCATGATCACGACGATGTGATCGAACGGCATCGCGTCGTTGACCGTTCCCGCGGGCGCGTTGGGGTTGGGGAGGCTGTCCGGCTGGTGGACGATCGCGCCGGCAGCCGCAGCCGCGCGAAACAGCGAGCCGCCCGACAGGCTCGCCGCGGCGAGCCCGAGCGAGCCGCCATAGCGCAGGAACGCCCGCCGCGTGTGCGGCGAGTCGATCGGGTTGCTACGTCGGTGACTGCCCATCGCAACAGTCCTCTGCCCGGGGATCCGGCGGTCGTCTGTGAAGATCCGGTGAGCGTGGGGTGCCCGGGCCAGTGGCCCGGGCACGCCGGCCGCACGTTAGGTCGAGCGCCTAGAAGGACAGGCTCTCGAAGTCGTTCCAGAAGATCTCGACCTGGTTGGTCGTGCCTTCCCAGTTTGGAACGTTGAGCGTCCGCAGTCCGCCTCCGCGGCGGGACTGCAGCTGGTAGGAGTCGATTTCATCGGCCGGTGTAGCGCCGCGCAGATACACCTGCGCCGCCTGGATGAACGGCAGCTGGCTCAACACCGGTTCTGCGTTCAGCGTGCTTTCTTCCTTGCCTTCCCAGTCGAACGCGAAGTACGCGTTCACCTCCTTGGAGAGCGGGCACAGGGTGGGCGTGCACAGCTCGAGGCCGTTGACCAGGAGCTGATCGTTCTCGCCCGGCTGGTCGCCCCAGTACTCCTCGTAGCGGATCTGCACCGCGCCCGTCCTGCCCGGGAACTTGCCGGCGTCGGTCGAGATCGGGACCGAGCCGAGCAGCCGGACGGCGTAATCGTTGCGCACGAACGGCTCCGGATAGACGTGGATCGTTTTGACGGGCGACACGAGCGCGAACTCATAGCGCTGGCCCGGCTTGACCGGCACCGGGCCCCAGGCGCCCCCGCCCTCCGAGCCGTCGGTGATCGGGATCGTGTCGATCGGCGCTGAGCCGATCCGTTCGCCGTTGGAGTTGACCGGCCAGACTTCCACGGTGTCGCCGATCAGTCCCGTGTTCTGCGGGAATTCGAGGGCCTTGCCGGCGACCTGGATCCTCTTCTGGGCAACGATGTCGTTCTTCGGCAGTTTGTTGCGGAAGAACTTGAACATCTGCTGGAAGGTTTCCGGCGAGGTCGACGTCTGGACGTGCGTTGCGTCCGGGATCGTGACGTTTTCGGCGCCTTCCATGTGCCGTTCAGGGTTGGTGCACGTCGCGTCGCCGCAGCGCCCTGCCCAGACCGCGAGCGTCCGCACGCCCGGGTTCTTTTCCTGGCCATCGAGGTTCGCGTACGCAGCGACGCTTTCGCGGTGTTCGGCCGCTTTCGCGCTTTCGGCGAGGTAGTGGTACATCACCGACGTGCCCTCGGAGTGCCCGATCACCTCGACCTTGGACTTGCCCGTCCGTTCCTTGAGCGCCGCGATCGCTTCTTCGATCTGTTTTTCGACTTCGTTCATGTTGGCCACGGCGGCCGTCGAGTTGTAGTCGAGCTCTTCGACCCACGCGTGCGGGTACCCGTTGCTTTCAAAGCGCATCGACTGCGACGCGAAGTTCGACCCCGCGCTCTCGAACCCGTGGACAAACAGGATCGGCAGGCGTTCGAACTTCGACGCGTCGGCCGCCGGCGCGGCGGCGAACAGCATTGTGGCGCCGGCGATCGCTCCGATCACCGACCCCAGCGCGCGACGATGGGCACGGCGGCTGCGCAGGCTCCGCCCAGACTCGATGCTCATGGATCTCCTTCCTCGCTCCCAGTTGGGCGGCTCGGCCGCCGTCTCCCCGGTGCTTCCCCGGTGATACGCGACAGTCCTACCCGTATGTATCGAATCGAAACGAGGGGAGATCAGTCTGGGTATTCGTCCTTGCGCCACGCTCGCGGCTCGGGCGGCTGGGCCATCGGCGTGCGGGCGAGTAGCGAGCTGTAGTACGGGGCGACGAACGGGTCGGGCGCCATCACCGTGTACGTGTGGTAGACGTCCCCGTCCTCGCGCGCGAACGCGATCCACGCGGGACCCTCGCGCAGGCCGTCCTTCAGGTCCGCGCCGACCTGCTGCGACCACTCCTGCATCCACTCGGGAGGGTCGTCGATCATCTCCTTGATCTGCGGGATCTGCTCTGCCTGCTGCTCGGTCAGCGCCAGGCCGAAGTCGAACGGGAAGTCGGTGTTGTAGGTCGAGACGTACGGGAACTGCCAGCCCATCCGCTCCCTGTATGCCGTCAGCCGCTCGATCGGCGCGCGCGAGAAGCAGATCAGCGTCACGTCGCGGTGGTTCATGTGGACGAGCGACCCGTCGAGCCCGTCGCCCAGGTTGGTGCAGCCCGGGCACGCGCCGCGCTCGTAGTCGGGGCCGAACATGATGTTGTACGCGAGCAGCTGCGAGCGGCCGTCGAACAGCTCGTCCAGGCTCTTGGGGCCGTCCGCCGTGTCGAACTCATAGCGCTTGTCGACGTGCACCCACGGAAGCTCGCGCCGCTTCTTCTTGATCTCCTCGTTTCGCCGCGCCTGCTCGCCCTCGAGCTTGGCCAGCTCATCCCGGGCGGCCTGCCATTCCTGGCGTGTCCCTGTCTTGTGCTCAGGCATTTGATCCACCTTCCGTTCGGGCACGACCGCGCCCGGGGCGGTCGCGTCTGTGGTCGTTCGCACGCTAACGCGTCATCAGTCAGACGTGGGACATCGCCCGAAGTCATCGCGTGAGACGATGACCACGCACTGCCGCTGCGATCGAACGATCGGGCATTGCTGTTCGGTCGTGATTCTGAGATCGGGCGACCGACCCCAAGGAGGCCACCATGACCGATGTCAAGAACGTCGTCCTCGTCCACGGGGGGTTCGTGGACGGGTCGGGTTGGGAAGGCGTCTACCGCCTGCTCACCCAGGACGGCTTCAACGTAAGCGTCGTACAGAACCCGACGCTCTCGCTGCACGACGACGCCACAGTCACGCGTCACGTCCTCGATCAGCAGGACGGTCCCACGATCCTCGTCGGGCACTCCTACGGCGGAGCCGTGATCAGCGAGGCCGGCACGCACGAGAACGTGGCCGGGCTGGCCTACATCACCGCCTTCGTCCCCGACCAGGGCGAGTCGGTGAACACGCTGATCGCCGGCTTCCCCCAGGACGGCCCCCAGCCACCGATCCTGCCGCCCCAGGACGGCTTCCTGTTCCTCGACCGCGAGAAGTTCGCTGACGCGTTCGCGGCGGATGTCGAGCCCGCCAAGGCCGCGTTCATGGCCGACTCGCAGGTCCCGTGGGGCGTCGACGCGCTTGGCGGCACGGTGACCGACCCGGCCTGGCGCCACAAGCCGACCTGGTACCTGTTCGTCAACGACGACCGGATGATTCCGCCGCCCGCGCAGCGGACGATGGCGGAGCGCACCGGCGCTCAGACCGCCGAGACGCCCGGCAGCCACGCGATCTACGTCTCGAAGCCAGCCGTGGTCGCGGACGTGATCGCGCAGGCGGCCCGCAACGCGATCGCGGCGTCGGCGGCGTAACCGCCAGCCGCGGTGCGCTGTCGGTTGTAGCCGGTCGGCAGGGCCCGCTGCCTGTCGGCCAGCGCCGTCTCGGGCGCCTACGAGTCGAGCTCTTGCACGACCAGGCGTAGGCGGCGGGCCGCTCCCGCGCGGAACACGACGACCTCGACCTCGGCGCCGATCAGGTCGGCGACCATCAGTCGCTGAATGTCTTCGACGCTGCTGACCGTCGTCGCGGCGATTTCGACGATCAGGTCCTCGGGTCGCAGGCCGGCATCGTCTGCGGGGCTGCCCGGGACGACCTCGATCACCTCGACGCCGCGGTCCTGTCCCCGTTCGCGGCGGGCGCGCACCGGAAGTGGCCGCGGGCCACCGGCAACGCCGAGGTACGCGCGACGCACCCTTCCGTACGTCATCAGGTCGCCGATGACCTTGCGGGTGGCGTCGTTGATCGGCACCGCCAACCCGAGCCCAACGCCCGCGACCGCCGTGTTCACGCCGACCAGCTGGCCCGTCGAGTCGACCAGCGCGCCACCGGAGTTCCCCGGATTGAGAGCCGCGTCGGTCTGAATCACGTTGTCGATCATCCGAACCGTGCTGCCCGATCGAGCCGGCAGCGAGCGGCCGAGGGCCGAGATCACCCCCGCGGTCACCGAGCCCGCGAATCCGTGGGGGTTGCCGATCGCGACGACCAGCTGCCCCACGCGCAGGCGGGCCGCGTCGCCGAGCACGACGGGGGTCAGATCGTCGGCGTCGGCACGGAGCACGGCAAGGTCTGAGAGCGGGTCGGTCCCCAGCACGCGATAGCCGATGTCGCGACCGTCGACAAACGCGGCGCGGCCGACGCCGTCGCGTGCGGCGACCACGTGCGCTGAAGTCAGGATGAAGCCGTCCGGGGTCAGGACGACGCCGCTCCCAGCACCGCCGGGCACACGTCCGCGACGCGTCGTGCGTAGCACGCGCAGGCTGGCGACGCTCGGAGCCAGCCGCTCGACCACGCTCGTGACCGTGCGCGAGTACGCGTCGAGCGCCTCGACATCGCCCTGGGGCGGCGCGTCGGCGCGGGCAGCCGAAGACTCGTCTGCCTGATAGTCCGCGATGGGCACGATCTGGGCCGTCACTGCGACGCTCCGTCTCTGTCATTGAAAGACATGGGACAAGGATAGGAAGCGCCACAATCAGAGGATGCCCGTCGGGTTGATGCTGGCGACGCTCACCGACCGTCGCGATTTCGGCGATGACTGGCTGCTCGAGCGAAAGCTCGACGGCGAGCGCTGCGTCGCTCGAAAGGACGGCGGCGACGTGCGCCTGGAGTCACGCACGGCCAAGAACCTCTCGACCACATACCCGGAGGTGAGCGCAGGGGTCGCCGCGCAGCGGTCTGAGGGGCTGCTACTCGACGGCGAGCTGGTCGCCTTCGACGGCGAGCAGACCTCGTTCAGCCGCCTTCAGCAGCGCCTCGGGGTGGCCAGGCCATCCACCCAGCTCGTCGCCGACTACCCGGTCGTCTACTGCGTGTTCGACCTGCTCGCGCTGGATGGCGAGGACCTCACGGGCGAACCGCTGCTCGCTCGCCGCGCCAAGCTGATGAGCGTGGTTCAGCCGAGCGCGACGCTGCAGTTGACAAAAGCGTGGAGCGGGGACTCGCAGCGGCGCTTCTCCGAGGCCTGCGCGTCGGGGTGGGAGGGGTTGATCGCCAAGCGCGCGGACGCGCCGTACTCCACAGGACGCTCGCGGAACTGGCTGAAGTTGAAGTGCGCGTGGGAGCAGGAGCTCGTCATCGGCGGCTTCACCGATCCCGGCGGCAGCCGCACCGACTTCGGCGCTCTGCTCGTCGGCTACCACGAGGACGCCCAGCTCCGCTATGCCGGGAAGGTCGGAACCGGCTTCAGCGCCAACACGCTGCGCGACCTGGGCGCGAAGCTGCGCGAGCTCGAAACGAGCGAGTCACCCTTCGTCGACGTGCGACCGGTCCCGCGGGGCGCACACTGGACGCGCCCCGAGCTCGTCGCCCAGATCGGCTTTGCCGAGTGGACGACCGACGGTCGTCTGCGCCAGCCGCGGTTTCTCGGGCTGCGTGACGACAAGCGTGCGGCGGAGGTCGTCCGGGAGCGGCCCCGGTGAGCAAGTCCTCCGCCACGAGCCGTCGCCCGGCCCGTGGCCGCGCCGACCGCTGGGCAGTGGGGAGAGGAGTGCTGCAGACGGCGGATCCGCGGATGGCTGAGCTGGTCGAAGGTCAGCCGCGGCTGGACCCCGACACTCTGTTCGACGGCCTGCCGAACGACCTGTGGGGAGCGCTCGTGCTGCAGGTGATCGGCCAGCAGCTGTCGCTCGCATCGGCGGCGGCGATCCTCGCCCGGCTCGAAGCGTTGCGCGGCGGTCGGATGCCCACGCCGGGGGAGGTGCTCGCGATCGACGACGACACGCTGCGCGGCATCGGGCTGTCCTACGCCAAGGCGGGCTACCTGCACGATCTTGCCGCGCGGCTGCAAGACGGCCGCCTGGACCTCGATCGCCTGCGCGCTCTGGACGACGAAGCCGCCCGCGCGGCGCTCACCGAGGTCAAGGGGGTCGGTCGGTTCACCGCCGACGGAGCTCTGATGCTCGCGCTTCGCAGGCCCGACGTCTGGCCGGCGGCCGACCTCGCGCTCCGTCGCGCGGTCGAGCGGATCTGGGGACTCGACCCTCCGGCGTCGGTCGAGCAGGTCGATGCGCTCGGGGAGCGCTTCCGGCCCTGGCGAACGTTGGCTGCGGCGTATCTGTACTCGAGCGCAGAGCCTTGAGCCGAAGTGCGAGAATCCAGCAATGTCAGCGGCGGAGCCCCAGCGCCTCGAGGTCAGATTCCTCGTGTTCGCCGCGTCGCTGCGCGATGACTCGCTGAACACCCGTCTGGCCGACCTCGCGCGCGCGTGCATCGAGGCCAATGGTGGGATCGCCGACAGCGCGTCGATGGCCGAGTTCGACTGTCCGTCATACAACCTCGACGTCCAGACCGGCCAAGGGTTTCCCTCCGGCGCGCAGGCGTTCAACGAGCGCCTGCAGAGCTGCGACGCGTTCGTGATCGCCTCGCCGGAGTACAACGCGTCACTGCCGGGCATGCTCAAGAACGCGATCGACTGGGTCTCGCGCTACGAGCCGCAGCCGTTCAACGAGCGCAACGCGCTTCTGCTCTCGGCTTCGCCCTCGATGGTCGGCGGCAACCGCGGGCTCTGGGCGCTGCGTATGCCCCTCGAGCATCTCGGCGCTCGCGTCTATCCCGACATGTTCTCGCTCGCCCAGGCGCACAAGGCCTTCGATCCGCACGGACGGCTCTCCGACCCACGGCTGGACGAGCGCTTCGACACGAACATCGTCAACTTCATGGACCTCGTCGAGGCCTCAAAGCACTATCCGTGCGTAAAGCGCGATTGGGTCGAGTACCTGGGGGAGCATCCCGAACCGGCGATCGACCGGGTGGAGTGACCGTCGTCCCGAGCCGTCCTTCCCACCACGCGACCGGGACGATCAGAAGTCGCGTACCGATTCTGAGGATCGGACATCTTGTAGCCTCGCTCCATGCCTCGATCCACTGCGAGCGAGCAGCGAGTTGCTCTGGTGCTGGCTGGTGGTGGGGCGCGGGGTGCGTATGAGATGGGCGCCCTCTCGGTCGTCTTGCCCGAGCTGAAAGCGAGCGAGCGTCCGCAGATCATCGTCGGTACGAGCGTCGGCGCGATCAACGCGGCCTACCTCGCGGCGCACGCCGACGAACCTGCCGTCGAGCTCGTCGAGGGAGGGCTGGACCTGTGGCGGAATATCAGCTATGGCAGCGTCCTGCGGCCGCTCGTCTCGCTGGGGGAGGGTCTGCGCGTATGGTCATACATGCGCGAAGTTGTCGGTAGCCGCAGGGCAGTCACCGACAGCGTGCTCGACCCTTCGCCGCTGGCCGCGACGCTTGCGCAGCTGATCGACTTCGATCGCATCCACGAAAATGTGGAGGCCGAGCATCTCGCCACCGCGGCGGTGATTGCCACGTCGGGGCGCACCAGCATGAGCGTCGTGTTCCACGACGGCGGCAGCTCGCCCCCGGTGGACCCGCTCCGGGGAATCTCCTACGTTCAGACTGAGCTGAGCGAGGATCACGTGCGGGCTTCGGCCGCAATTCCGCTCCTGTTTCCTGCTGTCCCGATCGATGGGCCGGCGGGTCGGCGCTGGTACTTCGACGGCGGCACGCGCTTGAACGCGCCGATCAAGCCGGCGCTCTCACTTGGAGCGAGCCGACTGATCGTGATCGCGCTCAATTCGCTGACGCCCGTGCGCGAGTCGCCGGGAGAGCAGCGACCCGACGCTCTCGACGGCGCCACGCAGCTGATCCAAGCTGTCCTGGTCGATCCCCTTGTGAACGACACGCACACGGTAGCGACCGTCAACGAACTGCTCGAAGATGACACCGACGCAAAGACTCGGGGGCACGAGAACCGCACCGGCAAGCGACAGCTTCCCTACATGCTCATCGCCCCAGAAGATCCCTTTGAGATCGGGCGCATCGCGAGCGAGGTCTACCGCGCCCACTACAGATCGCCTCGCGCGCTCGCGCGCTCTCCCAACGTCAGCGCGCTAGGCCATCTCGTCAACGCCGCCAAGGACAGCAGCCACGGCGAGCTACTCAGCTACCTCCTCTTCGCGGAGGAGTTCACCGAGCGCCTAATCGAGCTCGGCCGAAAGGACGCACAGCGCTGGCTGGACGAAAAACATGATCAAGGGCGCTGGCAGCTCAAACAACTACGAATGCAAGGGGGGTCCTGAATGATCGCCGATCTGCACTGCCACTATCCGATGCACCTCGTCGCAGACGAGCCCGACCCGGGCGGGCCCAAGGAGGGTTGGCTGTGGCAGTTCGTCGACAAAATCGAGGGCGGGATCCTCGAGCTCGTCGCGAAAATCGTCAACAACGCCGGATGGAGCGAGGGATGGCGCGTCAGCATCGACGGCCTGAAGGCGGGAGGCGCCGAGACGGTGTGCTCGGTGCTCTACTGGCCGGCCGCGGAGTTCGATCCGTTCCACCTGAACGAAGAGCCCCCGCTCGACCGTTACTTCGAATACATCAAGGACCAGCTCGAATTCATCGAGCGCGGCCTGCCGGGCACGACCGCGGACGGAACCCCCGTCTTCGTGGCAAAGACCACCGCGGATCTTCGACGGCAAGGCATCCGCTTCGTGCACTGCGTCGAGGGCGGCTTTCAGCTGGGCGAAGACCTGACGAAGCTCGACGAGCGCGTTCAGTGGCTGTCCGAACGGGGCGTCCTGTACATCACGGTCGCCCATCTCTTCTATCGCCGGGTGGCGACCGAGGCTCCGGCGATCCCGGGATTGACAGACGAGGAATTCCTCGCAAAATTCCCGGAGCCGGGGAACGTTGGGCTTACGGAGCTGGGCGTGAAGATGATCGAAGCGATGTACCGGCACAAAATCCTGATCGACATCAGCCACATGTCCGAACGAGCGGTCAAAGAGACCTTCGACCTGGTCGGGCGCCTGGAGGGGGACAACCCCAAGGCCGATTACCCGATCATCGCCACTCACGTGGGCATGCAAAGCGCCGGACCGGCAGCGCGCGCGCAGGAATACAACCTCGGCGATGACATCGCAGTGAAAATCGCGGAACGGGACGGCGTGATCGGCCTGATCACCGCGCAGCACCAGCTCGGCGACACCCCGAACGAAGGCGCGTCAGAGGCTCTCGTCAAGGCCCACCTAGACGCGATCGGCGCGGCCGTCGGCGACGCAAGCCGGGTCGCCGCTCTGGGCACCGACATCGACGGCTTCATCAAACCGACACTCGATGGGTTCGAGAAGGCGGAGGACTTCGCCAAGCTCGAGACGTGGGTCCGCAATGCCGGCCAGAACGATCCGGAGGCGATCCTCCACGGCAACGCCGAGCGGGTGATCGAGGCGGCGTTCGCCGGTCGGTGATCTTCGTTCGATCCTTCCCCACAACCGTGCATGCGATCGAGACGCCGCCGTCCGGGCGAGCACCGCCAACGCTAGTGGCGTCGCTTGCTGATCGCGTCGTGCAGGGTGACGGTCGTCTGCGCGCGCTGACCATCGGTGCCGACCGCCTTGAGCACGAGCTGGTAGGTGCCGTGCTTGCGCGGCAGCTTGACCATCAGCACGCTCGCCCCCGGTTTCACTGCTCGCGAGCCCTTGGCGAGCTTACGCCCGCTGTAGCTGAGCTTGGCCGCGGCTGACAGGGTGAAGCGCACGCGCAGGCGCGAGCCCGGGTGTCCTCTCAGCGAGCCCGAGGCGGCGCGCAGGGTCAGGCGCTTCTTGGCCGGCGTCGAGCCGGTGGCCGAGGTGCCCGGCGCTGTGCCCGCGCCACTGGCGCCCGGCGCGCCGGAGGACCCGCCGGTCCCATTTGCACCCCCGACGCCGGCGCGTCCGGGGACGCCTTCGTCTTCGACCACCTGGCGCAGCGCCGTCTGCGGGCTGATCAGCCCGCCGGTGGCACCCGACAGCTGGTTGAGCGCCGAGTCCAGTGTCGTTTGCAGCGGCAAGCGCGCGATCAGGGCTTCCACGATCGCCGCCTCCGGCGTGCTCGCCGCGACGCCGTCGAGCTCCAGCTGCACGGTAGACGGGGGCACGCCCTGCAGTTTGGCCAGCTGCGCGATTGTCAGGTTGGAGGTCGAGATCGTGGTGCCGTCGACGACGATCGAGGTTTCACCCGCGCCGACCTCGATCGTGCTTGTCGCCAGGCCGGGTGCGGCAAGGCTCGCGGCACCGCCCAGCGCCGCAATTGTGGCGAGGATCACCCCTGCGCCGCGTGCGCGCATCCGGGTTTGGGTGATGGGCTGTGCTCCGAGCATGAATCCTCCTGGTGGTGGTGACCGCGCGGGAACCCGTCTGGGGCTGGCGGCGGGGTGGTCGCGTGCACCGACAGTTCGATGCCCTTGGACGAATCACCCCTTTTCGACCTGCAACGCCGTCGATACCCAGCGTCGATCGCGCCCACGCGAGGTTCGTACAGACGTCCACGTTCGCGAACGCGAGCCGGTTGTCAGTAGTCGTTCTTGAAGGTGAAGTAGGAGCCGCGAATGGTTCCGGCCAGCTTTGACTTCTGCCTCGCGAACTTGAACCGCGGCGCGAGTTCCGTGGGGACCGCCATCCCGTCTGAGAGCTTGAACCCGACGGCACGCTTCTGGGGGCCATCGATGGTGTACATCACGTTGATCGACAGACCGCTCTCGTAGAAGACGTAGGCGATTCGAATGTTCTCGACTTGGAACATCGTGGCCTCGAGCGGCCGGGAGGAGATGACGATGTCGCGCTCCTCCTCGAGGATCCGATGCACCCAATCGATGGCCGCCTGGGCGTCGCTCGCAGGCTCAACCGTGAACACGTGGTCGTACTTGTTCTTGAAGTAGCGGGCCTCGTTCGCCCGCAGACCAGCGAGCGCGTCCGCGACCGGCGAGGACTCCAGGCCCACCGTCGAGACGTCTTTGAAATCCACGGCGTAGGGCATGTCAGGCTCCGCCCGCGCCGGGAGTCAGCTCGTACACGTTCGGACCGGACGGCACGCAATGGATCATTGCACGCGCGCTGAGGATCTCCCAAGCTAGGTCCGGAGAGGCTCCGGCGGTCTCAAGCGGATCGTGCTCGGCCCTCATCCAAACTCGATCCCGTGGCCGGTGCGACACTCAGACTTGCGAGCTCGCGGTTGTAAACCTGCGCCCCCGTTGGTGCGCGTGCGGGCTCGCTGGCAGGCGAGACGGCCGATCGCCGCCGGTTCCCGCAACCGCGCTCGCGCCGCTCGACACGGCTGCGCGGGCGGCGCGCTGAAGAGCAAGGGCTCCGCGGCGGCTGGCTTCGCGCTCGCGATCGTGACGGGGCTGTACGGGACGACCGGCTACCTCGAGGCGGTGGGCTAGGGCGGCGAGGTCGGTGCACGTCAGCAACCAAGACCTGGGGAGCGCGCAGGCCTTGGCGGCGTGTACGTTCGACCTTTCGCCAGAGGGCGCTACTGCGGTCAACTCAACGCGCGCGTGAACAATCTGTTTAGCGGAGTTGACGCCTGGGTGATGCCCTGGGAGCATCGCTCCAGCGGCGCCTGCCGGTGCCCGGCGCTAGAGATTAGGAGCATGCTGGCGCGCAGCCTGGGGGATTGTTGGCGGTGCCGTGCGATACCGAGAGAAGACGCGAGTCTCGAAGAGAAGTGCCTGGTATCGACTATGAATCATCAGCAAAGGAGTGGTTGACATGAAACGCACGAGAACCCTTGTCCTCTGCTGCATCGCGATGATCGCGTTGAGCGCAACCGTGACGGCGTCGGCCTCGGCATCGTTGCCCGAATTCGTAGGACCGTTCCCCGTCGGCTTTGCGGCGAAAAGCGGCGCCACCACGGTGGAAACTGTGAAAGGCGCGGTCATCACGTGTGCAGCGGATAAAGGTGCCGGCGAAGTCACCGGACCGAAAACTGGAACCGTGACCATCACCTTTTCGGGATGCGAATTTGTCACCCTGGGTCTGCCGTGCAACACCGTCGGTGCGCCCCCGGGCGAAATCGTAACCGCGACCCTCGTTATGACCCTGGGCTACATCAACGAACCGAAAAAAGAAGCCGGTATAGATCTGTCCACCGCCACGGGAGGCCCGATGATGGAATTCATGTGTGGCCCGCTCCCGGCGAAGGTGATCGGATCGGTGATCGGCAAGGTCACGCCGGTCAACAAACTGATCAAACCGCCGGGACACTTTACGCTCAAATTCGCGCAAGCTGGAGGCGTGCAGAAACCGACACATTTCGAAGCGGGCCCGATTGACGTACTGTCAACGTCGTTCGGTGGCGGCCCCTTCGTCGAATCAGGACTGGCGAGCACCGACACACTCACCTTCCCCGTGCCTGTGCTGATCGCCGCATAGTCGGCGTTGGGAGTAGTAATCGAGCCGTGCCCTTGGGGCCGGTCGCCGCACGTGCGACCGGCCTCGCAAGGCCCGGTTGCTCGGATCTCGGTTCATCCAGGCGCCGGATCGCCCGATATCCGATTCGTAGACATCGGGATCCTGCCGGCGTTCGGGTTGCCACGAGTGCTGCGCTAGCCCCACACCCTTCGCGCGATCTGCCGTGCGTCCTCGGCGGATGCGCGTCTGGGGTGAGGGCAGCTATCTATGCGGCGGTGCGGGAACCGCGCAGGAAGTTCGCGATCGCATCGGTGGTCAGCTCGCCCAGCTGCTCGGGTGTGATCAGGCCGGCTGTGAGCAATGCAGCGATGCCTTGGATGGTCGAGAAGAGGACGAGCCCGATTCGTTCCGGGTCGCCGGGTGGCAGCCGGCCGATCGCCTGGCCCTGGAGGATAAGCTCGATCAGCACCAAGAAGGCGCGCTCCATCGCATCATGCAGGCTCGGCTGAGTCCGCTGCTTTGAGGCGAACATCAGGTCCAGCAGGGCCGGGTCGGCGGTGGCGAACCGGATGTAGGCCGCGGCGGTCGCTTCCAGCCGCGGCTGGAATTCCTCGCCGCCGCGGTCGGCGGCGGCCCGCAGCTCGACGCCCAGGCGCTCGAATCCGGATTCGGCCAGCGCGTCGAGCAACGCCTGGCGATCGGGGAAGTGGCGGCGCGGGGCGCCGTGGCTGACGCCGAGCTCCCGCGCGAGCTCCCGCAGCGAAAGCGCCTCGACGCCGCGCTCGCGGACCGTGCGCTCGGCGGCGGCGAGCAGCGCGCTGCGCAGGCTGCCGTGGTGGTAAGGCCGCTCCGTCGGCCGAGATGCACGCTCGATCGCCATGCAGGCATGCTAACGAGCAAAGTAGCCCTTGACAACATAGTAGGCAGCGCCTACATTGTTGTCTATGACTACTTTCTCCCCAAAGGACATCCCATGACCACCTTCAGCACACAGGACATTCCGACCATGACCGGCCGCACCGTGATCGTCACCGGCGCCAACAGCGGCATCGGACGCGCCGCCGCCGCAGCGCTCGCCGCCAAGGGCGCCCGTGTGGTACTCGCCGTGCGCAACGCCGGAAAGGGCCAAGCCGCCGCGTCGCAGATGAGCGGCACGACAGAGGTGCGCCAGCTCGATCTCGC
>DASXIJ010000034.1:0-3070 GCA_036498045.1 Solirubrobacteraceae bacterium
TCGACGACCAGGTTCAAGCCGCTGCTTTCGATTCCGAAGTATCCGAGCGGGAGCATCGGCCGGCCGAGTTTAGAGAAACAGGCGGCCAAAACCGTAACCGGCCGCGAAGAACACGAGGATCACGAGCGCGACGATCAGCGCGACGGCACCGATCATCGTCAGCACCGACGGGCCTTCGTCGTTCACACCGCCGCCCTTCGCCGCCCGGCGGGCGAGTCCTCCCCACCGGCGCCGCCCGCGTGATCCTCGCCGCCCGCGTCGATCCGCCCCAGCAGCTCGCCGACGAGGTACACCGAGCCGGTCGCGAGCACGACCGCATCGTGCGCCCGCGCCCACTCTTGCGCCGCTGTGAGCGCGACCCACGCGCTCGGCTCGCACGACGCGCGCTCGAAGCCGAGCTGTCGCGCGAGCGACTGCAGCGCCGCCGGCGACAGCGCCCGCTCGCTCGGCGGTGCCGTGAACCATGCCCGCTCGCACAGCGGCAGCAGCGCCTGCAGGATCCCCGCCGCGTCCTTGTCCTCGAGCACGCCGAGCACGAGCGCGACTCCTCGCGCGCCGACGACCGCCGGCAGCGACCGAGCGAGCGCCTGCGCCGCGTGCGGGTTGTGCGCGCCGTCGAGCACCGTCAGCGGCTGATCGGCGACGACCTGCAGACGCCCGCGCACCCGCGTCGCGCTCGCGGCCGCCGCGACGGCATCCGCGCGCCGACCGATCTTCGAGCGGTCGATCGTCGAGCCCGCGATCCCGGGCTCGCGCAGGAACTCATCCGCGACGAGCTCGGCCAGGGCGAAGTTCCGCCGCTGGAACTCGCCGCCGGCGGCCAGCTGTGCCACGCTCGGCGTAGACGGCGCGTGCAGGAGCCGCGCCCCGCGCTCGCGTGCCACGCGCTCGGCGACCGCGAGCGCGTCCGACGCCAGCTGCGCACCGAGCACGAGCGTTGCCCCGTCGGCGGCCGCCGCGAGCTTCTCCTCGGCGATGTCGCGCACCGTCGGGCCCAGCCAGCGCGTGTGCTCCAGCCCCACGTTCGTCAGCGCCGTGACGGGCGCGTCGATCACCGACGTCGCGTCGTAGCGGCCGCCGAGGCCCGCCTCGATCACCGCGACGTCGACGCCTCGCTGGGCGATCGCCCACAGCGCCGCCGCCGTCAGCAGTTCGAACTGCGTCACGTGGTCATCCTCGGCGAGCGTCCGGTTCACCCGCTCGGCCGCCCACGCCGCGCGCGCGATCGCCTCGGCGAGCTCGGCGCCATCGATCTCACGCTCGCCGATCTGCACGCGCTCGCGATAGGAGACCAGGTGCGGCGACGTGTATGCCGCCGTGCGCAACCCGTGGCGCTCGAGGATCGCGGCGATCATCCGTGTCGTCGACGTCTTGCCGTTGGTGCCGAGCACGTGGATGCACTCGTAGCGGCGCTGCGGCGAGCCGAGCACGGTCATCATCCGCCGCATCCGGTCCAGGCCGAAGCGCATCCCGAACAGCTCCAGCGAGCGCAGGTGCGCTTCCGCCTGCGCCTCGCTCCACGTCGCGCGTGCCACTAGGCGTCTGCGTGCTCGCGCAGGTAGTCGATGAAGACCGGCCGCAGCGCCTCCCCGAGCGCACCGTCGCCGCTGTGCAGAGCGTCGTAGATCAGGCCTTTGGAGGACTGGATGTCGTAGTCGCCCTCGCCCTCGTCGCCGCTCACCGTCTCCGCGGCCGGTATCAGCTGCAACAGCCGCCAGAAGAACTTCACGTCGACGTGGCGCTCGGCGCGACGGATCGCGCGATCGTGAAGCTCGCGCGTGGGGAGCTTGTCGAGGTCCTCGTCTGTCATCTCGGTGATCGAAGGCGTCGCGCTGCTCGGCAGTCGGCGGGCCGGCTCAGCGGCGTCTGCGCCCGCGCCTGCCGCCGCCGCGCACGACCGGCAGCAGGTCGCGCGCCATCCCTTTGAGGTCGAGCCTGCCCGCGAGCCTGCGCAGCTCGAGGCGCTGCTTGACGCTGAGGTTGCCCACGCGGCCACGCGATTCGCGCACGAGCTCGACCAGGCGCGCGCGGTCCTTCGTCGACAGCGCCGTCCAGCGCCGGCCGACGATCATCCCGCCGCGCGCGAGCGCGAGCCATGGGATGGCGCCGAGCTTGCCCCTCGCGCTCGACTTCGACTCATGCCTGGACACAGCGCGATCCTAGCGGGCGGCGGCGATCTGACGCGGCGCGCGGGCGCTCATGCCGACTCCTCGCGCAGCGAGTCGTCCTGCCCGTCTTCCGGCGCCGCTTCGGTGACGAGCGTCGGCGTCAGCCCCTTCTCGACGGTCTCCTTCGTGACCACGCACTTCTTGACGTCGCGGCGCGACGGCAGCTCGAACTGGACCTCCAGCAGGATCTCCTCGATGATCGAGCGCAGGCCGCGCGCGCCCGTTTCGCGCGCGAGGCCCTTCTCGGCCACCGCGGTCAGCGAGTCCTCGGAGAAGACGAGCTCGATCCCGTCGAACGCGAAGAACCGCTGGAACTGCTTGACGAGCGCGTTGCGCGGCTCGACCAGGATCGACACGAGGTCCTCGCGCGTCAGCTGGTGGACGGCCGACATCACCGGCAGGCGTCCGATGAACTCGGGGATCAGCCCGTACTCGATCAGGTCCTCCGGCAGGCAGTGCTCGAACACCTCGCCCGCGTCGCGCTCGGCCTTCGCCTCGATCGCCGCCGCGAAACCGACCCCTTTGTGGCCGATCCGCCGCTCGATCACCTTGTCGAGGTTGGCGAACGCGCCACCGCAGATGAACAGCACGTTGGTCGTGTCGATCGTCAGGAACTCCTGGTGCGGGTGCTTGCGCCCGCCCTGCGGTGGCACCGACGCCTGCGTACCCTCGAGGATCTTCAACAGCGCCTGCTGAACGCCCTCGCCGGAGACGTCACGCGTGATCGACGGGTTGTCGGCCTTGCGCGCGATCTTGTCGACCTCGTCGATGTAGATGATCCCCGTCTCGGCCTTCTTGACGTCGTAGTCGGCCGCCTGGATCAGCTTCAGCAGGATGTTCTCGACGTCCTCGCCGACGTACCCCGCCTCGGTCAGCGCCGTCGCGTCGGCGATCGCGAACGG
>DASXIJ010000035.1:0-1885 GCA_036498045.1 Solirubrobacteraceae bacterium
CTGCGTCATGGGCTTCCTTTCAGTCGGATCTCGCCGGCGCCCGCGCAGCGTACCGGGCGAGCTTCTTGCCGGGGTTCAGCAGATCCTTGGGGTCGAAGGCGCGCTTGATCTGCTCGTGCGCCTGCACAGCGCGCGAATCCCACTGCGAGGCGAGCAGCCCACGCTTGCTCCAGCCCACGCCATGCTCGCCGGCGAGCGAGCCGCCGAGCGCGACGACCAGCGCGAAGAGCTCCTCGCCGACCGCGGAGGCCGCCTCGATCTCGCCCTCGCGCGCGGCGTCGACGAGCACTGTCGCGTGCACGTTCCCCTCTCCACCGTGTCCCCATGCGCACGAGCGCAGGCCGTGAGATTCGGCGATCCGCGAGAAGCCCTCGAGCCCCGCGCGCAGTCGCTCGACGGGGAAGACGACGTCCTCGCTGACCTTCATCCCCCGCTCGGCCGTGACGACACCGTTGACGCCGTCTCGCCAGCGCCAGAGCGTCGCGGCGTCGGCCGGCTCGTCGATCGCGAGCGCTGCGCCCGACAGCAGCTCGACCGCCGCATCGCGCGTGGCCCGGGCCTCCGAAACCGTCCCGTCGACCTCGACGATCAGCGCGAACCCAGCCTCGCGCGGTACTCCGTGAGGCACCCGGGCGCCGCCACGCCCGTCGCGCCCGTCGCGCCCGTCGCGCCCGTCGCCAGGGTAGCCGCCGCCGACGATCTCGAGCGTCGCGCCGTCAAGGAAGTCGAGCACCGAGGGGCGCAGACCCGCGGCGAACACCGCTTCGATCGCCGCACAGCCCTCCTCCGGCGTGCGCAGGAACACGACGAATGGGATCGCGGCCTTGGGCGCCGGCAGCAGCCTGAGCATCACGGCCGTGATCACGCCGAGCGTGCCCTCGGAGCCGATCAGCAGGCTCTTGATGTCGTAGCCCGCCACGTCCTTGCCGGCCCAGCCGCCGACGTGCACGAGCTCGCCCGGCGCGAGCACGGCCTCGAGCCCCGCGACCCATGCACCCGTCACGCCGTACTTCAGCGCGTGCGGCCCACCCGCGTTCGTGGCGACGTTGCCGCCGATCTGCGACTGCTCGGCCGCGCCGGGATCGGGGGCGAAGAAGAGCCCGTTCTCGCGCGCGAGCCGCTGCACGTGGCGAGTGCTGACGCCCGCCTCCGGGAACATCCGCCACAGCGCCGGCTCGAGCTCGCGCACGGCGCGCAGCCGCTCGAGCGAGCAGACGACGCCGCCCTGGATCGCGACCGCGCCTCCTGTCAGCCCGGTGCCGCCGCCGCGCGGCACGATCGCCACGTCGTGCGCGTAGCACCATGCGACGACCGCCGCGACCTCCTCGGCGCTGCCCGGGAGCGCCACGGCGTCGGCCCGTCCCTCCACCTCCGGACGACCAGTCGCGTCGCGGTTGTAAGGCGACCCAGGCGGCGCCTCGAGCACGTGCTCTGCACCGATCAGGCGCCCGAGCTCGCCGTGAAGCTTCTGCGAGATCACGGGCTCATCGCCTGCATACCGTGATCGCGTCGCCGTACGCGTCGAGCGTGAAGCGGCCGTCGGGTCCCCACGAGTCGAACTGGCGCTCGACCTGAAGCCCGCGCTCGCGCGCCAGCGCGGTCATGAGGCCGCGCGACATCGGAGCGCGCCAGCCGTGTCGCGACGGGAGCCGGCCACGGTTGCGCCCGTCGGAGTGGTGCAGGACCGCCACCCCTCCGGGCGCGAGCACGCGCGCGATCTCGGACAGGTAGCCGGCGAGGTCGCAGGGAGCGACGTGGACGAGGACGTCGAACGACCAGACCGCGTCGATCGAGCCAGTCGCGACCCCCGGAAGATCGCAGCCCGAGGAGAGCACGTAGTCGATCGCGCGCTCGCCGCCAAAGCGCTGGCGGCAGAGCTCCAATG
>DASXIJ010000036.1:0-38242 GCA_036498045.1 Solirubrobacteraceae bacterium
CCCCCGGCGCGCTGGCGCACCCGGCGCTCGTCTGGGACGTGGCGATCGGCCAGTCGACGCTGCTCACCGCGCGCGTGATCGCGAATCTGTTCTACCGCGGCCTCGTGCTCGCGCGGATCCCGTCGATCGGCGACACGCTGCACACGAGCACCGAGGTCGTCGCGCTGCGCCGGGCTTCGACGCGCGCCGATCGCCCGGCCAGCGGCCTCGCAGCGCTGCGCGTTCGCACGGTCGACCACGACGGGCACGACGTGCTCGACTTCTGGCGCTGCGCGATGCTGCCGCTGCGCGATCCAGCCGCCCCGAGCGACCGCGACGACTCGTTCGATCAGATCCCGGCCGAGCTCGGCGAGGGCGCGCTGCGCGCGGCGACCGCCTCGTGGCGACTGGACGCGATGCCGGCCGCCGGCGGCGGGTGGCTCGCGCGCGTCGAGCCCGGGACGCGGTGGGCGGTCGACGGCGGCGACGTCGTCAGCTCGGCTCCCGAGCTCGCGCGGCTGTCGCTCAACGTCGCCGCAGTGCATCGCGATCGCCACGTCCACCGAGACGGCCGGCGGCTCGTCTACGGCGGTCACACGATCGGGCTCGCCGCCGCGCAGGCCAGCCGCTCGTTGCCCGAGATCGCGACGATCGTCGGCTGGCACTCGTGCGAGCACCTCGCGCCCGTGCACGAGGGCGAAACGCTCTACAGCGAGCTCGAGCTCGAGCGCGTGGACGCGCTGTCGAACGGGGGCGCGCTCGCCCACCTGCGCTCGCGCGTCGTCGCGCTCGGCGACCCCGGTGACCCCGGCGACGAAGGCGGGACGCCGGTGCTCGACTGGCGGTTCGTCGCGGTCATCACGTAGCCGCACGCGGCCGGGGTGGCGAAAGCTGCGCGTAGGGCCGGATGAACCGGACCGCTCGGAGGAGCGGCGCCGGCGCCGGCGCCCGGACCAGAGGAGGAGCCCGGGCGCCGGCTGGGCGCGTGGCGGTGGAGTGTGCCTCTAGCCCTTGGCCCAGAAGCGCATGTCGGGAAGGTCTGACGAGTAGTAGCTCGTCACGTTCTTACCGAGCACCGCGACCAGTTCTGAGTCGTACACCCAAACTCGGGGCGAGTTTTCGATGTACAGCTTGTCGGCCTGGTTGAGCAGTTCCTGACGCTTGGGTTCCTGCGTCACGTACGGGATTTCTTTCATGATCTTGTCCGCCGCCGGGACGCACGTGTTCGTGTCGTTGAACTGATTGTTCGGCGGGCACTGCAGGTCATACGCCCAGTGGTAGTCGGGGGCCACGACCTGCGGACCGTCGAGGAACACCGTCGCGCCGTCGTGGTTGGTGTAGACGACTTCCAGGAACGCCGACGGTGAGACGACCTGGACCTTCGCGTTGACCCCCAACGGCTGCCACGCACCGGCCGCGGCCGTCGCGATTTCCTTGCCGATGTTGTCGCCCTGGCCGACGAAGATCGTGAAGCTGACCGGCGTCTTGATCTGAGACTTGGCCAGCAGTTCTTTCGCCTTGGTGAGGTTTGTTTCGCGCGGCGCGCCGACCGTCGGGTCATACCACGAGTACGATGGCATCCACTCGCCGAAGTACAGCTTGCCGTAGCCGAAGGCGACCTTCTGGAGGACCGCCTGATATGGGAACGCGTACGTCAGCGCCTGGCGGAAGGACTGGTTCTTGAAGAACGGGTCTTTGCCGTTGAGCCACGGCTTGCGTTCGTTCTGGGGGAAGTTCAGAGTCTCCGCCTGGCGCGACTTGAACGACGCGACCGTGCAGCAGCCGTTGCCGACGAGGCTGTGCGCCGCCTGGTTGGTCAGCCCGAGCGTGATGTCCGCCGCGCCCGACTGCGCGTCGAGCAGCAGCGTTTCGTTGTCGGGGATCATGTTGAGGATGATCTTCTTCGTCTTCGGCGGTTCGAAGAAGCTCGGGTTGGCTTCGAGCACGAGCTGGTGGTTGGGCTGGTAGCTCTTGAGCAGGTACGGGCCGTAGCCGGCCGAGTGGCTGGCAAGGTATTCGTTGGGCACGCCCTTCTTGACGCCGCCGTGCGCTTCGACGAGTTTGGGGTCGTAGATCGCGCCGGCCGTCGGCGTCGACAGCACCTGCAGCTGGTTCGGCGCCGGGCGCTTGTACTTGAACACGACCGTCGTCGAGTCCGGTGCCGTCACCGACTTGATCAGCGGCGGCGTGTAGTCGGTTTCCTCGAGCACCGAGTAACCGCCCTGTTCGAGCTTGATGTCGCGTTCGATCGACCACACAACCGCGTGCGCGTCGACCGGGTCGCCGCTTGGGAACTTCAGCCCCGGACGCAGGTGGAACGTCAGCGTCTTGTTGCCTTCGCTGAACGCGTAGGACTGCGCCAGATACGGTTTGACTGCGCTGACGCCGAGGTTCTGCTGCGTCGTCCCCGACACCTTCCCCGGTTCCTGGTCGACCTGCGTCAGCGTCGAGTACATCGCCCCGTCGAAGCCCGGGTCCTGGTCGTTGGTCGTCAGGCCCGGGTCGAGCGTCGCGATCGGCACCGCGTTGTTGACGATCAGCGTCGCGTTCGGGTTGCTCGCCGCTTTGCTCAGGGCGCCCGAGCTCGCTGCGCCCGACCCCGACGAGCTCGAGCTCGAGCTCGAGCCGCACGCCGCGAGCACCAGCGCGGCCACCAGCGCCGTCGCCGCTGCCACCAGCGCACGTCGCAGCCGGACGTCCGGCGTTCTCGTGGACTTGATCTGCTCTGCTTGGCTGAAGCGGGTCATCCGGCCTCCATCGCTAGTGCGGTTCATCGGGGGCGCCTCTGTTGTGTCGATCTCGGCGAATGTCGAACCTACTCGACCCCGTGAGACGAACGCTCTGCGTGTTTCTGGCATCGCCGCGACGCACTTTCGCGCCGGCACCCCTTTCCAGCGGTCCCGCGCATCCGGCCTGTTTATGACGATCAGTCGATATGCAACCTACCTCCTCGCGCGGAGCCCCGTCAAGGACGTGCGCCGCAACTGCCGCGCGGGGCCTTGGACATCTGTCGAATGGCGTTGCGCCAGTGGCTGCTTGACAATGGTTCGGGCGAGGGCTACGTTCCGAATCGACTGATCGATATGCCATCTTTCCGACCGCTTCGGCCATTTGACGCGCGCGTGCGCGCATCAGGCTATCCCGAGGAGCTCGCGAGCCTGCGCCGGCGTCGCCACCGGCCTGCCGATCGCGTCGCACAAGATCCTCGCGCGCTCGACGAGCTGTGCGTTGGACTCGGCGTACTCGCCCGGCGCGACGTACACGACGTCCTCCAAGCCCGTGCGGATGTGACCGCCGAGCGCGAGCGTGACCGCCATCATCGGGTAGTTGTGGCGGCCGATCGCCGTCACCATCCACGGCACGCCCGGCGGAACGAGCCCGGCAAACAGCTGGATCGACTCGACGCTCGGCGGCGCGCCGCCGATCACGCCGAGCACGAGATGCATCATCCCCGTCGCTCCGCTTGCCGCGCCCGCCAGGCGCGCCGCCGTGACGGCCATGCCGATGTCAAAGCACTCGTACTCGGGCACGATCCCGCGCTTTGCCATCTCCTGCGCCAGCTCTTCGATCAGCGATCGCGGGTTCATGAACACGACGTCGTCGGGGCCGAAGTTGATGCTGCCGCAGTTCAGCGACGCGATCTCCGGCTGGGCCTCCAGCGAGCGGCGGCGCTCCTGCGCCGGCGCGCCGAGCTTGCCGCCGGTCGTGAAGTTGAGCACGACGTCAGCGCCCTGCTCTCGCACGGCGCGCTTGATCGCGAGGTAGTCCTCCGGGTCCTGGGTCATCTCGCCGTCGACGGTTCGCGCGTGGATGTGAACGACGCTCGCGCCGGCGCGAGCCGCGCCGAGCGCCGCGGCAATCACGTCGTCGCGCGTGCGAGGCTGGTTAGGGTTGCCGGTGACGATCCCACCGGCGACCGCGCAGGTGAGGATCGTGGGATCGCTCATCCGGAGAACTCGTGCGCTTGACCAACCACAACCGCCTCCCTCCGTCGGCGCCGCGTCCGGCGCCAGCCACACCTGCGACCGTAATATACCGAACGAGAGTCGTTCAGATCGAACGAAAGGAGAGGGAGCACGGATGAGCTCCAGGCTCATACTCGGCGCCGAGAGCGTGGCCGCCCTGCGCCCGCAGCCGCCGCCGGAGCCTCCGCCCGCGTCGGTGTCCGCCCGCGCGTCGCGGGCGACGCGCGCCGTGCTCGTCGATCGCCGGCTCGCCGTTCCGGTCGGCGTGCTCGCGCTGCTCGTTCTGTTCGCGATCTTCGTGCCGATCCTCTGGCCGCACGACCCCGACACGCAGGATCTGATCCATTCGCTGCAGAGCCCGTCGTGGTCGCACCCGATGGGAACCGACCAGCTCGGGCGCGACGTGTTCGCCCGCGTCGCCGCCGGCGCTCGGATCTCGTTGGTCGTCGCGACGCTCGTGACGCTCGCCGGCGCGCTGGTCGGCGGGCTGATCGGGCTGCTCGCCGGGACGATCGGCGGCTTCAGCGACGGCGTCGTGATGCGCGCGATGGACGCGATCCTCGCGTTCCCGCCGCTGATCCTGGCGATGGCGGTCACCGTCGGGCTCGGAATCGGGCTGAACACCGCGGCGATCGGCGTCGCGCTCGTTTCCGTGCCGTGGTACGCGCGCCTGCTCCGCAGCGAGGCGCTGCGAATCCGCTCGCTCCCGTTCATCGAAGCGTCGTATGCGATCGGGATGAAGCGCTCGCGCGTGATCGCGCGTCACGTCGTGCCGCACATGCTGCCGGTGCTGTTCATCCAGATGGCCGCGGCGTTCGGCTACGCCGTCCTCGGGCTGGCGTCGCTCAGCTTCGTCGGCCTTGGCGCGCAGGTTCCGACGCCCGAGTGGGGGGCGATGATCACCGAAGGCCTCTCCTACGCGCTGACGGGCCAGTGGTGGATCAGCATCTTCCCCGGGGTCGCGCTGCTGATCACCGTGACCGCCGCGAGCATGCTGTCCGACCGGATGCGCGACCTGATGGACCCGCGCGGCGAGTACGCGAGGCTGTAGCGATGGGTGGCGTGGTCACGAGGCGGGTGCTCGGCTCGCTCGGCGCGATCTTCGGGGCGACGATCCTCGCGTTCATCATCCTGCGGGCGCTGCCCGGCAACCCGGCGCGGCTGATCGTCGGACCGCTCGGCACCCCGCAGGCGATCGCCGCGGTCGAACACCAGATCGGCCTCGACAAATCGATCATCGCGCAGTACTGGCTGTACATCTCGAACTTCTTCAAGGGCAACTGGGGCTACTCCTACGCCGACGGCAAGTCGGTCAGCTCGCTGATCGGCGAACGCCTGCCGGCGACGATCGAGCTCGCGCTGTTCTCGTTCGCGCTCACGATGTTCTTCTCGATCGCACTCGCGCTGCTGGTCACCTACCGCAGGCGCCCGGTCGCCGACCGGATCGTGCGCGGCATCGCCTATCTCGGCTTCGGGACGCCGCCGTTCTTCGTCGCGCTGCTGCTGCTGATCGTCTCGTTCCGCTCCCTCCACGTCCTGCCCGGGCCCGAGGGTCGACTGGGGCTGCAGGCGACCCCACCGCCGACGGTCACGCACCTCTACACCGTCGACTCGCTGATCGCCGGACAGTTCGGCACGTTCTGGGCCTCCTTCAAGCACCTGCTCCTGCCGGCAATTGCGCTCGGGCTTTCGTCGTTCTCGTTCATCGTGCGCCTGCTGCGCGCGAACCTGCTGGAGATCTCGCGCGAGCCGTTCATCACCGTCGCGCGCGGTAAGGGACTGCGCCGGTGGACGGCGTTTCGCCGCCACGCGCTGCCCAACGCGTTCTTGCCGACGCTCACCGCGGCCGGCCTGGTGCTCGGCGAATTCCTCGCCGGCAGCGTGCTGATCGAACGCGTCTTCAACTGGCCTGGCGTCGGCTCGCTCGTGTTCGAAGCGATCGTCAAGCAGGACTTCGCGATCGTGCAGACGTTCATCCTGTTGAGCGCCGTCATGTTCGTGTTGGTCAACCTCGCCGTCGACCTGCTCTACGCGGTGATCGACCCGCGCGTGCGGATCGCCTCGGTGGCGACCTCATGAGCGACGGGGGCGTCGATCCAGGCGCGGCGCGCAACGGCGCGACGGAGGAGCTGGCGCTGTCGGTGCGCAACCTGAGCACCGTGTTCGAGGACGGCTCGAGGACGGTGCACGCCGTGCGCGACGTGAGCTTCGACATGCGCCCGACGGAACGCCTCGGGGTGGTCGGCGAGTCGGGCTCGGGCAAGTCGGCGCTCGCGCTGTCGATCCTCGGGCTGATCGAGCCGCCCGGACGAGTGCTGGGCGGCGAGGTCGTGCTCGACGGTCGCGACATCTCCAAGCTGTCCGATCGCGAGCTCGGCGCCGTCCGCGGCACGCACATCTCGCTCATCCTGCAGGACCCGATGAGCGCGCTCGACCCGGTCAAGACGATCGGCTCGCAGATCGTCGAGGCGATCACCGCCAACGACGCACACATCCGCCGCGCCGCCGCGCGCCGGCGCGCGGCCGACCTGCTGCGCGAAGTCGACATCCCCCAGGCCGAGAGCCGGCTCGACGACTACCCGCACCAGTACTCCGGCGGGATGCGCCAACGCGTGGCGATTGCGATTGCGATCGCCAACAACCCGAGCGTGCTGATCGCCGACGAGCCGACCACCGCGCTGGACGTGACGACGCAGTCGCAGGTGCTCGCGCTGCTCGACCGGCTCGTCGAGCAGCACGGCACGGCCGTGATCCTGATCACCCACAACCTGGGGATCGTCTCTGACTTCTGCGACGCCGTCGCGGTGATGTACGCGGGACGCTTCGTCGAGACCTCCGGCGTCGATCACATCTTCCTCCACCCCACCCATCCCTACAGCGAGGCCCTGCTCAAGTGCGTCCCTAACCCCGAGCGGCTCGCCGACGGCCCGCTGCCCGCGATCACCGGCTTCCCGCCCGACCTGGCGGCGCTGCCCGGTGGCTGTTCGTTCGCTCCGCGCTGCCCCGTCGGCCGTGAGATCGCCGAGTGTCACGAGCGCAGTCCCCGCTCCCACCATGTGGTCGATGCGTCCGGACCAGCCGACGTCGAGTGTCACTTCGCCGAGCAGCGCAGCGCCGCGGTGACGGCATGAGCGCGCAGGGCGCGGTGACGCCGCCGGCCCGGGACGCGGCGACGAGCACGATCCTCGAGGCCGACGGGCTGTCGAAGGCGTTCACGATGCGCAGCCCCGACCGCTTCGCGCGCAAGCGCGAGATCACCGTGCTCGACGACATCTCGCTCGCGGTGCGCCGCGGCGAGAGCTTCGGCCTCGTCGGCGAGTCCGGCTGCGGCAAGTCGACGCTCGCGCGGTGCCTGCTGCGACTGCTGGAGCCGACCGCTGGTCGCGTGATGTTCGAGGGCCGCGACCTCGCCGAGCTCGGCCGCGAGGAGCTGCGCGCGATGCGACGCAGGATGCAGTTCGTCTTCCAGGACCCGTTCGCCTCGCTGGATCCGCGGATGACCGCCGGGGCGATCGTCGAAGAGCCGCTGCTCGTGCACGAGATCGGCGACCGCGAGCAACGGCGCTTGGCCGTGCTCGAGATGCTCGCCGACGTCGGCCTGACCGCCGAGCAGGCCGCCCGCCGTCCGCACGCGTTCTCCGGCGGGCAGCGCCAGCGGATCGGGATCGCGCGCGCGTTCGTGCTGCGCCCCGACGTCGTCATCCTCGACGAGCCGATCTCGGCGCTCGACGTCTCGGTCCAGGCGCAGGTGCTCAACCTTCTGCGCCGCCTGCAGTCGCAGCTCGGGCTGACATACGTGTTCATCTCGCACGACCTCGCCGTCGCCGAGTACTTCTGCGACCGCGTCGCCGTCCTCTACCTGGGCCAGATGATGGAGCTCGCCGACCGCGACGGGCTGTTCGGCAACCCGCTGCACCCCTACTCGGTGTCGCTGCTGTCGGCCGTGCCCGTCCCGCGCCCGGGTGGCCGCAGTCGCCGCGCCAGGCGCGCCCAGCCGATCGGCGAAATCAGCTCGGTCGTCGACCGCCCGCACGGCTGCCCGTTCGAGCCGCGGTGCCCAGTCGGGCGCGGCCGCGCCATCTGCAAGGACGAGCGCCCGCCGCTGGTGGAACGCGCCGAGCGGCATTGGGCGGCGTGTCACTTTCCGGGGGAGATGGCCGTGGCCGGAGCCGACGCGCCGCCGACATAGCGCGCGCTCTTGCAGCCTTCGTCTATTGACCGCAGCGCGCTTCGGCCCTGCGTCCAGCCCGGGACCGGCAGGCCCGGTGGTTGCAAGCTACGCT
Organism: Solirubrobacteraceae bacterium; assembly: GCA_036498045.1. Lineage (GTDB taxonomy): Bacteria > Actinomycetota > Thermoleophilia > Solirubrobacterales > Solirubrobacteraceae > Palsa-744. The sequence goes on from DASXIJ010000036.1 coordinate 8,228, forward strand.
CTGCCGACCGCGCGAATCTCGATCTGAGCGGCCCGCTCGACGAGCCTCACGATCTCGGTGCAGTCCGCACCTGCCGGCGCGCTTGCCTCGGCCTGCGCCCAGGCCTTTCCGACCGCTGCGGCGACGCTCATCGGCACGCCCGACCCCTGTGCCTCGGCCAGGCAGATATGCACGTCCTTGCTCATCAGCGACAGCGCGAAGCCGAAGTCGAACGTGCCCGGCAGAACCGCTTGGGGGAACTTCTGCACGGTCGCCGAATTGCGTCCGCTGCTGGCGTTGAGGACGGCCAGTAGCGTCTCCGCATCGAGGCCCTGTTTGACGCCGAGCGCGACTGCTTCCGCTGTGAGCACCAGAGCGCTGGCGGAGAGCAGGTTGTTGAGCACCTTCGCGAGCTGCCCCATGCCGGGCTGCGATCCCACGTGAAAGACGTTGACGGCCAGCTCGTCGAGCAGCGGTCTGACCGCTCGCAGCGTCTTCGGCGCGCACGCCGCCATGATCGTCAGCGTGCCCCGCTCGGCGCCCTGCACGCCGCCGCTGACGGGCGCATCGACCAGCACCGTGCCGGCCGCCGCCAGCCCCTCGGCCACCTCCCTCGCGACCGCAGGACCGGTCGTCGACAGGTCGATGCAGGTCGCGATCGCGGCGCCGCCGAGGAGTCCGCCGGGACCGAGCGCGACCGCCCGCACGACGTCGGGCGTGGGCAGGCTCAAGAGGACCGTCGGCGCGCGCGCGGCCACCTCGGCGACCGAGCCGCAACGCTGCGCACCCCGCTCGACGAGCGCCGCGAGCGCCGCCTCGTCGGTGTCGTAGGCGACGAGCTCGTGCCCGCCTGCCAGCAGACGCGACGCCATCCGGCCGCCCATCGCGCCCAGGCCGACGAACCCGATCGCATCCGTCTGATCCACCGATCACTCCTTCGTGTCTGCGAACACCTGCCGTGCGATCCTGGCCGCGCCGATCGCGGCGGGCACGCCGCAGTAGATCGCGCTGTGCACGATCGTCTCGACGATCTCCTCTTGGGTGACGCCGTTGTTGAGTGCGCCGCGGAGGTGCAGGGCGAGCTCCTGCTCCGCGCCGCGCGCGATCAGCATCGAGACGGTCAGCAGGCTGCGCGTCCGCGGCGGCAGCTCTGGGCGCGTCCAGACCGTCCCCCAGCAGTATTCGGTGACCAGCTCCTGCAGCGGGCGGAAGATGTCCTGCGGATCGGCAGTCGCCTTCTGCACGTACTCCTCCCCGAGCACGCGCGTACGCATCTCCAGGCCCTCCTGCCAGCGCTCGGAGCTCACTCGAGGACCCTACACCCGCTCACGACAGCGCCGTCCAGACGGTCTTCGTCTCCAGATAGCTGTCGAGCTCCTCGCGCCCGTACTCGCCCGCCTCTCCGAGTGCGTCGGGCAGCGACGCGGCCTCGGAGCTCGGCGAGCTCATGGCGTCAGCACGATCTTCAGAGCTTCACGCCGGTCGAACAGCTCATATGCCTGCGCGGCCTCGTCCAGCGACATGTGATGCGTGACCAGTGGGGACGGATCGAGCTGACCGGCGGCGAGCATCGAGAGCACCGGGTCGAGGTGTGCGATCACGTTGGCCTGTCCGCCGCGGACCGTCAGCGACTTCAGCCACGCCAGGCCCAGGTGGATCTCGCCGCGCTCGGCATAGATCCCGAGGCATTGCACGCGACCGCACGCGCGCGTCAGCCGGATCGCCGTGTCGAGCACGTCGGTATGCCCGACCGCGTCGATCGTCACGTCGACGCCGCCGCGTCCGTCGGTCAGCCGCTTCACCTCGCTTCGCACGTCCTGCTCGGTCAGGTGCAGTGGCGTCGCGCCGAACGACTCGGCCATCGCCAGGCGCTGCTCGACCGAGTCGATCGCGAGCACGCGAGCGCCGGCCAGCACCGCGGCCTGGACGGCGCAGAGGCCGACCGGGCCGAGGCCGAGCACGGCTGCCGTCTCGCCGGCCTGCAGCCCGCTGGAAGCGACGCCGTGGTAGCCCGTGCCCATCACGTCGCCGGCGAACAGGGCGACGTCGTCGGAGATGCCGTCGGGCACGCGCTGCAGCACCAGATTGGCGCGCGGCACGAGCGCGAACTCGGCCTGCGTGCCCTGCAGCGAGCCCATCGTCGCGCCGAGCCCGAAGCTGCGCGACTCGACGCAGCGCTGGTACTCGCCGCGCATGCAGTGAAAGCAGTTGCCGCAAGCCGTCTGAAAGCAGCCGGCGACGCGATCGCCGACGCTCACGCGCGTCACCGCGTCGCCCGCCTCGAGCACGGTGCCGACGTACTCGTGGCCGATCGTGAAGCCCGGTTCGATCTTTAGCCGGCCGTGGTAGATGTGCAGGTCCGAGCCGCACACGCCGGTCGCGTCGATCCGGACGACCGCGTCGTCGGGTGCCTGCAGCTCGGGCATCGGGCGCTCCTCTACGCGCACCTCGCCGGGACGCTGAAACGTCACCGCTCGCATCACCGTGTCCCTCCCTCGTCGCCGATCGCCGGCCACACACTGCCGCTCGGCTGCACCAATGCAAGCACGGGGTCGTGCTCGCCGCCGTGCGCCGCGCGGGCGGCGGCTGCGGCCTGACTGCCGGCGGCCGGGCTGTCCTGCGCTGCCTCGGCGAGCGCGGCGCGCCGCGCGAGCGTCGCCTCCTCGTCGAGCTTGCCGCTCTCGTCGAGCGCGACGCCGTACACCTCGCGCGCCCGCCCGGGGCTGACCCAGCCGTCGTTGACGTCTGCCAGCACGCGCTCGAGCGCGCGCTCGTGCGGCGGTCCATAGCCACCGCCACCGCTCGAGATCGAGATGATCGTCTCGCCCGGCCCCAGCACCACGCGCGCCCATGCATCGAGCTCGACGACCTCGCCGTCGGCCTTGCGCATCGCCGGCCGGCACAGCGCCCCCGACTGGCCGCCGCGAACGCCGAGCGCGGGGTTCACCGTCCCGTCGGCCGCGTAGAGCACCTCGAGCTCAGTGTCGACCGGGCCGTACTCGATGTACAGCGATGGCGCGCCGCGAAAGCGCCCGGCGCCCTCGGTGTCGGGCACGATCCGGTCGGTCCATACCCGGATCGGGCGCAGCAGCTCGAGCACCTCGGTCGAGTCGCGCATCATCGAGCCGCCGTCGCTCGTCTCGCCGTTGGTGACCCAGCCGTCGCCGTGCGGATGGCCGGCGCCGCCGGAGTTGCCGAGGATCATCATGTCGACGAACGGCGCATCGGCGTGACGCGGGTCGCGTCCGGACAGCCCGGCGACGGCCGGCGGGCACTCCGGCCCGGTTGACGCCATCCCGAGGCCATCGGCGAACTCGGCGAGCGTGCGCTGCACGATCCCGGCCAGGCGCTCGGCGATCCCCGAAGTGGCCATCGAGCAACTCGCGGGATGCAGGGGGATCCCGACGCAGCAGTTCTCGCGCAGCAGCACGTTCACCGCGCGACCGCTGCCGGTGTTGCGCGGGACCGGCTCGGCGATGCTGTTGAAGACGCCGATCAGCGCCGACGTGACGGCCGTCGATTCGGTCAGGTTCAGCCCGCACGGGAGGCAGTCGGGGTTGTTGCGCAGGTCGATCTCGATCTCTGCCGACTCGGGATCGACCGCGACGGTCACCTCCAACGGGACGCCGTTCTCGACCCCGCGCAACGGCACCGCGTCGTGGATGTCGCGGCCGGTGCGGCGGCCGGCCGGCAGCCCGCGGATCGTCGCGCGCATCCGCTCCTCGCTGTAGTCGAGCCAGTCGGCGACGTAGCGGTCGAAAGCGTCCCAGCCGACTTCCTCGCCGACCTTCAGCAACTCGCGCTCGCCGACGCGCGCGGCGCCGATCATCCCGATGTAGTCGCCGTACCAGTCGTCGGGAACACGGATCCGCGACGTGCACATCCGCACCACGTCCTCGACGTCGCGGTAGCCGTCCTGGATCTTCACGCAGGGGAAGATCAGCGCGCCCTCCTCGTAGACATCGCGGGCCGTCGCCATCAGCGTCGTCGGTTCGGAGTTGCCGATGTCGGCCATGTGCGCCTTGACGACCGCCGTCGCGCGTTGGCGTCCGTCGTCGTCGATCACCGGGACGACGATGCAGTGGTCGCCCGCGTGAGAGTTGCCGTGGTAGGGCGAGTTGTGGATGAACGCGTCGCCGCGGCGCGGATTGGGATGGAACCTCCGCAGCCAGCGGCTGATCACGTCGGGCCCGGAGATCACGTGGATCGGCAGCGACTCCGCCATCACGAGCATCTCGTGGTTGGCCGTGACGATGCAGCACGAGAAGTCGCGCGCCGTGTTCAGCACGGTCGAGCGCGCCGTGCGGAACAGCGTGTTCGTCATCTTGCGCACGACGCCCTCCATCCGATTGGTCATCACGGCGAGCGCGACGACGTCGCGCGGCCGGTCAGCTGCCGGAGCGCCCATGGCTTTAGCTCACCGCCTCCGAGCCGGCCGCAAAACGCGCCGGTCCGGCGTGCGAGTGTGCCGGCGTCGCGGCATCGAGCCCGCCCGGGAGCACGGCCAGGCTGCCGCTCGCGGTCCGTTCGGCGCTCGCGCCCGGGTTGAGCACGATCGTCGTGAACGAGGACTCGACGATCGCCGGCCCGGCGAACTGCGCCCCGGGGGCCATCGCCTCGAGTCGCAGGATCGCCGCGCTGACCTTGCCGACGCCGCTGAAGTAGACGCTCCGCATGCCCGAGGAGGCGTGTCCGTGATCGAGCACGACAGTGTCGTGCACCCCGCCGCGCAGCGGGCAGTTGACGCGCGCCCGGAGGTTTACGACCTCGACGACGGCACGCTCGTCGCGGACGGCATAGACCTCCTCGTGGATCGCGTGGAAGTCCTCGACGAGGTTGGCGACGTGCTCGTCGGTCGCGAGGCGACCGTGGCGCAGGCGAACGTCCAGCTGCCACACCTGATGGCGGTAGCGGGCCTCCGCGACGAACTCGATCTGGGCCTCGGCGCCCGCACCGTTGCGCTGGGCGAAGTCGTCGCAGCTGCCACGCAACTCGGCCAGCGCCGCGTCGGCGCGCGCGTGGTCGAAGGCGTCGGAGCCGGTGAACACCGCCGACGCGTATTCGCTGGTGAGGTCTGACATCAGCGCGCCGCGCGCGCTGAGCACGGCGCCGGCCTGCGGGATCACGACGCGCCGCGAGCCGAGCCGTCGCGCGATCGCGACCGCGTTCAGGCCAGCCGCGCCGCCGCCGCCGACGAGCACGGCGCTGCGGGGGTCGACGCCCTGATTGACCGTGATCTCCTCGATCGCCTGCACCATCCGCTCGGTCGCGACGGCCATGATCGCGGCCGCGCCCTCGTGCAGGTCGAGCCCGAGCGGGGCGGCTACGCGCTCTGCGATCGACCGCTGCGCGGCGGGCGCGTCCAGCTCCATCGTGCCGCCGAGGAAGTAGTCGGGGTCGATGTAGCCGAGGACGACGCACGCGTCGGTGACCGTCGGCTCGGTCCCGCCGCGCGCGTAGCAGACAGGGCCGGGATCGGCCCCGGCGCTCTGCGGTCCGACGTGGAGCAGGCCGCCGGCGTCGATCCACGCGATCGACCCGCCCCCCGCGCCGACGCTGCGGACGTCGACGGCCGGAAAGCCGGTGATGTGGCCCTCGTACTCGAGCCCGAGCCAAGTCTCGCGGGTCACCGGAATCCGCCCGCGGCGCACGAGCGTCACGTCGTAGCTCGTGCCGCCCGTGTCGGCCACGACGGCGTCGTCTGAGAGGCCGTCGAGCGCGGCGTAGCGGCGTCCGGCGATCGGAGCCATCGCTGGACCGGAGTTGATCGAGTGGATCGGCGCCGCGCCCATGTCGGCCGCGTCGACGACGCCGCCGCTGGAGGTGACCATCAGCAGCCGTCCGTTGAAGCCGGCCTCTCGCAGGCGGCCTTCGAGGCTGTCGAGGTAGCTCGTCATCAGCGGCTTCAGCGACGCGTCGATCGCCGCCGAGGACGCGCGGCGGTACTCGCGCAGCGTCGGGTTCAGCGCGTGCGAGAGCGTGTACGGGATCCCCGGCAGGTGGCGCTCGATCAGCTCGCCCAACGCGAGCTCGTGCACCGGATTGGCGATCGACCACAGCAGGCACACGGCGACAGACTCGACGCCATCGCGCGCGACGCGCCCGAGCGTGTCGACCGCCGCCGCCTCGTCCATCGGCTGCACGACCTCGCCCTGACTGCCGATGCGCTCGACGATCTCATATGTCAGCGCCCGCGGGATGTACGGGTCGGGATACCCGTAGCTCCAGTTGAACGGCTCGGTGCGGCCGCCCTCGCGCAGCAGCAGCATGTCGGGGTGGCCGGATGTGCACAGCAGCGCCGTGCGCGCCGTCGTCTGAGTGAGGATCGCGTTGATCGCGCGCGTCGTGCCGTGCATGAACACGTCGACCGCGGCGAGGAACTCTCCGACCTCGCGGCCGCCGTCGGCCGCGGCGAGGCCGACCGCGGCGAGGATTCCGTCAGCCGGGTCGTGGGGCGTCGTCGGCGCCTTGTACAGCTGAACCCGGTCGCCGTCTTCGACCACGAGGTCGGTGAACGTCCCGCCGGTGTCGGCTGCCACACGCATGCCCGCCGGCTACCGCACCGTTTCGCCTGTTCGGATCAGCCCGGTGGTCGACAGTTTGCGCCTGCTCGAGCGTCGTTCGATATTTCGGAGCATCGGCGGATGCAACGTACCAGCCGCAGTGATCGCACGCAAATCCTGGCGCGATTGTCTCTCACTTTCCTGCGGATATTGCGTCGCGCTGCCGACGCGTTTCGCGCCTCGGTTGGAAGGGTGCGTGCGCGTGTCTATCGGGCCGCCGACGCAGCGGCGGCGACGACCGGCTGCTCGCCGAACAGCATCGCGATCACCTCGTCGCGGATCCGCGCGCCGTCGAGCGCCGCCTCGGATGTCAGCGCCTGCAGGGTCAGCCCATTGAGGATCGCGTCCAACCGCCACGCCCACGGGATCGAGCCGTTGACGTCGGGCGGAACGAGCCCCTCCAATGCCGTGTCGATCAGCTCGTACCAGCTGTGCAGCCGCGCCTCGATCGTGTGACGCAGGTCGGCCAGGCGGACCGCCTCGCCGTAGGCGTTGATCCAGACGCGCCACGTCTCCGAGACCTGCTGATCCTCGGCGAGCGCGCTGTCCAGCAGCGCCTCGAGCCGCGCCCGCCCCGGCGGCACCCCATCGACCGCCTCGCGCATGCGCGCCTGCGCGCGCTCGGAAACAAACACGAGCGCCTGCGTCAACAGGTCCTGGCGGTTGGCGAAGTAGTGGTTGAGCATCCCGGTGCTGACGCCCGCCTCCTCGGCGACCATCCGCATGGTCGTGCCCGCGAAGCCCTCGCGGGAGATCACCGTCGCCGCGGCACGGCAGATCTGCTCCCGTCTGATCGGCCCCATCCCGAGCTTTGGCACAGCGGCCCCTTCCGTCGATTCTCCGTCAGGCTCACCCTCGCCAGGCAGGTCAGGGATCGAGCGCACCATGCATCGGTCCCAGCCTGCGACACCCTGATCCTATCGGTTGCCGGCGCACGCCATTCGTCTCAGTGAACTTGCTTGCGCGTGACGGAAGCCGTGCATATAGTCGCATATCGAGTGATCGATTTGCCTGACAAACGTCCCCATCGGCGCTACGCGCAGCCGAGCTCCGAGGCCACCACCGGAGGTAGCCGCACATGAGTATCGAACGCATCACGACCAACCCGGCCGCCGGGTTCGCCGACGCCGTGACAACCACCGGCGGTGGACGCACGATCTATGTCTCGGGCAACGTCGGCTTCGGTTCGCAGGGCAAGGTCGTCGACGGCGGGATGCGCGCCGAGGCGCGCGCCACGTTCGACAACATCGAGCGAGTCCTGCGCAGCGCCGGAGCCGACTTCTCGCAGATCGTCAAGATCAACGCGTTCATCACCGACCTGGACGAATATCCCCAATACGCCGAGGTGCGAGCCGAGCGCTTCGGCGAGCTGCTGCCCGCGAGCGCGACGGTCGAGGTGTCGGGGCTGCTCGTCGGCGCGCACATCGAGATCGACGCGGTCGCATTCGTTCCAGACAGCTAGCGGCAGCGTTCTAAACCGATCAGTCGGTTTGGACGTCGGATGGCGTATCGTTCGTCACGTGACCCAGCCGTCAGCCCGGATCACGTGCGACATCGGCGGGACCTTCACCGATGTCGTGGTCAGCGACGACAGCGGCCGGATGACGATCGCCAAGGCGCTGACCCAGCCGGAGCGCCTGTTCGATGGGCTGCGCGCCGCGCTCGCGCGGGCGGCCGGCGAGCTCGACGAACCGATCGCGGCCCTGCTCGCACGCGCGCCGACGTTCATCTTCTCCACGACGCAGGCGACCAACGCGATCCTCGAGGGCACGACCGCGCGCACGGCGTTCCTCTGCACAGAGGGTTTTCCGGACATCCTCGTGCGGCGCGAGGGCGGCTCGCTGCGTCCGTATGACTACAGCCGTCCGTTTCCCGGTCCCTACGTGCCGCGCCGTCTGACGTTCGAGATAGCCGAGCGGATCGACGCCGACGGCGGCGTCGTCCTGGCACTCGACGAGCGGGCAGCCGTCGCGCAGCTCACCCGTACGCGCGAGCTCGGGGTCGAGGCCGTGTCGGTATGCCTGCTGTGGTCGACGGCCAACCCCTCCCACGAGCTCGCGCTGGGCGAGCTGATCGAGCGTGAGCTGCCCGGGGTGCCGTACTCGCTGTCGCATCAGATTAACCCGATCGTGCGCGAGTACCGCCGCGCGTCGGGCACGTCGATCGACGCGTCGCTGAAGCCGCTGATGCAGCGACACCTGCCTGACATCGCGGCCGGGCTGGAGCGCGAGGGCTTCGCCGGCGAGCTGCTCGCGGCGAGCTCGGCCGGCGGCGTCGTGCCGATCGGCGAGCTGATCGCCAGCCCGCTGTGGTCGGTGCGCTCGGGTCCCTCGCTGGCGCCGGTCGCCGCCCGGACGGTGGCTCGCGGAGAGACCGGCAGCGGCGACGTGATCGTGTGCGACACCGGCGGTACGAGCTTCGACGTCAGCCTCGTGCGGGCGGGCGACCTCGTGTTCACGAGCGAGACCTGGCTCGGCGAGCCGTTCGCCGGTCACCTGACGGGTCTCTCGTCGGTCGACGTGCGCAGCATCGGCGCGGGCGGCGGCTCGATCGCGTGGGTCGATCCGGGTGGCCTGCTGCGCGTGGGACCCGAGAGCGCGCGCGCCGACCCCGGCCCCGCCTGTTACGGGCTCGGCGGAAAGCGGGGGACCGTCACCGACGCGGCGCTCGTGCTCGGCTACATCGACCCCGAGCGATTCCTCGGCGGCAGGATGGCGCTCGACGTGGCGGCGGCCGAGGTCGCCGTTGGCACGCTCGCGCAGACGCTCGGCATCGGCCTGCGTGAGGCCGCGCATGCGATCCTGACGATCGCCAACGAGCGGATGATCGCGGCGATCGGCGAGCTGACGGTCAACGAGGGCGTCGACCCGCGCGATTCGACGCTCGTCGCCGGCGGGGGAGCCGCCGGGCTGACGATCCTCGCGATCGCGCGCGAGCTCGGCTGCCGTGAAGTCCTCGTGCCGCGCGCCGCCGGCGTGCTCAGCGCGTTCGGCGGTCAGCACTCGGACATCGTTCGCGAGATGACAGCGCCGCACGTGACCAGCTCCACGCCGTTCGACTTCGACGGCGTGCACGAGACGCTGCGTGGCCTGCGCGAGCGGCTGGTCGCGTTCGAGGCCGAGCTGCCGCCGGGCCTTGCAGGCGAGGTTGAGCGCCGCTACTTCGTCGAGGCTCGCTATGCCTATCAGGTGTGGGACCTGACGATCGCGCTCGATGGTGAGGAGATCGCCGACGAGGCGGCGCTGGCGCGGTTGATCGAGAGCTTCCACGACGCCCACGAGCGGATCTTCGCCGTGCGCGAGCCGGGGCAGCGGATCGAGATGAGCCAGTGGAAGGGCCGCTTGGTCGCAACCACCGTCAAGCCGCCGCTCGCCAGCGCGCGAGCCTCCGCGGGCGGCGACGTGGGCGGCGACGTGGGCGCCAACGGGTCGGCGCCGGTCCCGGGCGCGCGCGTCGCCTACTTCCCCGAGCTCGGCGAGGTCGAGATCCCGGTTCACCTCGGCGGCGACCTGGCGCCGGGGACGACCGTCGCCGGCCCCGCGCTCGTGATCGAGCCCGAGACGACGGTCGTCGTCTATCCCGATTGGATCGCGCACGTCTCAGAGCTCGGCAACTACCGGATGGCGCTCGAGCATGCCTGAGCCGCCGACCCCGGTGGCAGTGCGGGCGCCTGCCGAGCGCGAGCTGGACCCGACGTTGATGGCCGTGCTCGCGCACCGCTTCGAAGCGATCGTGCGCGAGATGACCAACACGCTGTTTCGCACCGGGCGCTCGTCGATCATCAACATGGCGCGCGACTTCTCGTGCTCGATCATCACCGCCGAGGACGAGCTGTTCGCGGCGGCCGAGGGGCTGCAGGTGCACGTGCTCGGAGCCGGACTGCAGACCCGCTCGATGCGCGAGCTGCATCCCGACCTGCGCGAGGGCGACGCCTACCTGCACAACGATCCGATCCTGGGGAACACGCACACCGCCGATCACACGATCCTCGTGCCCGTGTTCGTCGACGGCGAGCACCTGTTCACGGCCTCTGCCAAGGCGCACCAGGCAGACTGTGGCAACGCCGAGCCGTCGACGTACGTCACCTACGTGGAGGACGTCTACGCCGAGGGCGGGCTCGTGTTCCCGGCCGTGAAGGTGCAGCAGGACTTCCACGACGTCGAGGACGTGATCCGCATGTGCCGCAAACGGATCCGCGTGCCCGACGTCTGGTACGGGGACTTCCTCGCGGCGGTCGGCGCGGCGCGGATCGGCGAACGCCGCGTCAAGGAGGTCGTCGCTCGCTATGGCGTCGACACGATCAAGACGTTCGTGCGCGAGTGGCTGGACTACTCCGAGCGCGTGATGGACCAGGCGATTCGCAAGCTTCCCGCCCAGCGCTTGCACGCGACCGGCCGCCACGACCCGATCCCCGGCCTTCCGGGCGGCGTGGAGGTCAACGTGACGATCGACGTCCGGCCGCAGGACGGGCGCGTCGTGTTCGACCTGCGCGAGAACCCGGACTGCATCCCGTTCGGGCTGAACGTGTCCGAGGCCTGCGCGCGCGGGGGCTGCACAATCGCGCTGCTCAACTGCCTGGCCGACGACGTCCCGCGCAACGCCGGCTCGTTTCGTCGCGTCGAGGTGCTGCTGCGCGAGGGCTCGATCGCCGGTGGGCTGGTCGAGCCGTACTCGGCGTCGGTGTCGACGACGAACGTTCTCAACCGGATCATCAACGCGGCCCAGAGCGCGTTCTGTCAGCTCGGCGAAGGCGAGGGGCTGGCCGAGGGGGCGGGGGCCATGGGCGTCGGCTACGCCGTGTTCTCAGGGACCTATCCGGCGCGCTCGGGGGAGGGTGGCGGCGAGCCGTACGTCTCGGAGTTCGTGATCGGCAACAACGGCGGACCGGCCTCGCCGCACTGCGACGGCTGGATCACCTACGCGATGCCCGACTGCTCTAAGACGATCTACATCGACAGCGTCGAGATCCTCGAGCGCACGTACCCGCTGCACTTCCGCTCGCTGCGGCTGCTCGCCGACTCCGGCGGCGCCGGGCGCCTGCGCGGCGGACCGGCTTCTGAGGTGATTTACGGGCCGCGTGCGACCCCGATGCGCGTCTTCTACATGGCCGACTTCGCGCGCAACCCGGCCAGCGGGGTGCGCGGCGGCCTGTCCGGCACGGCTGCGTCGGCGCACGTGATCGCCGCTGACGGCGCAGAGCAGCAGGTCGAGGCGATCGGCGACTCGCTGCTCGCGCCCGGCGAGTGGATCCGCGGGATCGAGGCAGGCGGGGGCGGCTACGGCGATCCACTGGAGCGCGAGCCGCAGGCCGTGCTGACCGACGTGCTCGAACGGTGGGTCACGCGCGACGCGGCACGCACGGTCTACGGCGTCGTGCTGATCGAGTCGCGCGGCGCTGGGGCGGAGGTGTCGGTCGACGGCGATGCGACCGCGGCGTTGCGCGCCGAGCTGCGCGAGCTGCGTCGCGCAGAGGGCGCTTGAGCTCGGCCGGGTTGCGCGCCGTCGGGGGCCACGTTATTCTGTAAACCAATCAGTCGGTATGCAAAAGCGGCGGTCCCGCCAGGGGAGCGGTGGCACAGCCGACGAGAGCGAGGTGCACGTGTCTGAGGGCGAGCTGACGGCGATCGAGCGGGCCTACCGGCGACGGACGCCGAGCTCGATGCGCGTGATGGGGCGCGCGAGCACGTTCATGCCGTCGGGGATCACGCGGACGCTCGCGTGGTTTGCGCCCTACCCGCTGGTGTTCGAGCGCGGTGCGGGCGCGCACGTGTTCGACGTCGACGGCAACCGCTACGTCGACATGTTCAGCAACGGCCTGAGCCTGATGCACGGGCACGCCTACGGCCCGATCGAGGACGCCCTGCGCGTCGCGCTGCCGCGAGGCACCGCTTGGCCGGGCGCTTCTGATGCGCAGGTCGCTTTCGCGGAGCTGCTTTGCGCGCGCGTGCCGGGCGCCGAGCAGGTGCGCTTCACCAACACCGGCACCGAGGCGACGATGCTCGCGATCAAACTCGCGCGCCACACGAGCGGCAAACAGGTCGTGATCAAGGCGTGGGACGCCTACCACGGCTCCTACGACGATCTCGAGGTCGGCCTGCAGGGCCAGGACGAGATGCCCGGACGCGTCGCGCTCGCCCGCTTCGGCGACATCTCCAGCTACGAGGCGGCGCTGCAGCGAAACGCCGGCGCCGTCGCGGCGATCATCGTGGAGCCGGTCCAGTACACCGGGGTCGTCACGCCGCCGCCGCCCGGCTTCCTGCAGCAGCTGCGCGAGCTCGCGCGCCGCGAGGGGGTCCTGTTCGTGCTCGACGACTGCCTGATGTCGCGCCTGGCCGAGGGCGGCTCGGCCGAGCGCTTCGCGATCGACGCCCCCGACATCACCTGCCTGGGCAAGTGGATCGGCGGCGGCCTGCCGGTCGGCGCGATCACCGCGTCGAGCGAGCTGATGGCGCCGTTTGACCTGCTCGACGAGAGCTCGCTGTACCACGGCGGCTCGTTCAACGGAAACCTGCTCGGCATGATCGCCGGCCAGATCGCCGTGCGCGACCTGACGGCCGGCGCGATCGCGCGGATCGACGCCCAGGCCGAGCGGCTGCGCGACGGCCTCGCCACCGCGGCGGCGGAGCTCGGGGTCGCGATCAGGACGTCCGGCGTCGGCTCGGCGTTCGGCCTGTACGTGCTCGGCGGACCCGACGGCGCGATCGACTGGAAGGCCACCCGCCTGCTGCACCTCGCGGCGGTCAACCACGGCGTCTACTACGGCACCGGCGGCGAGTTCGGGATCTGCACCGCCTTCAGCGACGATAAGATCGAGGAGGCAGTCACAGCGCTTGGCGGGGCGCTCGCCGATCTTGCCCGCGAGAGCGCCGCCGTCGGCGCGGTCTGAGCTCGCGCGGCCCCTCGCCGATCGGGGCGCCGCCGGCCTCACCCGAACAGAGCGCGCCAGCGAGGCTCGCGCAGGAACGCGAGCGTCGGCTCGGTGCGCCCCCGCGGCTCGTACTCGAGGCCGACGGCGCCGTCGTAGCCGCCGCCGGCGAGCAGCTCGAGCAGCTCCGGCAGCGGCAGGGTCCCGCTGCCGGGTACGCCGCGGCCCGGGTGGTCTGAGACCTGCACGTGGCCGATCCGCTCGCGATGGCGCTCGATCGCGCTCGCCGGATCGACGCCGGCGCGGGCGACGTGGTAGAGGTCGAGCACCAGGCCGACGTCGTCGCAGCCGGCCGCGTCGATCAACTCGACTGCGTCATCCGGCGTGGGGGCGAGAAAGCCGGGGTGGTCGAGCGCGTTGACCGGCTCGAGCAGGACGCGCAGCCCCGCCGCGCGCGCGACCGCGTCGAACGAGCGGATCGCCGAGACGACCGCCGCGCGCTGGCGTGCTCGCGGAACGCCCGCGAGCGCGCGGCCGACGAGCAGGTTCAGCTGCGGCGCTCCGGTCGCGAGGGCGAGCTCGACGGCCTGCGCAAATGCCGCCTCGGCCTCCTCGCGGCGCGAGTCGTCGTTGACGAAGCCGCGGTCCCCTTTGCCGGCGTCGCCCGCCGCGCAGTTGAGCAGCGTGACGGCGAAGCCCGGAGCAGCACGACGCTGCCCGGCGACGGTGTCCGCCAGCCCGTCGCGGTCGCTCGGCCGCGCGGGCCACGCGCTCTCGATCGCGTCGAAACCCGCCGCGCGGGCCGCGGCGACCCGGTCGAGGTACGGCCGCTCGGCAAACAGCCACGAGATGTGGGCTGAGCAGAGCATTCGCTATGCGATCACTTTCATCGTCCGAGGCTGCGCGGCGAAGCCGCGCGGGCTCAGCTCGCCGGCACGAACGCGACGGCCTCGATCTCGACGCGCGCGTCGGCGACGAGCCCCGCGACCTGCACCGTCGCGCTGCTCGGCGGAAAGCCGGCGAACGCCTTGCCGCGGGCGACGTCGTAGTCGGGGTAGTGCTCGGTGCTCGTCACGTAGCCCGTGATCTTGACGACGTCCGACATGCTCGCGCCCGCGTTCTCGGCCGCCTGGCGAAGGCGTGCGAAGCACTGGTCGGCCTCGGCGGCGAAGGTCTCGTTGACCATCGTGCCGTCGTCGAGCGCGCCGATCTGCCCCGAGATGTAGATCCATCGCCCCTGGCCGTCGAACGCGATCGACTCGCAGAAGCTCGTTCCGTATGGACTGTCCACGCGCTGCTTTGCCATTGCTTGCCTTTCTGTCGTGTCTGTGCTCGTCGTTGATCGTTGAGTCGTCGGCTCCCGTTCGCGCGGCTCCCGTTCGAGCAGCCTCGTCCTCACTCGCTCTCGGTCAGCTGCGCGACGTCCGCGAGCGCGGCGAGCAGACCCGCGCGCGCCTGCTCGAGCGCCTCGCCGGCGATGACGCTCGACAGCGCGATCTCACCGCCCGGCCCCATGAACACCCCGTGGGTCAGCGCGGCGAGGTGCAGCAGCCGCGTCGCCTCGCCGGCCGTGAAGATGCCGTCGTGACGGGCGGGCCGCTCGGCCGGGTAGACGCCCATCACGGAGCCCTCGCCGACGATCGTCAGCGGCAGCCCGAGCTCCGCGGCGCCGTCGCTCAGCGCGGCGCGCAGCTGTCCGGCACGGGCGTCCATCGCGGCGATCGTCTCGGTGGTGAAGTGCTCGAGGCTGACGCGGCCGGCGACGCAGCTGAGCAGGTTGCCGTTGAACGACCCGCCGTGGTAGAGGGGGTGCTCGCGGTGCGGGTCGAGCACGTCCATCACGTCGCCGCGGCCGCCGAGCACGCCCATCGGCAGCCCGCCGCCGATGAACTTGCCAAGGAACGTGAGATCGGGACGCAGACCGTACAGCTCGGCACTGCCGCCGTACGCGAGCCGCAGCATCAGGCAGTCATCGAGCACGAACAGCGCTCCCGCCCGCTGCGCCGCCTCCTGGACGCGACGCAAAAAGCCCGGCGGCGCGGTCGTCACGAGGCCGCTGAACAGCAGCGGCTCGAGCACGACGGCGGCGATCTGATCGCCATGCTCGGCCAGCTTTCGCTCGAACGCGTCGGCGTCGCCGAACGGCGCGAGGTACACCCGCCCGGGGTCCTCGGGACGGTCGTACAGGCCGACCTCGAGGTCGTCGAAGGAGCCGTGGAAGCCGTCGATCGACTTCAGCACCGCCTGGCGGCCCGTGAACGCCCGCGCCACTTTCGTCGCGAGCATTCCCGACTCGGTCCCGGAGTTGGTGAAGCGCACGCGCTCGAACGCGTCGATCCGCTCGCACAGCAGCCGCGCGAACTCGATCTGCTCCTCAGACGGCACGAGCCAGCCCGAGCCGCGTCCGGCGGCGGCGCGCAGCGCGTCGACGACCGGCCCGAACGCGTGTCCGTGGATCAGGCTGAGGCCGTTGTTGGCGAGGTCGACGTACCGGTTGTCGTCGAGGTCCACCAGGTGCGGGCCCTCGCCGCGCTTGGCGACGATCGGGTAGGGACGGTGATAGCCCCAGCCGCGCGTCAGCCCTCGCACCATGTAGCGGCGGGCGCGCTCCATCGCCTCGGCCGAGCGCGGCGTGCGGGCGCGGTAGCGCTGCTCGATGCTCGTCCGGGCCTCGGGCTTGAGAACCAACTCACCCATCCGTGTGACCTTCACTCACTCCGTTCGATATTCTGGATGGCGGTCGATAAAAGATACCATCCCATAAACTCGGCCGATTCGCCCATGCGCGCTTGCGATACAACTACCGCCGTGCCAAGTGCCGTTCAGCCGATCGCACGAAATCTGCGTCGCTGGAGGACGACGCGGGAGATGACGCTGTCCGCGCTCGCCGAGCAGGCGGGCGTCGCGAAGTCGACGGTCTCGCTGATCGAGCGCGGCCAGGGCAACCCGTCGATCGACACCGTGTGGGCGCTGGCGACGGCCCTCGGCGTGCCGTTCACCAGCCTGTTTCACGATGAGCCGCCGGCCGACGACGTGTCGGTGGTACGCCAGGAAGACGCAGCGGTGATCGGCGTCGACAACGCCGGCCTCGACGCCGAGGGGCTCGTCGCGCGGCACCTGCTGACGCGTTCGGGCGGCGCGCTGATCGAGATCTACACGCTCACCTTCGACAAGGGCGCGGTGCGCAAAGCGAGCGCGCACG
This sequence comes from Solirubrobacteraceae bacterium, assembly GCA_036498045.1. Lineage (GTDB taxonomy): Bacteria > Actinomycetota > Thermoleophilia > Solirubrobacterales > Solirubrobacteraceae > Palsa-744. Next base: position 24,837 of record DASXIJ010000036.1, read on the forward strand.
TAGGCGGCCTGTTCGAGCACATCACCGTCGCGTCCGGCACGCTCGAGATCAGCACCGACTCGTTCTGCGAGGAGCTGCAGGCCGGCGACCTGATCAGCTTTCGCGCCGACCGCCCGCACACCTACCGGGTGATCGACGGGCCCGTTCGGCTCGTCTCGGTGCACGAATATCCGCACCGCGCAGATTCCTAGCGAAGCGTCGACCCCAGTCAGTACGAACGCGGTAGGCCGAGCACGTGCTGGGCTACGAACGCCTGCACGAGGTTGTTGTTGACCGGGGCGGTCTTGTACAGCCGCGTCTCGCGGAACTTGCGCTCGATGTCGTACTCCCTGGCAAAGCCGAAGCCGCCGAAGCAGTCGAGCGCCGCGTTGGCGGCCTCCCACGAGGCCTCGGAGGCAAGGTACTTCGCCATGTTCGCCTCTGCTCCCGCCGGCTCGCCGCGGTCGTAGCGCCACGCCGCCTTCCAGCGCACGAGGTTCGCCGCGGTCATCGACATGTGGGCGCGCGCGAGCGGGAACTGGACGCCCTGATTGGCGCCGATCGGCTTGCCGAACACGACGCGCTCGCCGGCGTACGCGGCGGCGCGGTCGAGAAAGAAGCGACAGTCGCCGATGCACTCGGACGCGATCAGGATCCGCTCGGCGTTCATCCCGTCGAGGATCTGGCGAAAGCCCTCGCCCTGCTCGCCGATCAGCGCGTCGCCGGGCAGCTGCAGGTTGTCGAAGAAGACCTCGGTGGTCGAGTGGTTGACCATCGTCTCGATCGGGTTGATCTGAAGCGACGACCCCCGGTCGCGCATGTCGAGCAGGAAGACCGACAGGCCGTCGGTGCGCGTGGCGACCTCGGCGAGCGGCGTGGTGCGCGCGAGCAGCACCATCAGGTCGGAGTGCTCGGCGCGCGAGGTCCAGATCTTCTGCCCGTTGACCACCCAGCCGCCGCCGCGACGCTCGGCGCGCGTCTTGATCTGGGTCGTGTCCGACCCGGCGTCGGGCTCGGTCACGGCGAACGCCTGTAGGCGCAGCTCGCCTGAGGCGATCAGAGGCAGCCAGCGGCGCTTCTGCTCGGGCGAGCCATGGCGCAGGATCGTCCCCATCGTGTACATCTGCGCGTGGCACGCTCCGGCGTTGGCGCCCGACGCGCAGATCTCCTCGAGGATCGCGCTCGCCGTCGCCAGCGTCAGGCCGGAGCCGCCGTACTCCTCGGGGATCAGCGCCGCCAGCCACCCCTGCGCCGTCAGCGCCGCGACGAACTTGCTCGGGTATCCGTCGGGCTCCAGCGCGCGCCAGTACTCGCCGGGGAAGTCCGCGCAGAGCGCGCGCACGGCCTCGCGGATCGGGGCGACGTCGTCTGGCTCGCTGAAGTCCACGTCAGCCGAGCTGCCGTTCGAGCTCGTCGGCGACCTCGAACAGGTCGGCGACCGCGCCGTAGTGGGCGACGTCGAAGATCCGCGCGCGCGGATCGGAGTTGACGGCGATGATCGTCTGCGATCGCGACATCCCGCCGAGGTGCTGCGCCGCGCCGGAGATGCCGAGCGCCAGGTAGACGCGCGGCGCCACGGTCCTGCCCGACTGGCCGACCTTGCGCGCCCGCGAGGCCCAACCCGCCTCGACCAGCGGCCCCGACACGGCGAGCGTCGCGCCAAGCGCGTCGGCGAGCCGCTCCATTCGCGCTACCTGATCGGCCGCGCCGACGCCGCGCCCGATCGACAGCAGGAAATCGGCCTTGGCGATGTCGACTTCGCCGATCGGCGCCTCACGCAACTCGACGCGCTCGGTGCGCGAGCGTCCGGCGAGGTCGAGCTCGAGCCAGGTGGCGATCGGAGAGCCGCCGTTCGCTCGTGCGTGCCGGCCGCCGGCGGGCGCGTTCGCGCCGGGCCTGAGCAGCAGCACGACCGTCTGCTTGCCGGGGAAGTCGAGCTCGGCGACCAGCCGCTCGCCATAGGCGGATCGCTGCGCGACGGCTCCGTGCTCGGTCCACGCGACGGCCGTCACGTCGCTGGCGAAGCCGTGCCGTCCGCGGGCCGCGACGGCTGCCGCGAAGCCGAGCGAGTCGATCGTGTGTCCGGCGAGCACGACGGCCGGCGCGCGCTGCTCGATCAGCGCTTCGGCGGCGGCCTGCCAGACGTGCGCCTCGTAGCGGTCCTCGGGCGACGGGACGGCGATGACCTCAGAGACGCCATCGAGCGCCACCGAGTCAACAGGCACGTCGGCGGCGGGGCCGATCACCGCGACGGCAAGCGGGCCCGCGCCTTGTTCGGCGAGCTCTCGCCCGGCGGCGATCAGCTCGTACGTGCCGGGTCGCACCGCGAGCTGTTCGTCCTCGCCGCGGCGAAGCTCGGCGATCGCGAGCACGCCGCTCACGCGCTGATCGCCTCGCGGACGATCTCGGCGATCTGCGCCGCGACCCGGTCTGGCGCGCCCTCGAGCAGCGTTGCGCCCGCGCCCTCGGGGAGCTCGAACAGGCGAAGCCTGCGCGAGCCGGCGGCCGCCTCGAGTTCGGCCGCGTCAAGCGCAAGCTCGCTCGGGGCGAGCACGCTCACGGGCTTCGAACGCGCCTGCTTGATCGCGCGCAGCGTGGCGTGGCGCGGGTCGTTGATGCCCGACTGCACGGTGAGCACCGCGGGCGTGCCGACGCGCAGCACTTCGAGCGCGCCGCCGTCGAGCTCGCGCTGCACGACCAGGCGGTCGCCGTCGCGCTCGATCGCGGTGACGACGGCTACGCGGGGGAGGTCGAGCAGGCTGGCGAGCGCGACACCCGTAGCCGCGTCGGCGCTGTCTGACGACTGCGCTCCGCAGAGGATCAGGTCGGGCCGCTCGACTCGCGCGAGCGCGGCGAGCACCGCGGCGACGGCGAGCGCGTCCGCGCCGGCGAGGTCCTCACCCCACACTCGCAGCGCCCGGTCGGCGCCCATCGCCAGGCACGACAGCAAGGCGTCATCGGCATGCTCATCGCCGACAGTTGCCGCGACGACCTCGCCCGGCTCGCCCTCGTTGATGGTCAGCGCCGCCTCGACCGCGTGGGCGTCAAGCTCGTTCAGCCGCCGCCGCAGGGCGTGCGGGGGAACGGTATCGGCGCCGTCGAGCGCGAACTCCTCGGCGAGGATCGCGACCTGCTTGACCGCGACGAGGATCCTCACGCCGGGCCGAGCAGCGTGCCGGTCGAGTCGTAGGAGTGAAAGCCCTTGCGCACCGTCTCGCGGACCTCCCACTTCGCGCGCGTCCCCTCGGGGATGTAAGCGATCTCGCCGGCGCGCACCGTGACCGGCTCGCCGCCCTCGGGGGTGATCGTCACGTCGCCGTCGATCAGCGTGATCGTCTCGCCCGGGCTCGACAGCATGAAGACGCCAGGCGTGCAGTGCCAGACGCCGTTGTAGAGCTTGCCATCATCGCTGCGCCAGAGGATCGACATCGTCGACTCCGGCGCGCCCGAGATGATGTCCTCAGGCGGGATCGGGGCCGGCTCGACCGGAGCATCGCGGACGGAGCGCTTGTGGATCTGGGTTGCGAGCTTGTGCATGTGTCTCCTCGGTTGGTCTGTCTCGTTCTCAGTTGTCGGGCGCGCAGCTTCTAAAGCTCTCGGCGCAACCCCTTCTCTCAGCCACCGCCGGTGCTCGCGAGCGCCCGCTCGCGGTACGCGTCGGGTAGCTCACGCAGATACGCCAGCGGCGTCGACGGGTCGAGCGAGTCGATCTCGCGCGCGAGGCGGTGGCCGTCGAAGACGTTTTCGGCGATCGTCCGCGGGGCGAGGCAGTCGCCGATCCGGTGCACCGCCTCGATCCCCTCGCGGCCAAGACGCTCCGGGTCGGCCTTCAGCTCGTGATAGAGCGCGTCGTTGGGCTGACGCTGGGTGACGAGCACGACCGCGTCGGCCTGCCATGCGACGGGGTCTGGCGACCAGACGTTCTGGCCGCGCAGCGCCCCCCCGGCGCCGATCTCCGAGAGCAGGTGCGACGTGACCACGCTCACTCCCTGTGCGCGCAGTTCGCGGTTGACGCGAAACGCCTCGCCGGTGAAGAACATGAACATGGCGAAGTTCGCAAACGGCGTCAGCACGGTCACGCGCTTGCCCGCCGCCAACAGCATCTCGGCCATCCCGACGGCCGTGAAATAACCGTCGGTGTCGTACACGAGCACGTGCTCGCCGTCGATCGAGCCGTCCGCTGCCGAAACCTGTTCGGGGGTGAACACGAAGTCCTGATCGGCCCCGTCGATCGTCGATTGCGTCGGGCCGTTCATCCCGTCCGCGCGCCACCGCGCCCCGGTCGCGAGCACCACGATCTCTGCGCCGTAGGTGAGCACGCCCTCGGCATCGAGCGGCGTGGCCGTCACGACCTCGACGTTGTCGAGCTTGTCGAGCTGGACCTGGCGGTAGGTCGTGACGCGACCCCACTCCCCGAGGTGCGGGTAGGCGCTGATTTCGCGCACGCATCCGCCGATTCCGTCCTGCTCGTCGACGAGGTGCACCGCCGACATGCCGCGCTTTCCGAGCACCATCGCGCACTCCATCCCGGCGGGCCCCGCGCCGACCACGAGCACCGTCTTCTCCGCATTCGCCGCCTCCGAGAAGCGCTCCGGATGCCAGCCGCGACGGAACTCCTCGCCGAGCGTCGCGTTCTGGGTGCACACGATCGGCGCGCCCAGCCCGAAGCGCGACGCGCAGATGTTGCAGCCGATGCACTCGCGGATCTCGTCGTAGCGGCCCTGTTCGATCTTCTGCGGCAGGAACGGATCGGCGATCGATGGGCGCGCCGCGGCGACGATCTCGATCACGCCAGAGCGGACCGCCTCGGCCATCGTGTCGGGGTTGGTGAAGCGACCGACCGCCGCGATCGGCTTGCGCGTCGCTCCCCGCACCGCCTCGATGTAGGAGCGATGGCTGAACTCGCCCGCGAAGCGCGATGCGACGGCGTCGTCGCCGGCCCATTCGGCCGCGACGTAACCGCCTGCCTGCAGGTCCCAGAAGTCCACCAGGTGGTCGCCGAGCTCGATCAGCTCGTACGCCTCCTCGGCCGCGCGGATCCCGAGCGGGTTGTCGTTGAGCGTGTCCACGCACACGCGCATCGTCACGGCGCACTCGTCACCGACGGCCTCGCGCACCTGCTCGGTGACCTCCAGCCAGAAGCGCGCGCGGTTGGCGACCGAGCCGCCGTACTCGTCGGTGCGGCGGTTGAACTTCGACATCAAGAAGTGCTGCGTCAGCGCGCCGCACTCGGCGCCCTCGATGTTGATGATGTCGAAACCGACGTCGCGCGCACGGATGGCAGCTGCGACGTACCAGCCCTGGATCTCATGGATGCCGGCCTTGTCGAGTTCGTAGCAGCTCGTCGAATACAGGCTCTCGTCGGTCAGCTGGCTGACGCTGCGGGCCGGCAGGCGTGACTCGAGGTTGCCGGCGACGCAGCCCCCGTGCCACAGCTCGACGCCGGCGAGCGCGCCGTGCTCGTGCGCCTGCTCTGCCATCCGGCCGAGGTTGCGCGCGTCGTCGTCGTCCCACAGCCGTGCCGAGACGAGCGGGCGCGAGTCGCTCGATGGGTGGATCGAGCAGAACTCGGTGTTGACCGCCGCCCAGCCTCCCTCCGCCTTCATCGCGCGAATGCCCGCCTGCGCGCCAGGCAGCTCGGCGCCGAAGCTCGTGCAGTGCGGGCTCTGGTAGAAGCGGTTTCGCAGCGTCTTGCAGCCGATCTGTACCGGCTCGAAGAGGATGTCGTGCCGTGGATCGCGCGCCACCGAAGCCTCCTTAGCTGACCTGCTGCCTCGCCTGTCGATTTGTCATATCGATCAGTCGATATAGCGTACACGGCGCCGTCTCGAGGCGTTCATCGCGCCGGTGTGGGCCGATCACGCGCGAAGTCACAACGCGCGCTCGGAGCGTTCGTCTCGCAGCTCCGCAGCGAGCGCCTCGTCGCGGCGCTCGCGCAGCCTCGCGAGCACCGCCGGGTCGCTCGGGACGTGTCGCTCAAAGCCCCTTCCGGCGGTCGCGCTCGACAGCAGCGGGAACAGGTTCGCGGCGATCGCGTCGAACGTCTTCGCGCCGCCGAGCCCGACCGTCTCGAAGGGGCCTGTCAGCCGCCAGCGGCGCGCGAGGCCGTCGCGCATCACCTCGTCGATCGTCTGCGGCGTGGCCACGCCGTGCTCCACAAGCCACTCGCACTCGCGCAGGACGGCGAGCTGCAGCCGGTTCCACAGCAATCCGGTCGCCTCGCGCTCGAGCACGATCGGACGCTTGCCGATCGCGCGCAGCAGACCGAGCACCGCCACCAGCAGCTCGCGTGGCGTGTGCGGGCCGGCGATCGTCTCGACCAGCGGCATCAGCAGCGGAGGGTTCCAGTAGTGCGTTCCGACGATCCGCTCGCCGACTCCCGCCGCCTCGCCGAGCGCGCTGATCGAGAGCGATGACGTGTTGCTCGCGATCGTCGCCTGCGGGTAACGCGGCGCGAGCTCGCCGAGCACGTCGGCCTTCAGGCTCAGGTCCTCGGGCAGCGACTCGACGATCAGTTGCGGCGAGCGCGCGTCGCTCTCGCCGTAGCTCATCGACGCACGCGCGCGGGCGAGCGCCGGCTCGTCGGCGAGTCCGTGGTCACGCGCCACGGCGAGCGCGCTTTCGACGCGTTGCTCTGAGCGGGCGCGGTCGCGAACGACCCACGTCACGTGACAGCCGCCGAGCGCGTACTCGCACCCGATCTGCGAGCCCATCAAGCCGGCGCCGACGATCGCCACGTGGGCGCGAGGCGGGCCGTTGACGGCGTCGTGTTCGGAGGCTGGCGGACACATGAAGGACGGAGATTACGACTCGTCGGGCGCGCGGTGAGCGGCCAGCTTATGCTCGGCGCGTGGCCTCGATCACGCGCCTGCTGATCTCCTGCCCCGACCAGCCGGGGATCGTCGCGGCGACGGCGCGTCTGTTGGCCGATACCGGCGCCAACATCATCGATTCCGACCAGCACACGACCGATCCGCGCGACGGGACGTTCTACATGCGGATGGAGTTCGACCTCGCGCTCGACCCGGACGGCCGCGCCGAGTTGGAGACACGCTTCGCGCGCGAGGTCGCCGAGCCGCTCCGGATGCAGTGGCGGATGGCCGACGCGGTCGCGCGCAAGCGCGTCGCGATCCTGGTCTCGCGGGAGGAGCACTGCTTGCTCGACGTGCTGTGGCGCGCGCGCCGCGGCGAGCTGGCGATCGACGTCCCGCTGGTTGTTTCAAATCACGAGCTGCTGCGCGAGGACGTCGAGGCGTTTGGCCTGCGATACGAGCACGTCCCGGTCGTGCGGGGGCGCGAGCGGGAGGGGGAGGCACGCCTCCTCGAGCTGTTCGCGGCCGAGCCTGTTGACCTGATCGTGCTGGCCCGCTACATGCGGATCCTCAGCGGCGACCTGCTCGCCGAGCTTGTGGTGCCCGTGATCAACATCCATCATTCGTTCCTGCCTGCGTTCACAGGTGCGGGGCCGTACGCGCAGGCGAAGGCGCGCGGGGTGAAGCTGATCGGCGCGACCGCGCACTACGTCACCGAGCGACTCGACGACGGCCCGATCATCGAGCAGGACACGGTGCGCGTCACCCATCGCGACGACGTTGCATCGCTGACCCGTCTCGGCTCCGACATCGAGCGCGTCGTGCTGGCGCGCGCGGTTCGCTGGCACTGCGAAGACCGCGTGCTGCGCGCCGGCGACACGACCGTCGTCTTTTAGACACGGCGCTGCCACACTGCCGTGGATGGGCGGGGAAGCGCGGCGCACGGGCATCTACTTCGCGCACTCCTCCTCGCTCGAGCACGACCCTCGCGTGCTGATGCCAGGCCACCCGGACACACCCGAGCGGATGCTCGCGCTGGAGCGGATGCTCGCCGCCGAGCAGCAGCTTGAGTGGGAGCGGCGCGAGGCTCCGGCGGCGGACGCGACGACGGTCGAACTGGTGCACAGCGCGCGGCTCGTCGCAGAAATCGAGCGGCTGGCATCAGCGGGCGGGGGAGCGGTCGACGCCGACACGGTCGTCGGCGAGCCGTCGTTTGGCGCAGCTCTGCACGCCGCCGGAGGCGCGTGTGAGCTCGCGCGCGTGCTGCTCGCAGGGGAGACCCCGCTCGGCTTCTCGATGCTGCGTCCCTCCGGCCATCACGCCGAACGGGATCGCGCGATGGGCTTCTGCCTGTTCGACAACGTCGCGATCGCAGCGGCGCTCGCGATCGCCGAGCTCGGCGCGCGGCGCGTGTTCGTGCTCGATTGGGACGTGCACCACGGCAACGGCACCGCCGAGATCTTTCGGACACGCGACGACGTGCTGTTCGCGAGCATCCACCAGTCGCCGCTGTATCCCGGAACCGGCCCGCTGAGCGACGTCGGCTCGGGCGCGGGTGAGGGCTACACGCTGAACCTTCCCGTCGCGCCGGGAGCAGGCGAGGAGCTGTGGCTGTCGCTCGTCGAGCACGTCGTGGTCCCGGTGGCGCGCACGTTCGCACCGGACCTCGTGCTCGTCTCGGCCGGGTTCGACGCGCACGCGGCCGATCCGCTGGCCGCTTGCCGGCTGCAGACGAGCTCGTTCGGCGAGCTCGCGCGTCACGTCCGTGACCTCGCGCTGGAGTGCGGCGCGCCGCTCGGCCTCGTGCTCGAGGGCGGCTACGAACCCGTCTCGCTGGCGCAGTCTGTGCGCGAGACGCTGCTCGCAATCGGCGACGAACGCCAGCGTCAGACTGGCGCGCCCGAGCTGCCCGAGACGCGCGCCGCGATCACGCAGCTCAGCCCGTTCTGGGCGCTCTGAGCCCTGCCGCGCGCGGCGTGCGCCGCGGGTCTGGTGCAACGAGGCGCGCCACGTGCGTAGGATGGAGTCTTGGCCGACGAGCCTCCCCAGGAGTCGGCGCCGCAGGGCGCCAGCCGCCGCGACACACACCCCCCGATGCCCCGCGACAAGCGCGGTTGGCAGGTCGCGCCGGCGCCCGACGGCCGCGGGATGCCAGAGCAGCAGCCGACCAGGCCGCCGCCGCACCGGCGCCCGAGCTTCTGGTGGTTCGTCGTCGCGCTGATCGCGCTCAACTGGCTCTCGCTGCTGCTGTTCCAGCCGACGACGCAGGAACCACGGATCACGGTGCCGTTCAAACCGTTCTTCCTGCAGCAGGTGCAGGAGGGGCGCGTCAAAGTGATCTCAACCAGGGGGGACACGATCGAGGGGACGCTGAAGGCGAAGGTCCACTACCCGGCGCACGACAAGAACGCGCCGACGACCAAGCTGTTCGCCACCCAGGTCCCATCGTTCTGGAACGGGAGTCAGCTCACGGCTCTGCTCAAAGAACAGGGCGTCACGATCAACGCTAAGTCGACGAGCGAAAGCAGATCGCTGCTCGCCGAGCTGCTACTCGGTTTCGGACCCACGCTGCTGATCGTCGGCCTGTTCGTGCTGCTCGCTCGCCGCGCGACGAAAGGCGGCGCGATGGGCGCGCTCGGCAACTTCGGGCGCTCGCAGGCGCGCAAGGTCGACTCTGAGAAGATCCGCGTGACCTTCGACGACGTCGCCGGGATCGACGAGGCCAAGGCGGAACTCTCTGAGATCGTCGACTTCCTGCGAGATCCGGAGAAGTACGGTCGGCTCGGCGGTCGGATGCCGCATGGCGTGCTGCTGTCGGGCGCGCCGGGCACGGGCAAGACGTTGCTGGCGCGCGCGGTCGCGGGCGAGGCGCACGCGGCGTTCTTCTCGATCTCCGCATCGGAGTTCATCGAGGCGATCGTCGGCGTCGGCGCCTCGCGCGTGCGCGACCTGTTCGCCAAGGCCAAGGAGGCAGCGCCGTCGATCATCTTCATCGACGAGCTCGACGCGATCGGTCGCTCGCGCCAGGGGTCCGTCGCGGTCACCGGCGCCAACGACGAGCGCGAGCAGACGCTCGACCAGATCCTGACCGAAATGGATGGCTTCGAAAGCTCCGAGGCGGTCGTCGTGCTTGCCGCGACGAATCGGCCCGACGTGCTCGATCCCGCGCTGCTGCGTCCCGGGCGCTTTGACCGCCGCGTCTCCGTGCAGGCGCCCGATCGTGCTGGGCGGCGCAAGATCCTCGAAGTCCACACTCGCTCGATTCCGCTCGCCGACGACGTCGATCTCGACGCGATCGCCGCGACCACGCCGGGGATGGTGGGCGCCGACCTCGCCAACCTCGCAAACGAGGCGGCGCTGCTCGCCGCGCGGCGTGGTCACGACAAGGTGCAGACGAGCGACTTCACCGACTCGCTCGAGAAGATCCTGCTCGGCGCGCCGCGCGGGATCCTGCTCTCGCCGGCCGACCGCGAGCGAACCGCCTACCACGAGTCCGGGCACGCACTCGTCGGGATGATCACGCCCGGCGCCGACCCGGTCCGCAAGGTCTCGATCATCCCGCGCGGGATGGCGCTCGGCGTGACGCTGTCGACGCCCGAAAACGACCGAGTCTCGTACTCGCGCGACGATCTCGAAACGAAGATCGAGGTCGCGCTCGGCGGTCGTGTCGCCGAGGAGGTCGTGTACGGCTCGATCACGTCCGGCGCCGAGTCGGACATCCAGCAGCTCACGCAGATCGCGCGCCAGATGGTGGGCCGCTGGGGGATGAGCGACGCCGTCGGGCCGATCGCCGTGCTGCCATCCGACGGTCAGGGCGCGCTGCTCCCCGGGGTCAGCGAGACCTCCGCAGAGACGCAGCGGCTCGTCGACGAGGAGGTCCGCAGGCTCGTCGATCACGCGCACGAGGAGGTCACGCGGATGCTCACCGACCACCGCGACCAGCTCGAGAGCCTCGCGCAGGCGCTGCTGAAGGCAGAGACGCTCGACGCGGCAGACGCCTACGAAGCCGCGGGCGTGCTGATGCGCCCGGTTGACAGCGAAGAGCCGGCGGTCGCGCTGCACCCCCGCGCGAGCGCCTGACGTCGTTCAGCCGCCGCGCGCTCTACAGGCGCAGCGTGACGCCCTCGGCCGCGACGCTGACGCCGGGCCGGCGCGCTGCCAGCCGCGTCTCGAGCGCGTCGAGCGCGTCGTCGGTGCGGTCGAGACGATGGTGGAACAGCACGACCGAGGTTGCGTTCGCCCGCTCGCCGAGAGCGACCGCGTAGTCGGCGACGGCATGGCCGAACTCGCCTTCGCTGGCGAGCTCCTCCGGCAGTAGCTGCGCATCGTGGATGAGCACGTCGACGTCTCGCGCGAGCTCGAGCGCCGCGGGGTGGTACTCGCCGAAGCCGTCCGCGCCGCCGCCGAGCGACGTCGGGTTGTGGTCGGGCAGGTAGGCGAGCGACGAGTGCCCGTCGCTGACGCGGTAGCCGAACGTGCGTCCACCCTTGTGGGGGATCTCCCGCGCGAGCACCGAGAAGCCGGCAACCTCGCTGTCACCGGCCGCGATCGACTGAAACGACCAGTCGCCGCGCAGCGTCGTCGGCGGGATCGGAAAGTACGGAGGGGACATCAGTCCCGCGAGCACGTCGAGCGCGCTGGCGCCGCTTGACTGCTCGGGGAGCAGGAGCTCCACGCGCGAGTCGGCGCGGTCGCCGGCGGAGAAGAACGGCAGGCCTTGGACGTGGTCCCAGTGCAGATGGCTGAGCACGATCGAGCCGTTGAACGGCTCGCCGTCGAGCATCGCGGCGACGCGCTGCAGTCCCGTCCCGCCGTCGAGGAGCAGCGACGGCGCGCGCTCGTCGTCGTGCGACAGGGCGACGCACGACGTGTGGCCGCCATAGCGCGAGAACTCGACGCCGGCCGCCGGCAGCGAGCCACGCACGCCGCAGAAGTCGACCTGCATCGACCGCATTATCTGTCAAACCGCTGGCGCCTGTCGAGCCGCGCAGCGGAAACGACGGCCGCCGCCGAGCGCGCCAGCGTGAGCTCAGGCCGCCGCGAGGCGGTTGAGGTCGTAGTCGAAGCCTGCGCGGCAGAGCGCGAGCAGCAGCTTCGGCTGCCACGTCCCGGCGAGGTCCAGGCGCACGTGGGAGATGCCCGTCAGCTCGTAGGGCAGCTCGACGCCGTCCTCGTAGAGCACGCACACCCGGCCCGGCGTCAGCGCGGCGATCAGAAAGCCCATCTCGAACACGACGCGCTGGCTCGGCCGGGTCGTGAAATACGGCTCCTCGACGGATTCCAGGCGCATCGCGCCGATGTCGTCGGCCGTCAGCAGCACGATCGCATAGCGCGAGCCACCCGGCTGTTCGCCGATGTGCTCGAGCAGCTTGACGCGCTCCTCGGGGTGGTCGTTGAGGATCGTCACCTCCTCGGTGCCCGCCTGCGCGAGCAGGTGGGCGACAGCCTCCTTCCAGCGCTCGTCGCGGCCGTGCGCGAGGAACAGCCTGTGCGCCTGAGCCGTTGCCGGCCGACGTGGATCGTCGTGCTCCGCGGGCGCCACCGCGTCGGGCGTCGCGAGCTCGGCGCCGACCACCGGCGCCCGCTCGAGCTCGGCGCCGACCACCGGCGCCTCCTCGTCTGGCGCTTCCTCCGAGGATGTGCCCTGCGCGAGCGGCGCCTGCTGCTGATCGTCGATCGTCGCCTCGTCGACGGGGCGCTCGCGCTCACGCAGCGCAACCTCGGGATCTGGGCGCTCGTCTGGCTCCGCCGACGCGGCCGCGCTGGCGCGCTGCTCGATGACGGCTGACCCGTCGGTCGGCGCGTTGTCGGCCGACGGGGAGGACTCTGGCGTACGCGCCTCCAGCTCGGGACGTTGAACATCCTTCGCCGGGGCGTCGGTCGCCTGCGTCAACGTGCCCGGCCCGGCGCCTGCGTCGAACGCGAGCTCCCCCTGCAGGACCGTGAGCAGCTCGAGCGCGCTCTTGACGCAGTCCAGGTCCGCGGAGTACTGCTGCTGCCACCGCCCGCCTGGGTCGAGGCAGGTGACCGCATCGACGAACTCACGCGCCTCGCGCGGTCCGTCGTAGAGGTGCTCGAGCGCCTTCGTGGTCGGGGCGATCCACTGCTTGCGCGCGGCCTTCCACGCCTCGTAGTCGGTGAGGTCGCCGACCAGGCTCGCGCGCTGCACGAGCGCCTGGCCCTGCTTGATGCACTGCCCGAGCAGTTCGTGGGCGACCGGGACGGAGGACTCGAGCACCGCCTACACCGGCCCGGTCGGTGGAAAAGCCCCGTCGGAAAGCTGCAGCGCGCGTGCGCGCGATGGGCGCGTCGCCTCGTTGCGGAAGGTCACGCCGGCGACCGCTCGGCGCACCGCCGCGCGTGCGAGCATCGCGGTCGCGACGAGGTGCTCGTCGATTACGTACCGCGAGTCGAGCACGAGCTGTCTGAGTAGTTGTGCCCGCCGCATAGCCGTTCTGAGCACCTATCGACAGCCTTTGCCCCAAGCGATCGAACAGTGATCGGCGTTAGACGAGGATACGAACGAGGCGATCGCGCTACTTGCGCTTGGCCTGGTGCTCGATCACCTTGCCGAACGCCTGCTCCAGCTGCGCGGTCATCCGCAGCTTGAACAGC
>DASXIJ010000037.1:0-9133 GCA_036498045.1 Solirubrobacteraceae bacterium
CGTGATCGCGGCGTCGTGGGACGCGCTCGTCGACTCGCTCGAGTACGGCATGCAGCCGGGCCGTCGCCCGGAGGACGCCGCGAGCGAGCGCCCCGCGCCGGCGAGCGCGCGCGGCGAGGGCTAGTGGCCGACGAGCCGATCCCGCTGGCCAAGCCGGTGCTTGGGCAGGCGGAGGAGCGCGCGGTGATCGACGTGCTGCGCTCGGGCCAGCTATCGCTGGGCCCGAAGCTCGGTGAGTTCGAGGCGCTGTTCGCCCAGAGGATCGGCGCGCCATGTGCGAGCGCCGTATCGAGTGGCACGGCCGGCCTTCACCTCGCGCTGCGCTCCGCCGGCGTCCAGGCCGGCGACGAGGTGATCACGAGCCCGTTCTCGTTCGTCGCATCGGCCAACGCGGTCCTCTACTGCGACGCGAAGCCGGTGTTCGCCGAGATCGACCCGGTCACGCTGAACCTCGACCCGGCGGCCGCCGAGGCGGCGATCACGCCGCGCACGAAGGCGATCCTGCCGGTGCACATCTTCGGCTATCCCGCCGACATGCCCGCGTTCGAGCGGATCGCGCGCGAGTACGGCCTCGCGCTCGTCGAGGATGCGTGCGAGGCGCTCGGTGCGCGCCACGCCGACGGCAGGAATGTCGGCGGCCGCGGCAACCCGGCCGTGTTCGGCTTCTACGCCAACAAGCAGCTGACGACCGGCGAGGGGGGGATGGTCACGCTCGCCGACGCGACGCTCAAGCAGCGGCTCGACTCCGAGCGCAACCAGGGCCGCGCGCCGAACATGGACTGGCTCGACCACGACCGCCTCGGCTTCAACTACCGGCTGTCAGAGCTCGCATGCGCGCTCGGCATCGCGCAGCTGCACCGGCTCAACGAGATGCTCGCCCAGCGCGCGGGTGTCGCCGAGCGCTACCGCGATGCGCTTGGGGCGATCGACGGCCTGCAGCTGCCGTGCCCGGACGCCGGCGGCGACGAGCGCGGCTGGTTCGTGTTCGTGGTCCAGCTCCCCGCCGGCGCCGACCGCGATGAGGTGATCGGCGCGCTCGCGACAGACGGCATCCAGAGCAAGCCGTATCTCCCGGCGATCCACCTGATGAGCTTCTACCGCGAGCGCACGTCGCGCGGCGAGGGCCAGTTCCCCGTCTGCGAGGGCGTCGCAGAGCGCTCGCTCGCGCTCCCGTTCTTCCCCGAGATGTCCGAGCAGCAGGTGCAGCGGGTGGCGGCGCGCCTGAGCGACGCGCTCGAGCGCGGCGCGACCGCGCGGGCAGCGGGCGGCCCGCGCGCTCGATCGGGCGGCATGGCCGCCTCATAGACTGCGGCGCGTGTCCCGCTTCCGCGACCAGCAGCACCACGACTTTCACCGCCTGAACTCGTCGATCGGCTTCGATCGGCGGCTGTGGCCACAGGACATCGCGCAGTCGCGCGCGCACGCGCGGATGCTCGCCGCCCGCGACATCATCTCCGCCGAGGATCGCGACGCGCTACTCGCCGGCCTCGACGCGGTCGAGGCCGAGCTGGCCGACGACCGCTTCGACGTCAACGCCGGCGACGAAGACATCCACATGTCGATCGAGCGGCGCCTGACCGAGATCTCCGGGCCGGTCGCCGGTCGCCTGCACACCGCGCGCTCGCGCAACGACCAGGTCGCGACCGACCTGATGATGTACACGCGCGATTGCGCCGCGCACGCGATCGCTCAGATCGGCGAGCTGATGGCGGCGCTGCTGGCGCGCGCCGAGCAGCACGCCGACTGGCCGATGCCCGGCTACACGCATCTGCAGCGCGCCCAGCCGGTGTACCTCGGCCATCACCTGCTCGCGTACTTCTGGATGCTCGAGCGCGATCGCGCGCGCTTTGCGTTCGCGCGCTCGCAGGCCGGCTCGCTGCCGCTCGGCGCCGGCGCGCTCGCCGGCGTCAACTTCGACACCGACCGGCAGATGATCGCCGACGAGCTCGGCTTCGCCGCCGTCGCGCCGAACTCGATCGACGCCGTCTCCGGGCGCGACTTCGTGCTCGACTACCTCAACGCCGCGGCGACGTGCGCGACGCACCTGTCGCGCCTCGGCGCCGAGCTCGTCCTGTGGTCGAGCGCCGAGTTCGGCTTCGCCGAGCTGCCCGACGCGTGGAGCTCGGGCTCGTCGATCATGCCGCAGAAGAAGAACCCCGACGCGGCGGAGCTGCTGCGCGCGAAGGCCCCGCGCGTCGTCGGCCATCAGGCCGCGTTCCACGGCGTGCTGCACGCGCTCGCGCTGACCTACAACAAGGACCTGCAGGAGGACAAGGAGCACCTGTTCGACGCGGTCGACACGCTCGAGCTGACGCTCGCCGCGGCGACCGGGATGATCGCCGGCGTCCACTTCGATCGCGAGCGGATGGCGCAGGCGGCCTCGGATGAGCTGATCGCGGCGACCGACGTCGCCGACCTGCTCGTGCGCCTCGGCGTCCCGTTTCGCGAGGCGCACGGCGTCGTCGCCGGGCTCGTGCGAACGGCGCTCGACGGCGGACGCACGCTCTCGCAGCTGACGAGCGACGAGCTCGCCGCCCCCAGCGAGACGCTCGCCGCCCACGCCGAGGAGTTCCACGAGGTCCTCGCGAAACGCTCATGGCTCGAGTCGAAGGTCTCCGAGGGCGGTACGTCGTCGAGCCGCCTGGCCGAGCAGCTCGCGGCGGCGCGCGCCGCGCTCGATGCGTCCGCTCACGCCTGACTTCTACGCGCGCCCGGTGGTCGAGGTCGCGCCGGAGCTGGTCGGCTGCATCGTCGAGCACGAGGGGTGCTCGGGCGTGATCGTCGAGACCGAGGCCTACCACGAGAGCGAGCCTGCTTCCCACGCGTTCGCCGGCCTGACGCCGCGGACGCAGACGCTGTTCGGGCCGCCCGGCCGCGCGTACGTCTACCGCTCCTACGGGATCCACGCGCTGCTGAACGCGGTGTGCGAGCCCGACGGCGTCGGCGCGGGCATCCTGATCCGCGCGCTCGCGCCGCTCGACGGGATCGAGCTGATGCGCGCGCGGCGCGGGCTCGTCGGCGGGCGCCCCGCGCGCGACTCCGAGCTGTGCTCGGGCCCGGGCAAGCTGTCGCAGGCGCTTGCGATCCGCCTCGACGAGAACGGAACGTCGCTCGCAGACGGGCCCGTGCGGATCGGCGCGCGCGAGGACGGCTGGTTGCAGCCGCAGGTCGTCGTCGGCGTGCGCGTCGGGATCACGCGCGCGGTCGACCTGCGCTGGCGCTTCTGCGCCGCGGGCGACGCGAACGTGTCGCGGCCGCGGCTCTGACCGGTGACCGGGCTGCGCCCTGCGGCGCGCGCTGCCGACGCCAACCGTCGCGGCCGCGAACCCGCGCGCTGACCGCGCATCGAAAGGCAGTCATCGGCCTCCCTCAAAAAGAGCGTTCGCGCGCGGCCACGCGATCGTGTAATCACGAGGGTGAGGCGATTGCTGCGATCCGGCGCAAGCCCCCGCAGTTGCTGGCCGTCAGCGCACGACGCGCCGGTTGCGGCGGACGCAAGCGCCCGTCGGGAGCGGTCGCAGACGGCCAGACAGAAACGACCAGGAGCAGATCGGATGACAACATCGCCGCCCACCCACGATGCGCCCCGCCCGCCGGGTCTTCCGCCTGGGCCGCGACTTCCGACGACGGTGCAGGCGGCGATCTGGGCGCTGCGCCCGCTCGCGTTCCTCGACCACTGCGCCGTGCGCCACGGCGACCTGTTCACCCTGCAGATCCGCCGCCGCCCGTGGGTGCTCGTGAGCGACCCCGAGCACGTCAAGCGCGTGTTCACCACCGACGCGGCGCTCGTCGGCGCGGGCGCGGGCGAAGCCAACCCGCTGCTCGAGCCGCTGCTCGGCTCGAGCTCGGTGATGCTGCTCGACGAGCCGGAGCACCTCGGCGACCGCCGGCGCCTGCTGCCGTCGTTCCACGGCGAGCGGATGCGCGAGTACGGCGCGATGATGAGCGCCGTCGCCGAACGTCACGTCGCGAAGTGGCCGATCGGCGAGCCGTTCGCGCTGTGGCCGCGGATGCAGGCGATCAGCCTCGACGTCGTGATCAGCGCGGTGTTCGACGAGATCGAGCCCGCGCGACGCGAGCTGCTCGTGGTGCGGCTGGTCGAACTGACCGACTGGATCAACCACCCGCGACGCCTGGCGGTGCTCGCGGGCGTCGGCAAGCGCTCGCTGACGTCGAGCACGCGTTTTCGCGAAGCGCTCGGACGGGTCGAGGACGTCGTCCTCGACGAGGTCCGCACGCGACGCGCGCGCTCGCGGTCCGACCGCGACGAGCGCGAGCACAACGACATCCACACGATGCTCGAGCGCGAGTACGGCGGCGAGGACGCCGGTCCCGACGGCGAACGCAAGCTGCGCGACGAACTCGTCACGATGCTGTCCGACGGCCCGACCGCGACGTCGCTCGCGTGGGTGTTCGAGCGCCTGCTGCGCCACCCCGACAAGCTCGCGCGCCTGCGCCAGGAGGTCCTGTGCGGCGAGCGCGACGAGTACCTCGACGCGTGCGTCAAGGAGACGCTGCGGCTGTGCCCGGCCGTGCCGCTCGTGATGCGCCGCCTGCTCGAGCCGATGCGCCTCGGCCGCTACGCGATCCCCGCCGATACGATCGTCGCTCCGTGCGTCCATCTGATGCATCGCCGGCCCGACGTCTACCCCGACCCGCTGGAGTTTCGCCCCGAGCGCTTCCTCGACGCAGCCGCCGGCACGTACACGTGGATCCCGTTCGGCGGCGGGGTGCGCCGCTGCGTCGCGTGGTACTTCGCGCAGCTGGAGATGAAGCGCGTGATCGAGGTCGTCCTTCGTCGGTTCGACCTGCGCCCGGCAAGCGACCGCGACGAGGGGGCGACGCGCAGCTCGGTGTCGTTCGCCCCCGACGGCGGCGCGCTCGTGATCGCGACGCGCCACGCGGCCGGCGCGAGCGGGCGCGCGGCCGTCCCGGCATGAGCCGCCGCTAGCCGCCCGGGCTGACGCCGCCGGTCGGCGACGACGGCGCCGATCCTTCGCTCGGCGGCGGCGACGCCGCTGGCGGGGTCGATTCGGCGGGCGCCGGCGTGGGCGACTTTTCCGGCGTGGCCCCTTCGCCGCCCCCTTGGCCGCCGGTGGGAGGCGATGACTTCGCGCCACCGCCACCGCCGCCCGTGCTCGGCGAGCTCCCCTGAGAGGAGCGCGAGCCGCCGCTCGACGCCGGCGGTGGTGTTTCGCCGCCGCCGCTCGAGCTCGTTTCTTCGCCTTCGCCGCCGGCGCCCTTCTTGCCCTTCGCGCCCGCTGCTTCGGCGCGGCCCTTGTCGATCGTCAGCGCCGACGTCATGAAGTCGTGCCAGATCAGCGCCGGATACGTGCCGCCGAGCACCGGCTGGCCGTTGAACGCGGTCGTCATCGGGATCAGCTTGTCGGGGTAGCCGACCCACACGGCGACGGTGTACTTGCTGTCCCAGCCGACGAACCACGCGTCGCCGTAGTTGGACGTCGTGCCCGTCTTGCCCGCCGCGAACTGGCCGAGCGCGGCGGCCTTGCCGGTGCCGTACTGCAGCACCGTCTCGAGCATCGACGTCTCGGTCGACGCGATCGACGCCGGCAGCACGGGCGTCGTGAGGACGTGGTTGACGTCGAGCCGGCTGCCGTCGGGCAGCGCGTGCGGCCCGGCCTGCACTTCCTGGATCGCCACCGGCTCGCCGCCGCCGTGCGCGAGCGTCCCGCTGACGCGCCGCCCGCCGTGGGCGATCGTCTCATACGCGTGTGCCATGTCCAGCGGTGTCACGCCGACGGTCAGCCCGCCGATCGTCATCGCCGGGTTCGTCGACAGCGGCGTCGTGATTCCCATCCGGTGCGCCAGGCGCGCGATCCGGTGGGTCCCGACTTTCAGCCCGACTTCTGCGTAGATCGAGTTGTCGGAGAACGCCGTCGCGCCGGTCAGCGTGTTCGAGCCGGTGTAGTTGCCTTCGTCGTTGTGGACGACGAATTTTTCCTTGCCGCTCGTGCCGGGGACGATGAAGATCTTCTGCTTGGACGTCCACGTCGATTCGGGCGAGACGCCGTCCTCGAGCGCCGCCGCGAGGTCGAACGCCTTGAACGACGACCCCGGCTGGCGCTCGCCGTTGGTGGCGAGGTTGAACGGCGTCTGGGCGTAGTTGCGCCCACCGACCATCGCGCGCACCTCGCCCGTCGAGTTTTCGATCGCGACCAGCGACGCCGTCGGGCCTTCGGGGCTTTCGAGGTACGCGTTGACCGCGTGTTCGGCCGAGCGCTGCAGTTCGAGGTCGAGCGTCGTCTTGATCCTCAGCCCGCCGTTGAACGCGCGCGAGGCGCCGTAGCGTTCGATGATCTGCTGCTGCACCCAGCTCGTGAAGTAGCCGGCGTCGACGCCTTCGACGGTCTGCTGCGTCGGCGCCTGGACGTCGCGCGGCGCCGGCAGCGCCTGTGCGACGCTCTGTTCGTAGACCTGCTGGGTCAGGTAGCCCTGGTCGAGCATCTGGCGCAGGACGATGTCGCGCCGCGTGCGCGCCGCCACGGGGTGCTCCGCCGGGTCATACGCCGTCGGCGACTGGATGATCCCCGCCAGCAGCGCCGCCTCCCACGGCTGCAGCTGCTGGACGCACAGCTGGTGGCTGGGCTGGCCGCAGCCGACGTGGTTGACGTCGCGTCCGAAGTACGTCTGCGCGGCCGACTCGATGCCGTACGCGCCGTTGCCGAAGTAGATCGTGTTCAGGTACGCAGTGAGGATCTTTTCCTTCGACCACTTGTGCGACAGCTGGAATGCGAGCGCCGCCTCGCGCAGCTTCTCGAAGATCGTGCGGTGCGACTGCGCCTGCAGCGCGTTCTTGATGAACTGCTGCTCGATCGTCGATGCGCCCTGGACGCTGCCTTTGTGCAGGACGTCCTGGACGAACGCGCGCCCGATCCCGCGGATGTCGACCCCGCTGTTGGTCTCAAACCGCTTGTCCTCGATCGCGATCACCGCCTCCTTGACGACCTGTGGGATCTCGCTCGGCGTAACGATCACGCGGTTCTGCTGGCTGACGACGCCGAGTGGATGTCCGAGGTCGTCGAGCAGGACTGAGCTGCGCGCGTCCTTCAGCGTCGAGAAGCGCGCCAGCGACGGCAGGTCGGATGTGACCGAGATGAAGATCCCGAACACGAAC
This sequence comes from Solirubrobacteraceae bacterium, assembly GCA_036498045.1. Taxonomy (GTDB): domain Bacteria; phylum Actinomycetota; class Thermoleophilia; order Solirubrobacterales; family Solirubrobacteraceae; genus Palsa-744. The sequence continues at coordinate 7,136 of DASXIJ010000037.1, forward strand.
GACACGAGCCCGAGCACGAGCGCCGCGAGCACGATCGAGATGAATCGAAGCCGCTTCAGCCGCGGCTTGGCGCCAGCGCCGCGATCGCCCGGCGCGGGCGCCGGTGCAGGGGGTATGTCGGGGCGGACCTCAACGCTCATCGGCGAGGCGTGGCGAGCTCCCACAGACGCCGGGACATGCTCTCCAGGCGGCGCACGCGGAGTGTGCGCGCCGCGCGCTTCGGCGCAGCGCCGAGGGGCCCTCGCGCCGGCGAGAGTCTAGCATTGGCGCCCATGCCGAACGCCAGCGACGCGGCCGCGCACGACCCCCGCGCCCTGGCCGCGTGGCTCGCGCGCAACGCCGTCGACAGCCTCCCCGACGGCGCCCTCGCCGAGCGGCTACAGCGCGCCGCGGTCGACGGTCGTCGCCTGCGCGTCAAGCTCGGGATCGACCCGACCGCGCCCGACATCCACCTCGGGCATGCGGTCGTGCTGCGCAAGCTGCGCGAGTTCCAGGACGCCGGGCACCGCGTCGTGCTGATCGTCGGCGACTACACCGCGCGGATCGGCGACCCGTCCGGTCGCTCGACGCTGCGCCCGATCCTGTCCGGCGAGGAGATCGACGCCAACGCGAACACGTTCCACAGCCAGGCGCTGCTGATCCTCGATGACGACCCCGAGCTGCTGGAGGTGCGGCGCAACGGCGAGTGGCTGGACATGCCGCTCGTGGACCTGCTCGGCCTCACGCGCACGACCACCGTCGCGCAGCTGCTCGAGCGCGACGACTTCGCCAAGCGCTGGTCGGCCAACGAGCCGATCTCGCTGCTCGAGCTGCTCTACCCGCCGCTGCAGGGGTATGACTCGGTCGCCGTCGACGCCGACGTCGAGCTCGGCGGGACAGACCAGAAGTTCAACCTGCTGCTCGGGCGCGACGTCCAGCGCGCATACGGCAAGCCCGAGCAGGCGATCCTGACGATGCCGCTGCTAGTCGGGGTCGACGGCCGCCAGAAGATGTCCAAGTCGATCGGCAACCAGATCGGCGTCACCGACCCGCCCGCCGAGATGTACGGCAAGGCGATGTCGATTCCCGACGAGCTCGTCGGCGAGTACCGGCGGCTGCTGCTCGATCGGGGTGGCGAGGCCGACGGTGACGCCGCTGCCGACGGTGACGCGGCGCCGGGCGGCACGGCCGCGCGTGATGTCAAGCGCGCGCTTGCGCGCGATCTCGTCGCGTGGCTTCACTCCGACGAGGATGCGGCCGCCGCCGAACGGGCGTTCGAGCGCGTGTTCGTCTCCCACGAGGCGCCCGAGCAGATCGACGACGCCGCCGTCGCAGCCGACGGCGCGAGCGTGCACCTGCCGGGCGTGATCGCCGCCGAGTTCGGACTCTCGCGCGCGCAGGCGCGGCGGCTGATCGATCAGGGGGGCGTGACGCTCGGCGACGCCCCCGTCGCGGCCGGCGAGTACGATGTCTCCAGCGCGCGTGCCGACGGGCAGGTGCTGAAGGTCGGCAAGCGCCGCTTTCGTCGCCTGCGCGTGGCTTGAGCGCTATACTCGGTCGTTCGCCCCAAAGGCGTCCTCGGACGCTGGGGCGGGCAGGTCTCCTCAGAAGGAAGCACCTTTCGAGAGGCTCGGCGGTCTTTGAAAACTCAACAGCATGCGCATCTACGATCGATTCGTCGATCGTGGTGTGCGTCCAGGTTCGACCCGTCGGCGGGAGCACCGATCGTTGATCTACCGATCGAACATCGGCCAGCGTCCGCGCGACGGCAAAGAGTCAAGTAGAGCAGTACCCCGTCATGGGCCGGGACCACGGTGTATAGGTCCCGGCGGTCGTGAGCTCGTCGTGCGTTCGCGCACGGCGGACGAGCGCAAACCAATGACAGCTTTTCGTGAAGTTCTTCACGGAGAGTTTGATCCTGGCTCAGGACGAACGCTGGCGGCGTGCTTAACACATGCAAGTGGAGCGACGAACCAGGGCTTGCCCTGGGGCAGAGCCGCGAACGGGTGAGTAACACGT
>DASXIJ010000038.1:0-14416 GCA_036498045.1 Solirubrobacteraceae bacterium
GCGTCCACGCGTACAGGTAGGCGATCGTGCGCCGGCTGGAGAAGCCGATCCGCGCCATCCGATGATGGAAGTGCTCGCTGTCGGGTCGATAGATCGGCTGGCGGTACTTCACGCGCTTGAGCACGACGAACGTCGTGTCCAAGAACGGCACGGCGAGCAGGATCAACGGCAGCACGAACGACACGACCGCCGCCGTCTTGACCGCCGCCTCGACGGCGATCACGCCCATCATCAGCCCGAGCAGGTTGGCCCCGCAATCGCCCATGAAGCTCGACGCCGGCGGGAAGTTGTAGAACAGGAAGCCGAGCGCCGCGCCGGCCGTCAGCGCTGCGAGCACCCCCGGCTGTGGACGCCCGAGGTCGAACGCGATCACGGTCATCGCGCCGGCGATGATCGTGCAGACGCCGGCAGCGAGACCGTCGACGCCGTCGGAGAAGTTGACGACGTTCATCATCAGCACGAGCCCGATCACGGTCAGCACGGGGCCCGCGTTGGTGACGCCCGCGTTGGGGAACGCGAGCGAGCCGACGAACGGGAGCGTGATCGACTTCACCGCGACGCCGTAGTGCACGACGATCACGGCCGCGGCGATCTGCCCCACGAGCTTGACGACCGGCGGCATGTCGAAGCGGTCGTCCAGCGCGCCGACGAGCGTGATCACCGCCGCCGCGAGCAGCACGCCGCGCCACAGCTCGTGTTCTGAGCCGTACCCCGACGGCAGCCAGATCAGCGCCGCGACGAGCGTGCCGGCGAGGATCGCCAGGCCGCCCAGCAGCGGCGTCGGGCTCTCCGACAGGCCGCGCTCGCGCGGCTCGTCGATCGCGCCGACAGCGCGCGCAATGCGCATCGTGAGCGGCGTCAGCAGCGCGGAGACGGCGGCCGCCACGAGGAATGCGAAAAGCGCGTCGAGCTCGTCTGGATGCGCCATCGAACGCTAAACAGCATCGCAGGCGCGGGGGTCGCACGCACGCGATGGCGCCCGGCAGCCTTCCGCGCCGCCGATCGCCTCAGAAGGCCGCCTGGACGCCGGCCTGAGCCACCCAGTCATAGAGCGGGTAGCGCTCGACGATCTGCGCGACGCGCTCGGCCAGCTCGCCGGCACGCGACTCGTATTCGGGCGTCAGCGCGATCGCCATGATCTCGCCGACCTCGACGAAGTCGTCGTGCTCGAGCCCGCGCGTGGCAAGCGCGGGCGTGCCGATTCGCAGTCCCGACGCCTCCATCGGCGGGCGCGGGTCAAACGGGACCGCATTGCGGTTGACGGTGATGTCGATCGCGTGCAGCCTGTCCTCGGCCTGGCGGCCGGTCAGCTCCGGGCGCGCGTCGCGCAGGTCGACGAGCACGAGGTGGACGTCCGTGCCGCCGGTGAGGACGTTGACGCCGTGACCCGCCGACAGCAGCTCCTGCGCCCACGCGCGCGCGCCGTCGAGCGTGCGCCGCTGGCGCTCTGCGAACAGCTCGCTCGCGGCGATCTTAAACGTGACCGCCTTTGCCGCGATCACGTGCTCGAGCGGTCCTCCCTGCTGCCCAGGGAACACGGCCGAGTCGATCTTCTTGGCGTACTCCTGCTTGCAGAGGATCGCGCCGGCGCGGGGACCGCCGAGCGTCTTGTGGGTGGTCGTCGTGACGACGTCGGCGCCGAACTCGACCGGGTTGGGGTGCAGCCCGGCGGCGACGAGACCGGCGAAGTGCGCCATGTCGACCATCAGCAGCGCGCCGACCTCGTCGGCGATCTCGCGAAAGCGGGCGAAGTCGAGCTGGCGCGGGTAGGCCGACCAGCCGGCGAGCAGCAGCTTCGGCTTGCGCTCGCGCGCGATCCTCGCGACCTCGTCCATGTCGATCAGGCCGGCGTCGCGATCGACCTCATACGCCGCGATCTCATACAGCCGCCCGGAGACGTTGATCTTCATCCCGTGTGTCAGGTGCCCGCCGTGGGCGAGCGACAGGCCCATGATCGTGTCGCCGGGCTGCAGCAGGGCGTGGTAGACGGCGGTGTTCGCCTGCGCGCCCGAGTGGGGCTGGACGTTCGCGTGCTCGGCTGAGAACAGCGCCTTGGCGCGGTCGATCGCGAGCTGCTCGGAGATGTCGACCCACTCGCAGCCGCCGTAGTAGCGCCGCCCGGGATAGCCCTCGGCGTACTTGTTGGTCAGCACCGAGCCCTGGCATTCGAGCACGGCGCGCGGCACGAAGTTCTCCGACGCGATCGCCTCGAGCGTGTTCTGCTCGCGCTCGAGCTCGCCGCGCAGGACCTCGGCGACCTCCGGATCGACCTCGCCGAGCGGGCGGTTGAAGTAGTCGGGGCTGAGTTCGGACACGGCGCCCTCCTTGCAGGCGTGAGTGCTTTGGTGCCCAGGCGCGCGGCGTTTCCGCTTGCCGCTCCCCGGTGGTTGGTCCACCTCAAACGCCAGTCGCGGCAGCGCTGACGAGGCTAGCACGAGCGCGCGAGGGCGTTTTAGCGAACGTCGCGCAGCAGCTCGCCGACCGCCTCGGTCGACAGCGCGCCCTCGCGCAGGACGTGCCATTCGCCGCTCGCGTCGTACTCACGCAGGTCGATCACCGTCGAGGGAACGCCCGGCAGCGTGCCCCCGTCGAGCACGACGGCGGCGCCGTCACGCAGCGCCGGCGGTACCTCGGCGACCTTGCGCGCGTCAGGCTCGCCGCTGAGGTTCGCGCTCGTCTGCATCACCGGGTCGCCGATCGCACAGAGCGCATGAAGCGACTCGGGCAGCCACGGCACGCGCAGGCCGAGCGTGGTCGGGTCGCTTCGGCACGCCGGGAGGAAGTCGCCCGAGCGGTTCTCGACCAGCAGCGTCACCGGCCCGGGCAGCAGCGCCTGCAGCGCGTTTCGCTCGGACAGGCTGAGGTCGGGCAGCGCGCGCAGGGCGGGCGCGAGGGCAAAGAACATCACGGCCGCCGGCCGCGCCCGCGAGCGTCCCTTCAGCGCATACAGGCGCTTGGCCGCGTCCGCGTCCTCCGGATCGCAGCCGACGCCGTAGACGGTGTCTGTCGGGAACACCGCCACGCCGCCGCCGGCGATGCAGTCGCGCAGGCGCTCGGCGTCGTCGTCGCTCAGCGACCCGCTCGTCATCGTGGGCGCTCCCCTGCCACCACCCGCTCGATACCCGCGAGGTCGCGGATGCATGCGACGTCGGCAAACCCGGCCGCGCGCAGCATCGCGGCAACCGCAGGAGCCTGGCCGACTCCGACCTCGAGCGCGGCGGCGCCGATCCGCTTGCGCGCGGCGAGCTGCGCCGTGAGGGCGCGGATCGCGTCGAGCCCGTCGGTGCCCGCGAACAACGCCATGGGTGGCTCGTGGCGGGTGATCTCGGGCGCGAGCGTCGCGCGGTCGGCCGTCGCGACATACGGCAGGTTGGCGATCACCGCGTCGAGCTCGTCGGGCGCGCCGTCGAGCAGGTCGGCCTCGACGAAGCCGACGTCAAGAGCGAGCCGCGTCGCGTTCGCGCGGGCGACGTCCAGAGCCGCGGCGCTGGCGTCGCTGGCGAGCACGTCGAGATCGGGACGCTCGTGCTTGACCGCGAGCGCGATCGCGCCGCTGCCTGTGCCGACGTCGAGCACACGCACGCGTGGCGCGAGCGCGAGCGCCCATTCGACCAGCAGCTCGCTCTCCGGCCGCGGCACGAGGACGCGCGGGTCGACGCTCAGCTCGAGCTCACGGAAGTGGCGCGCGCCGATGATGTACGCGACCGGCTCGCGCTCGACCGCGCGGCGCCTGACGGCGTCTTGGAACGCCCTCACCGCCGCACCGGCGACGACCAGATCGCGGTCGATCAGCAGCCGCTCGCGCGGGACGTCGAGCACGTGTGCGAGCAGGAGTTCGGCGTCCAGGCGCGCGGTCTCACAGCCGGCGGCGGCGATCGCCGTGATTGCGCCATCGAGCGCGTCGCCGACCGACGTGCCGTGTGTCCGCGTCGCGCTCACGCCGCGGCCTGCGCCTGCAGGCGGCGTCGCTTCTCGTCTGCCTGCAAGGCGGCGGTCAGCTCGTCGAGCTGCCCCTCGAGAACGTCGTCGAGGTTGTGCACAGTCAGCTTGATCCGGTGGTCGGTCACGCGGCGCTCGCCGTAGTTGTACGTCCGGATCTTCTCCGCACGATCGCCGGTGCCGACCTGCGAGCGGCGGTCGGCCGCGAGCTCGGCCTGCTGCTCGGCAAGCGCCCGCTCGTACAGGCGCGCGCGCAGGACGCGCAACGCCTTGTCGCGGTTCTGCAGCTGAGACTTCTCGTCCTGCATCGACACGACGATCCCCGACGGCTTGTGCGTCACGCGCACGGCCGAGTCGGTCGTGTTGACCGACTGCCCGCCCGGCCCCGACGAGCGGTAGACGTCGATCTGCAGGTCGCTCGGGTCGATCTGCACGTCGACGTCCTCGGCCTCGGGGAGCACCGCGACGGTCGCCGTCGAGGTGTGCACCCGCCCCTGCGACTCCGTCTGCGGGACGCGCTGAACGCGATGCGTGCCGCCCTCGAACTTGAACACCGAGTACGCGCCGTCGGGTGGGCGCGACTTGATTTCGAACGTGTACTTGCCGTCGCCGACGTCCATCGCCTCCGTTTGGAAGCCGAGGCGCTCGGCGTATTTGTTCAACATCCGGTAGAGGTCGCCTGCCCACAGCCCCGCCTCGTCGCCGCCGGCGCCACCCTGGATTTCAACGATCACGCTCTTGTCGTCGTTCGGGTCGCGCTCGACCATCGCCATCCGGATCTCCTCCTCGAGTTGCTCGATCCGCGCGCGGGCCCGCGTCAGCTCGTCGCGCATCTCCGCGTCCTCGCCCTCCTCCGAGAGGAGCTCTTCGGCGCCACCGGCCGTTTCCTGGGCCTCGCGCCACTGCGCCGCGAGCCTCGCGGCCGGCTCGAGCTGGCGATAGTCGCGGCCCACCTGCGCGTAGCGCTCGCGGTCGGAGATCACCTCCGGATCGGTCATCTGCTCACCGAGCTCGGCGAAGCGCGACTCGATCTGCGCGACGAGATCTTCGATCATCCGATCAGTCTAAGGACCGCCGGCCGCCGCGCTCGGAGGAGTCCTGATCGTTATGCAACTACCTCGAGGCCGATCAGGTCGTCGGCCGCGAGCTCGCCCGGCTGCTCGCGCTCGAGCACGGCGTCGAGCGCCGCGATCGCGACCGCGAGCTGGTCGAGATCGGGCTCGCGCGTCGTCAGCAGCTGTAGCTTCAGCCCCGGCCACATCACCGCTCGCACCCAGCGGCGGTCGCGGTTGCGTCCGGCGAACTTGATCAGCTCGAACGACACGCCGGCGATCACCGGGACGCCGAGGATCCGAGTCGCGACGAGCCAGTACCACGCGGGCAGCCCGATCGGCGCGAACACGAAGATCGCCACGATCATCACGACGAGCAGGAAGCTGGTGCCGCAGCGCGGGTGCAGGCGCGAGAAGCGCTGCGCGTTGGCCGGCGTCAGCGGCAGCCCCGCCTCGAAGCACGAGATCGTCTTGTGCTCGGCGCCGTGGTACTCGAACACGCGGCGCAGGTCGCGCAGGCGCGAGAGCAGCAGCAGGTAGCCGAGGAAGATGCCCGTCCGCACGAGGCCCTCGATCAGCCAGAACAGAAACGACGAGCCCAGCTGTCCCTTGATCAGGCTCGTCAGGCCGACTGGGATCAAGAAGAACAGGACGACCGCGAACAACAGCGCGACGACGACCGTCCCCGCCCACACGGCCTTGGGAATCTCCTCCGGCTCGGCTGCTTGCTCCGGTGCCGCGGCGTCGGCCGAGTCCGTCTCTGCGCTCTTCTCGGCCGGCGGCAGCTGCGCGTTGGCCGAGACCTCGAGCGCGCGAAAGCCGATCGCCAGCGAGCCGCCCAGCGCGACGACGCCGCGAACGATCGGCAGACGCAGCAGTCGATGACGCCGCAGCGCCGACCGCAGTGGAAAGCTCGTGACCTCGATCTCCCCGAGCGCCGCCTCCTCGGGCGAGCGCTCGCCCTCGGCGAGCTGCTCGGCGCTCGGCTTGCGCACTGCGACGGCCCAGTTGGAGACACCGCGCATCATCACGCCCTCGAGCACCGCCTGGCCGCCTACCGGCGCGTCTCGACGAGCGCTCAGCTGCCCGTCCGCGCCCACGTCGGCTGTCTCGACGACCGGGCCCACCCCGGCGCGATCCACCGTGTCCGGCTGCGCGAGCGCGGGCTTGGGCGCGTCGAGCGTCACCTCCGTCGCGGCCGGCATCGTCGGTGCACCGCCGGCCGGGCGCGAGGACATCGGTCTATCGAGCGGATCGAGTCTGAGCGAGACGGCCCTTGGCGACGCGGCGCTGGAAGCGCTCGACGCGACCGCCGCTGTCCACGAGCTTCTGACGCCCCGTGTAGAACGGGTGGCAGTTCGAGCACACCTCGACTCGCAGCTCCTCCTGCGTGGCGCGGGTGATGAACTCGTTGCCGCACGTGCAGTGAACGTGCGCGCGCGTGTACGTCGGGTGGATCTCGGTCTTCATCGTCCACTCATTCTAGCGGCACGCACACGGCGCGTTGGAGCCGGTCGCCTCACCCGGTGCCGCCGGTCGCGGGCTGTGACGCGCTGGCTTCGGGCGGCACCGTCGTGGGCGCCGGCTGCGGTTCGGGCGGGGTCGCCGGCTGCAGGCACCGCGGCGTCAGCCGTTCGGCGCGGCGGATCACCCGCCCCTTCGCGCCGATCCAGCGGAACCGGACGAGCGCCCGGTAGGACGCGTCGGGCGACAGGTTGGTGACCTGCTTGAGGTACTTGTAGAGCTTCACCTTCGGGTCGGCCGCGCGCCACACGCCGAGGCCCGGGGCGTTGAGCACGTGGTACTCGGACTGGCCGGCAGTGCGCTCCTGCACGTCGATTCGCATCGACATCTTCGACGTGCCTGCGATCGCGGTCATTTCGCCCATGAACGTCGCCGAGCGCTCGGTTTGCACGACCGACGTCACGCACTGTTCGAGCGACGCCGCCGTCGTGCCGGGCGCAGACAGCCCCGACCCCGCCGTGTCGCCGGTCTGCGCGCCCGCGACGCCGTCGGCCAGCGCGAGCACGCCGCCCACCGCGAGCAGCGTCGTCACCGCGCGTGCGAGCACGCGCAGCCGCCGGGACGGCCTGCGGCACAGCTGGACTCGCTCGGCGCGCTGCATGGCATTCCCGTAACACAAGCCCGCAGCCGTTTGTTGCGCGCGGGGCGCCTAGCGGCGCGAGGGCGAGTGATTCAAGGACGCACGGAGCGTGGCGTACCGATCGGCGGCCAGATGGTGCCGCCGATCGGCCAGCACGCGAGCGACCGAGGACGTAGTAGCGCGCCGCCCCTCGCGCCGCTAGAGGATTGTGTAGAGGGGGCCGTCGCCACCCTCAGGCGTGGTCAGTCGCCCGCCCTTGGCGGTGATCGCGCCGCACTGCACGCAGTTGGTGTAGTTGACGATCACGTCGACCTCGCCGTGCTCGGGGGCATCCTCGGGGATCTCATAGACGCCCGCCGGGCACATCCAGCGCCATGTCTCGGCGACCTCGCGCGGGACATGTTTCTGCAGGCGAATGTGATTCGGCGCATCATCGCGCGTCGCGTTGCCGGTGATGAACACCGACGAGAGCTTGTCGAACGTGTACTTGCCGTCGGGCTTGGGGTACTGGTCCTTGGTGTCGCCGACGAACATCGGCTTGGCGTCGTTGCGATGCCACGGCAGGCGACCCGGCGGCAGCTTCCCCTTCGTCGCGATCGCCAGGTTCACGATCGGGCCGCCGGCGAGAAAGCCCCGTTGAAACGGCTGGCGCGTGTTGCGCACCTCGTACAGCTCCTTGCCCGTGACCGAGTCCTCGATCGCCTGCTCGTATGGCTCGAAGCTCGATTCGCCGCGAGCAAGCGCCGCGTAGATCGCCTCGCCGGCCAGTTTGCCCGAGTTGATCGCGTGGTGGACGCCCTTGAGTGAGACCGTGTCCACCATCCCGCCTGCGTCGCCGACGAGCAGCGCGCCCGGCATCGTCAGCTTCGGCATCGACCAGTAGCCGCCGCCGGGGAGCGCCTTCGCGCCCCATGCGACGCGCTCGCCGCCGTCGAGGATCCCGCGCACGAGCGGGTGCGTCTTGAACTGCTGCAGCAGGTCGTGCGCGGACGTCGTCGCGTCGGCGTACTCGAGGTCGATCACGAAGCCGATCGACACGAGGTGCTCGCCGGTCTTCTCGTCGCGCATCGGGTAGATCCAAGTGCCGCCGATCTGCCCGTACTTGGGCGCGAGCTTCAGCGGCCACGGGCCGATCGTGTGGATCAGACGGTCGAGCGGCTTGGGAACCTTCCAGACCTCCTTGACCCCGAGCTCCCAGACCTGCGGCTCGCGATCCTTCGCGAGATCGAACTCGCGGATCGCCGCGCCCGTCAGATGGCCCCAGCAGCCCTCGGCGAGGACCGTCGCCTGCGCCTTGATGTCGGTCCCCGGCTCGAAGTTGCCGAGCGGCTCGCCGTCCTTGCCGCGGCCCTTGTCGCCCGAGCGCACGCCGACGACCCGGCCGTCGTCCACGACCAGCTGGGTCGCCGAGGTCTCGGTCAGGATGTACGCGCCGCCCTCCTCGGCCTGGCGCTGCTGAAAGCGCGCCAGCGCCGATACCGAGACGACCTCGTTGCCGTGGTTCTTGAACGGCGGCGGCGGCGGGATCCGCAGCTTCGTCCTCGCCGTCGGCGTCATGTAGACCGCCTCCTTGGTCACCTCACCGAACGCGAAGCCCTCCTCGCGCCACTGCTCGCGGGTCAGATCTCCAAACAGCTCTTCAAGCGGCTTCGGGCGCATCACCGCGCCCGACAGGTTGTGCCCGCCGCACGTCTTGGCCTTCTCGATCACCGCCACCGGCACTTCGCCAAGGCGCTCCATCGTCTCCGGGTCCTCAGCGAGCAGCTGCAGCAGCCGGTTCGCGCACGCGAGGCCTGCCGTGCCGCCCCCGACGATCGCGACGCCGACGTCGATCAGCTCGTCCTCGTCGTCGAGCCCGTGCTTGATGAACTCCTTCTGGGAGTTCACCGGCGGCGGGAACGCCGCCGGCGCGACCTTGCCGTTGCTCGAACCGTTGTGCGAGGACATCCCGCCTCCTAGCTGCCCTTCTTCGCCTTCACGGCCTCGGTCAGCTTGGGCAGGATCTTGTTCAGATCGCCGACGATGCCGAGGTCGGAGAATTCGAAGATCGGCGCGTTGGCGTCCTTGTTGATCGCGACGATGTTCTCCGACGACTGCATCCCCACCTTGTGCTGGATCGCCCCGGAGATCCCCGCCGCGAGATACAGCTTCGGGGAGACGGTCTTGCCCGTCTGGCCGATCTGCGCCGCGTACGGGTACCAACCCGCGTCGACGACAGCGCGCGTAGCGGCGACGGCGCTGTTGCCGCCGAACGCCTCCGCGAGCGCCTCCGCGAGCTCGAACCCCTCGGCCTTGCCGAGACCCCGACCGCCGGCGATCAGCACGTCGGCGCCCTCGATGTCGACGTCGGCGCCGCGCTGTTCGCCACGCGTGATCATCGTCGCCTGCGAGGCGTGCGGGCTGAGCTCGAACGACAGCTGCTCGACCGGCGCGTCGCCGTCGCCGCTCTGTTTGATCTCGAACGCGTTGAGGCGCCCGATGATGATCCCGACGTCCGAGCGGTATTTGATTTCAGAGATCGCCGAGTCGCCGAGGATCGGCCGCTCGGCGATCAGCTCGCCGTTCTCCGCCCGCACGTTCGTGACCTCCATCACGACGCCCGCACCGAGCCGCGCGGCGAGACCGGCGCCGATCTCGAAGCCCAGCAGGCCCCCGCCGAACAGCGCGTAGGAGTAGTCGCCGCCGGAGATCGCCGCCGCCATCGCGTCGACGAGCGGCTGCGCGAGGCCCTCGGGCCCCTCGGCGACGAGCACCTTCTTCGCGCCGTATTTGCCCAGCGAGGCGGCGACGTCCTGCGGGACGCTCTCCCCGAGCAGGATCGCGTGCGCCTCGCCACCGAGCTCGGCCGCGAGCTTGGCGCCCTCGGACACCGCGCCGAGCGAGTTCTTGTTGATCGCGCCGTCGTAATGCAGCGCGTAGACAAGGATGTTCGCCATCTAGATCAGCTTCCTCTCGTCGAGCCAGGCGACGATCTTCTCGACCGTCTCGTCGGTGTTCTCGTCCTCGATGATCTCGCCGGCGGCCTTCGCCGGCGGCGCCTTCGCGGCGATCCACTGGGCGGCGGAGTGCTCGCCGCCGACCTTGCTCGTGTCGATGTCGACGTCGCCCGCGGTGATGCTGTCGAGCGGCTTCTTCTTCGCGCCCATGATCGCCTTCAGCGACGGGTAGCGCGGCTCGTTGATCGCGTCGCCGACCGAGATCACGGCCGGCAGCTTGACCTGCACCGTGTCGTAGCCGTACTCGGCCTGGCGCTCGCAGCGCAGGGCCTCGGCCTCGACGTCCATCTTGATCACCTGCGTCAGCGACGGCATCCCCAGGTGCTCGGCGACGACCGCGCCGATCGTGTAGCACTCGCCGTCGTCTGACTGCTGGCCGAGCAGGACCAGGTCGGGGCTCTCGCGCTGCAGCGTCTTCGCGAGCGCGTAGCCGGTCGCGGCGACGTCCGAGCCGGCGACGGCCTCGTCGCTGAGGTGGACCGAGCGGTCGGCCCCGAGCGAGACGGCCTTGTGCAGAGCGCGCACCGCGCTGTCCGGGCCCATCGTCACGGCGACGATCTCCTCGACCGGAACGGCCCCGCCCTCTTTGATCTGCATCGCCGCCTCGATCGCGTGCGTGTCATACGGGTTGAGGTTCTTCTCCCCGCTGCGGTCCATGCGCCCCGTCGAAGGATTCAGTTTCTTCTCGACGGCGGCGTCCGGAACCTCCTTAACCAGGACGCATATCTTCATGTCTGTCGGGTTCTCCTTGGGTTCTGTTGCGGGAGATTCTACTTGTTTGCCCGGTTGACTGACGAGTCAATCAGGCGCGGGCGGCGGTTGCTTCGCGGATGAAGTCGACGATCGCCTGCGTCGGCGCGCCCGGCGTGAACACGGCCGCGACGCCAAGCCGTTGCAGCTCCGGGATGTCCTCCGCCGGGATCGTTCCGCCGACCGTCACGACGACGTCGTGGACGTCCTGCTCGTGCAAGAGCTCCACCACGCGCGGCACGAGCGTCATGTGCGCGCCGGACAGGATCGACAGCCCGACGGCGTCGGCATCCTCCTGGATCACCGTCTCGACGATCTGTTCGGGCGTCTGGTGCAGACCCGTGTAGATCACCTCCATCCCCGCGTCGCGCAGAGCGCGCGCGATGATCTTGGCGCCCCGGTCGTGGCCGTCCAGGCCCGGCTTGGCGACGACGACGCGGATCTTTCTCACAGCTTCAGCGGACATCTGCCCGAGGCAGCCTATGCGCGCCGCGCGGCCCGCGCGGCCACGTTCCCCCGCGCCGGGCGTCTCGGCCTGCGGCGCGGCGGTCTCGCGCGCCCCCCGCGCGCGGCCCGTCCCAGCCCACCGAGCGCGGCGACCGCCCCCAGCGCCGCGAGCACCTTCAGGCGCTGCCCGAGGCGGTCGAGGTGCAGCACCTCCCACCCCTCGCGCACGGCGATCCGTCGCAGCTCGGCATCGGGGTTGACGACGACCGGCTGTCCGACCGCGCGCAGCATCGGCAGGTCTGACTCCGAGTCCGAGTACGCAAACGACGTCGCGAGGTCGATCCCCTCGCGCTCGGCCAGCTCCTGCATCGACGCGACCTTCCCCTCGCGGTAGTTGAACGGCCCCGCCGGGCGCCCCGTATAGCGACCGTCGACGACCTCCGAGCGCGAGCCGAGACCGCCATCGAACGCGAGCACGTGCGCGAGCAGGTCGGCCATCTCCTGCGATGCCGCCGTGAGGATGTACACCGGCACGCCCGCGTCCTGGTGCGCGTACGCGCGCTCGAGCATCTGCGGATACAGCCGTGGGAGCACCCCCGCCAGCACGCGCGGCGACAGGCGCTGCATGTCGCGCACCGCGACGCCCGCGATCATTTCCCCGACCCGCTTGCGGACGTCGTCAGCGCGATCGTCGGTCGAGCCGCGCAGGCGGAAGCGCAGGTTCTCGTACGCGTCGCGGACGAGCCGCGCGCGCGAGATCATCCCCGTCTCGTACGCCGCCCGCGCGAAGAAGATCCCCGACGAGCCCGCCATCAGCGTCTTGTCGAGGTCGAAGAAGGCCGCTCCCCGCACGCGGCCGTTGCGCTCGGCGCTCTCTTCCAGCACGACCTTGGCGGCTAGCTGACCTTCAGGATCACGGCGTCGCCCTGACCCCCGCCGGAGCAGATCGCCGCGCAGCCGTAGCCACCGCCGCGGCGGCGCAGCTCGTGCACGAGGCTGCCGAGGATCCGTGCGCCCGATGCGCCGATCGGGTGCCCGAGCGCTACGGCGCCGCCGTTGACGTTGACGCGCTCCTCGTCGATCCCGAGCATCCGGATCGAGTTGAGCGTGACCGACGCGAACGCCTCGTTGATCTCCCACACGTCGATGTCCCCCGGCTGCAGCCCGGCCTTCTCGAGCGCCTTCTTCGCTGCACTCGCCGGCGTCGTCGCCAGGTACGCGAAGTCGTTGGCGCTCTGCGCGTGCGCGACGATCTCGGCGAGCGCCTCCTTGCCGTTGCGCTCGGCCCACTCCTGCGACGCCAGCACTAGCGCGCCACCGCCGTCGTTGACCCCCGGCGAGTTGCCGGCCGTGTGCGAGCCCTCCTTGCCGACTAGTCCCGGCAGCTTCGCGAGCGCCTCCAGCGACGTGTCGCGGCGCGGCCCCTCGTCGACCTCGACCACAGTGTCGCCCTTGCGTCCCATGACCGTGACCGACACGGTCTCGTCGGCCATCCGCCCGTCGTCGATCGCCGCGAGAGCGCGCTCGTGCGAGCGCAGCGCCCAGCGGTCGAGGTCCGGCCGGGTCATCTCGAGCTCGTCGCCGACTTCCGTCGCCTCGACGAACATCTGCTTGCCCGAGAACGGGTTGGTCAGGCCGTCGTGGACCATCGCGTCGAGCATCTTCGCGTCACCCATCCGGTAGCCGAAGCGCGCCTGCGGCAGCAGATATGGCGCTTGCGACATCGACTCCATCCCGCCGCCGACGCCGACCTCGACGTCGCCGGCGCGGATCGCCTGGTCGAGCAGCACCGACGCGCGCAGTCCCGACGCGCACACCTTGTTGATCGTCTCCGACGAGACCTCCTTCGGAATGCCGGCTTTGACCTGCGCCTGGCGCGAGGGGATCTGTCCCTGCCCGGCCTGCAAGACCTGGCCCATCACGACGTGGTCGACCTGCTCGGGCTCGACCTCGGCGCGGCTCAGCGCCGCCTCGATCGCGACCGCGCCGAGCTCGGTCGCCTCGAGCGTCGACAGGCCGCCGCCCATCTTGCCGATCGGGGTACGCGCGCTGGCGAGGATGACGGTCTTTGGCATGGGACGGGGCTCTCCAGTCTCTTCCGAAGTTGAAATGCCTGGGCGGACGGCAATCCTAGCGATCCGGATATCGTGCTCGGCCGATGGACGTCACCGCCACGACGCAGCCGCCCGGCGCCAGCGGCGCCGACACGGTCGTCGTCGGCGTCCTCGACGGCGAGCCCGCGAGCGCCGACGCGCCCGCCCAGGTGGCAGCGCTGCTGTCCAGCGGCGAGGCCCGCAGCTCGTTCAAGTCGCTCGCGCTGACCCACGTCGACCAGCAGCGCTGGCTGCTCGTCGGCCTCGGCCCGCGCGGCGACCTGACCGCCGAGCGCGCCCGTGCCGTCGCCGCCGTCGCGCGCGATCGCGCGCGCGAGCTGTCGACGACCAAGCTGTGCTGGCAGCTGCCGAGCGACGCCGGCGCCGACGTCGCCGCCGCGCTCGTCGAGGGGACCGTGCTCGCCGACTACCGCTTCGAACGGCACAAGTCAAAGTCCCCCGACGGGGTCGACGCGCCGCCGCGCGAGCTCGAGGCGCTGATCATCGCGGCGGCGGTCGAGCTCGGCGAGACCGTCTCCGCCGCCGCGCTCGTCGCCGACGCAGTCAACGCCGCGCGCGACCTGCAGAACCGCCCCGGCAACGACCTCACGCCGACGGCGCTTGCCGCCCACTCCGAGGCGCTCGCGCGCGAGATCGACGGCCTGTCGGTCGAGGTCGAGGGGCGCGACGGCATCGTCGCGCGCGGGATGGGCGCGTTCGCCGCCGTCGCGCAGGGCTCCTACCAGGAGCCCGCGCTGATCACCATGCGCTACGACCCCCCCGGCGCGACCGGGCCGCTGCTCGGCTTCGTCGGCAAGGCCGTCACGTTCGACAGCGGCGGGATCTCGCTCAAGCCGGGGGCGAAGATGTCTGAGATGAAGTTCGACATGTCCGGCGGCGCCGCCGTGATCGAGGCGCTCGCCGCGATCGCGCGCCTGCAGATGCCCGTCAGGATCGTCGCCGTCGTCGGCGCCACCGAGAACCTCCCCAGCGGGCGCTCGGTCAAGCCCGGCGACATCGTCCGCGCGGCCAACG
>DASXIJ010000039.1:0-19884 GCA_036498045.1 Solirubrobacteraceae bacterium
GTCGAGAACGGGATCGCGACGACGTAGCCGGACCCCGAGAGCGTCAGCGCGACGACGAGAATCGCGCCGACGACGCCGATCACGAGCCCGAAGACGCCGCCGATCAACGCCGTGATCACGGACTCGTAGCGGATCATCTGGCGGACCTGTCGGCGGCTCGTGCCGATCGCCCGCATCATCCCCAGCTCGTGCGTGCGCTCGTAGATCGAGAGGATCAGCGTGTTGACGATGCCGAACAGCGAGACGATCACCGACAGCGCGAGCAGCACGTAGATCAGCGTCAGCAGGTTGTTGATCTGGCCGGCGAGATCCTGCTTGAACTGAGCGGCCGTGCGCGAGCGGACCTGCGGATAGGAGGCAGCGAGCAGCGTGTTCACCTGCGGCTGCACCCGCTTGTCGGTGGCCCCGGGGGCGTATGTGACGAAGTCGACGCCGTCTTCGCGCTGCCCGAACGCGCTGGCGGCGAGCGCGCGGTCGATCGTCACGGCGCCGAGCAGTTCGGCGTTTTCCTTCATGACGCCGACCGCTGTGAGTCGCACGCGACGCCCGGTCGGAGTCAACAGCGTGAACGCGCTGCCGACGTGGAGATGCCGGCTTTCGGCAAAGCCGTCGGTGACGATCGCCTCGGCTCCGGCGAGGCCGGTCAGCGTCGCCTGCGAGCCGTGCTTCCAATCCAGCCGGTAGGCTCTGCCGAACGACGCCGGTTCCACGCCGCTGACCGCCTCGTTGCTCTTTGACCCGCTCGGCCGCCCGACGGTGAACGCCACGGCCGTCACTTCCGCAACGCCAGGCACCTTGCGCACCGCGGTGGCGACGCCCGGCGGGATGCCCTGTTGGTTGCCCGACTGCGAGTTCTCGACGATCAGGTTGCCTGCGAATGAGCGGTCGACGGAGTGGTTGATGGTCGCCTTGAAGCTGGCTGCGAGCACGGAGACGAACGCGACGAGCGCGAGTCCGACCGTCAGCGCAGCCGCGGTCACCATCGTGCGCCCCGGCTGGCGGATCGAGTTCTCCTCGGCGAGCCGACCGGTGATCCCGCGCCAGCGCACGAGCGTCCCGATCGCGTGACCTAGCGCGGGCACCACGCGGTAGCGCCGGCGCGGGCGCTCTTCGCCGCGCCGCAGCCGGACGACGAGGCGGATGCCGCGAAGGGTCCAGACGACGGCGAACACGATGCCGACTCCCGCCGCCCCGACGGCGACGAGCACGACGAAGATCGCCAGCCCGGCGAGGAAGCGGATCACGAGCGCTTTGCGCGTCGGCAGGGGTCGCGGCGGGATCTGCACCCCCTCGCGCATCGCAGCGACCGGCGGCACGCGGGTCGCGCGAAGCGCCGGCGGAAGCCCGGCGAGCACCGTCACGCCGACGCCGACGAGCAGCGAGACGACGATCGTGCGTGTCTCGAGCACGGTCCCCGAGTCTGGCAGCGTGGCGCCGAAGGCTTTAAACAGCGCGTCGAGCGCCGGTGCCACGCCGATCCCGACGAGCAAGCCGAGACCCGCGCCGATCACACCGAGCAACAGGCCTTCGTAGACGACGAGCCGCAGGATCTGCGCGCGCGAGGCGCCGAGTGTGCGCAGCAGCGCGAACTCTCGCGTGCGCTGGGCGACGGTGATCGAGAAGGTGTTGAAGATGATGAAGGCGCCGACCACGAGCGCGACGTACGCGAAGATCAAGAGGAAGGTCCGCAGCCCGCCGAGGTTGTGTTCGAGGTTGCTCGTGTCGTGAGTGGCCTGTTCGGATCCGGTCCGCACGTCGACGGTCGCGGGGAGCTCGCGGCGGATCCGATCGCGCAGCTGCCCGGGCGCGACGTCGCGCGTCGCGGCCACGTCGATCTGGTCGTAGTGCCCCGGCTGACCGACCAAGCGCTGGGCCTCCTGCGGGATCAGCAGCGCCGCGCCGGCGCCGCCGAACGATTCGCCGCCGCCGAACCGCAGGACGCCGACGATCGTGTAGCGGCCGGTTGCCGCGGCGCCCGCGACGATCAGCTGCTGGCCGATGTGCAGCCCCGCTCGTTCGGCCGTCGCCTCGTCGATCGCGACCTGCGTGCTGCCCGTTGGGAAGCTGCCGGCGATCGGCCTGAACGACTCGAAGCGAGCGGGCACGGTCGAGGCGATGAATGCCGGCGCGAAGCCGCTCGTGACGCGTTTGCGATGCGTGTCCAGGAAGGTGCCGTTCGTGAAGATCGAGCCTGCCGCTTCGGCCACCCCTGGCGTGCGGCGCACCGTTTCGAGCATCGCTTGCGTCACCGGCGAGGTCTGCGAGCGCACTTCGCGGCCGAGCTGTTCGGCCGGTGAGACGACCACGTCGTGGCCCTTGCTCGCGGTCTGGAAGATCGCCGCGAACGACCGGTTGATCGTGTCGGTGAGGATGTACGTGCCGGCCATCAACGCGACCCCGAGGACGATCGCGACGGCCGTCAGCGCGACGCGCAGCTTGCGCTGCAAAAAGCCGCGAAGCACGAGCTGCAACATCAGCCGAGCGCCTTCATCAGATCGAGCGTCTGCTCGGTGCTCACCGCCTCCCCGTCGTGCACGATCCGCCCGTCGGCCAGCGCCAGCAGGCGGTCGGCGAACGACGCTGCGTGAGCGTCGTGCGTGACCATCACGACGGTCTGGCCGAACTCGTCGACCGCCGCGCGCAGCAGCTGAAGGACGTCGTCGGTCGCCTTGGAGTCGAGGTTGCCGGTGGGCTCGTCGGCGAACACGACCGCCGGGCGTGAGACGAGCGCGCGGGCGATCGCGACGCGCTGCTGCTGGCCGCCGGAGAGCTCCGCCGGCCGGTGGCGGAGTCGGTCAGCGATCCCCACCGCGTCGACCAGCCGCTGCAGCCACTCGCGGTCGACCTCGCGGCCGGCGATCGACAGCGGCAGCACGATGTTCTCCTCGGCGCTGAGGACCGGCAGCAGGTTGAACGTCTGGAAGATGAAGCCGACGCGATCGCGCCGCAGCTGGGTCAGCCGCTTGTCGTCGAGCCCCGTGAGCTCGACACCGCCGATCTCGACGGTCCCTGAGGTCGGCCGGTCCAGCCCGGCGAGGATGTGCATGAGCGTCGACTTGCCCGAGCCCGACGGGCCCATGATCGCCGCGAAGCGCGACGCCGGGAAGCCGACTGTCACGTCGACGAGCGCGTCCACGGCGGCCTCCCCCTCGCCGTACCGGCGGCTGACCTCCGTCGCCTGGACGATCGTCTGCGAGCTGATGGCGCCGGGTGCGGAACTCACGTAGTCGCGCAGGTTACAGCTCGCAGATGCGCCTCCTCGCGCCGTCCGAGACACGGCCTAGCATCGTCGCCCCGATGCACGAGACGACTCCTCAGGTCTTTCTGATCGCACGCCCGTCGATCGACGTCCAGGGCGTGCGCAGCTACCTGGCCGACGTCGGCGGCGAGTCCTGGCTCGACCGCCGCCTGGAGGAGGGCGACGGCGCGCCCAACGGCGGAGAGCTGATCGTCGAGTTCGGCGGACGCGCGTGCTACCGCAGCTGGGAGCCGGGGCTGAACCCGAACGTGACGAAGGTGCGCACCGACCAGCGCGAATACTTCGCCAACATCCTGCGCTCGGCGCACGGGAGCGTTTTGGAGCATGCGAACTACTCTTTTGTTATTCGGAATTGTTCGAGAGTTTTCACTCACGAGCTTGTTAGGCATCGCGCCGGATCGGCCTTCAGCCAGGAGAGCCTGCGCTACGTGCGCCTGACCGACATCGGCTTCCGTGTCCCGCCGGCACTGGAGCCCGTGCGCGAGCAGGTGCTCGCGATAGTCGAGCAGCTCGAGGAGTTCCAGGTCAGCGCGGCATCAGAGCTCGGGATCGACGACGAGCGCGTTCCGTTCCACGTCAAGAAGGAGGTCACGTCCGCGCTGCGGCGGCTCGCGCCGATCGGCTTGAGCACGGACATCGTCTGGACGGCGAACGTGCGGACGCTGCGTCATGTGATCGAGATGCGCACGGCGCCGGGCGCGGAGGAGGAGCTGCGGCTGGTGTTCGACACGATTGCGCGAATGATGCAGGCCGAGGCGCCGGGCCTGTTCCAGGATTTCGGCCGTGCCGATGACGGCTCGTGGATCCCCGAGTACCGCAAGGTGTGAGTCTACGCGTCGGCGTCGAGCTCGCCCAGGCGCTTGCACAGTAGGCGTGCGTTGCGCGGCGCGAAGGCCTCCCAGTCGTTGTTGAGATACACGTACAGCTCGCGCTCGGCGCGCCAGCGGTGCAATCGCCTCGCCCACACGTCGAGCTCGCGCTGTGAGTAGTTGCCGCGGCGCCCGCGACTTCCGTAGTGAAGGCGCACGTAGCGCCACGAGGTCGTGTCCTCGTGGGTCTGAAACGAGCGATCGGGATGGTCGCCGACGACCAGCGCCGCGCGGTGTCGGCGAAGCAGCGCGTAGACCTCGGGCGCGAACCAGCTGCGATCGCGAAACTCGAACGCGTGGCGTCCGTCGGGCAGCAGCTCGAGTGTTTGACGCAGGCGCTCGTCGTCGCGCTTGAACGTCTCGGGCAGCTGCCAGAGAACCGGTCCCAGCCGTCCGGCCTGCACCAGGGGCGCAAGCGGCTCGTAGAAGCGTGCGAGGCCCTGCTCGATGTCGGTCAGGCGCTTTACGTGCGTGAGATAGCGGCTCGCCTTGACGGTGAACACGAACCCGTCGGAGGTCTGCTGCACCCAGCGCTCAGCCGTCTCCCGCGCGATCAGGCGATAGAAGGTCGCGTTGACCTCGACCGTGTCGAACCACTGCGCGTAGCGCGCGAGCCAGTCGCGGCTCGCCAGCCCAGGCGGATAAAGCAGGGGGCGCCAGGAGCTGTAGTTCCACCCCGAGCAGCCGATGTGCACGGGTCGCGGGCGACGCTGGCGGGGCCTGCCGCTCGCCGCACGCCCGCTTGCAGACGATGCTCGCTTGGCGCTCGGCGCGGTCAGTCGCGTTCAGTCCTCTTCGGCCTGCAGCTCCTTGACGCGCTCCTCGAGCTGCGCCGTCACGGCAGGGTCGCGCAACGTGGTCACGTCGCCGAGGGCACGGCCCTCTGCGATGTCGCGTAGCAGCCGGCGCATGATCTTGCCCGAGCGCGTCTTCGGCAGATCGTCGGCCCAGATGATCCGCTTCGGCCGCGCGAACTTGCCGATCCGCGTGGCGACCGTGTCGCGGATCCCCTCGACCGTCCGCTCGTCGCCGGACAGGTCTCCCTGCAGCGTGACGAACGCGACGATCGCCTGGCCCGTCTGCTCGTCGTGCTGGCCGATCACCGCTGCCTCGGCGACGTCGGGGTGGGCGACGATCGCCGACTCGACCTCCGCGGTCGAGAGCCGGTGGCCGGAGACGTTGACGACGTCGTCGATCCGACCGATAACCCACAGGTAGCCGTCGGCGTCGCGCCGCGCGGCGTCGCCGACGAGGTAGGTCTCGTTGCCAAAGCGCTTGAAGTAGGTCTCGACGAAGCGGTCGGGCTCCTTGTAAAGGGTGCGAAGCATCGACGGCCACGGGTGCGTCAGCACGAGCAGGCCCTGGCCTTCGTCGATCGGCTCTCCGGTCGACTCGTCGCGCACGTCGGCGAACACGCCCGGGAACGGGAAGCAGGCCGAACCGGGCTTGGTCGCCGTGATGCCGGCCAGCGGCGTGATCATGATCCCGCCGGTCTCGGTCTGCCACCAGGTGTCGACGATCGGGCAGCGTTCGCCGCCGATCACCTTGTGGTACCACAGCCACGCCTTCGGGTTGATCGGCTCGCCGACCGATCCGAGCAGCCGCAGGCTCGAGAGGTCGTGTTCGTTGGGCCATTTCGCGCCCCACTTGATACACGCGCGAATCGCGGTCGGCGCGCAGTAGAGGATCGTCACGCCGTAGCGCTCGACGATCTCCCACCAGATCCCCTTGTCCGGGTAGTCCGGCGCCCCCTCCCACATCACCGACGTCGCGCCGTTGGCCAGCGGGCCGTAGACGATGTAGGAGTGGCCGGTGACCCAGCCGACGTCGGCGGCGCACCAGTACACGTCGGACTCGGGCTTGAGGTCGAACACGTAGCGGTGGGTCGCCGAGACGCCGGTCAGGTAACCGCCGGTCGTGTGGAGGATGCCCTTCGGCTTGGCCGTCGACCCCGACGTGTAGAGGATGAAGAGCGGGTGCTCGGCGTCCAGCGGCTCGGGCGGGCATGCCGGATCAGCGGCTGCGACAACCTCGTCGTAGTACACGTCGCGGCCGTCGAGCATCTCGCACGGCGTGCCGGAGCTGCGCACGACGACGATCTTCGCGAGCGTCGGCAGGTCGCCCATCACCTCGTCGACGCGATCCTTGACCGGCGCGATCTTGCCCTTGCGCGAAGCGCCGTCGACGGTGATCAGCAGCTTTGCCTCGGAGAACTCCATCCGCTCGCGCACAGCCTCGGCGGAGAAGCCGCCGAACACGACGTTGTGGGGTGCGCCGATCCGGGCGCACGCGAGCATCGCAACGACTACCTCGGGGATCATCGGCAGGTAGATCCCGACGACGTCGCCTTTGACGATGCCCTGGTCCTTCAGCGCGCTGGCGAAACGTTCGACTTCGGCGAGCAGCTGCGCGTATGAGATGTCACGCTCGGTCCCGTCCTCGCCGCGCCAATGAAAGGCGATGCGATCTCCGCGCCCGGCGATCACGTGCCGGTCGAGGCAGTTGTAGGAGACGTTCAGCGAGCCGCCGGTGAACCACTTGTAGAAGGGCGGCTCGTCGTCGTCGAGCACGCGCGTCCACTTCTGAAACCACTCCAGTTGCTCCGCTTGAGCGACCCACCAGGCCAGCGGGTCGGCGGCCACCTGCTCATAGATGTCGGGGTCTGTCAGCAGCGCCTGGTCGCGGAACTCGCCCGGCGGCTCGAACGTCTCGACGTCGAGCAGCGCTGCCAGCTGGTCATCAAGGGCGTCGCCTGCGGCTGTGTCGGGCTCGGTTGCCATCGTCTCTCCTCCTCGCGCTGACGCGCAGCGGTCAATTCTGCCACCGGCGCGCAGTCATCAGCGCGCTTGGCGGCATTGCCGCGCCGGGCGGCGAGCGACCTGTAGCGACGTGTTCCCGTCAAGCCGAGCGGCTAATCCCACGCCGCACGGCACGGCGGTGGTCAGCCGCGCGAGCCGCGCTTGCGTCTGCGCTTCCGCGACGCGCCGGTCGAGGCGGGCTTTGCCGGAGCCGGCGTCAGGTCGCCCGAGCCGGTGGCAAGCGCGGGCTTGCCCGTACCGCGCCCGGCTGCTTCCTGGCGTGCCTGCGCACGGGAGGGCCACGGCCGCGCCTCGCCCGACTCCCACGCGGGCGGCTGACCGTTGGGCCATTTGCCGATGTAGAGAATGCCCATCGCGACGAGCCAGAACGACGGGATCACCTCGAGTGTCGCGCCGCCGAGCGGCAGGAAGATCAGGATCGCGCTGAGGATCCCGACGACGCCGAGCCAGCGCGTGACCAGCCCCACGCGCATCGCGTTGACCATGATCACGCCCATCGCCACCGCTACTGAGAGGCCGGCGAGCAGGTCGAGGTACTGGCTGACGACGAGCGGCGTGCTCTTTGCCAGCGCGTGGTCGACGGCATGGTTTGAGAAGTCGCGGCCGGTCGCGAAGCTGTGCGTTTCGATTGCGAGCACGACCTGGTGGGCGAGGCTGATCAGGGCGAGACCGACCCCGCCGATCAGGATCAGCGGGCGCGCGCCGGCCCACGAGGAGGGACGACGGAAGCGCGCGGCGTCGGCGAGCAGCACCAGGACGAGGGCCAGCGTGACGAGCGCGATCGCGGCGAGCGCGCTCGCCGCGATCAGCGGTGACGCGTGGTGGCTCAGGTATTTGACTTCGGCGGCGCGGGGACTGACAGCTGGCTTGGCGACGCCGGAGAGCGCCGGAGCGAGCCCCTGCAGCACGCCGACCGTCGGCGCGCTGCCGGCGACCGAGTTGGTGATGATCCCGCTCAGCAGGTAGAGGATGCCGCCGGCGAACGCGGGCACGGCAAGGCGTTCGCGCCGGTGCGTCTCACGCGCAACCTGCTGTTCGATCTCGCTGTCGCGGGCCATCGGGTCGCCCAGTCTATGATGAGCGCATGGAGGGCGGCGGACTGGGCGACCTGTTCGGAGACCCCGAGGAGCTTCAGCGGCGCCTCGCGGAGTTCGCGGAACAGATGCAGGGCCAGCAGCGTCTGGCGTGGGCCGACAACGCGATCAAGCTCGCGGTCGACATGACGGTCGCGGCGGTCGAGCGGGTCAACCTCCAGGGCAACGCCGAGGCGCAGGCCGAACAGATCCGCACCGTGATGGCGCTCGTCTTCCCCGAGGCGGTCACGCTCGTGCGCGAGGCGCGCGCGGGGCTTCAGTAGCGCGCGGCTCCCCACCCGCTTCGGCCTCGCGCCGCCCGTCGCGCTCGGCCTCGCGCGACGCGCGCCCGGCGGAGATCACCTCCTTGAACGAGCGGAAGCGGAAGATGAAGATGACCGACGCGAGTCCGACGGTCGCTGTGAACGCAGCAATCGCGATCTGCTGCCCGACCGAGTAGGCGGCGACCACGGCAGTCGGTGCGGTGCCGGCGAAGACCTTGACGAGGAGGGCCTGCTGCACGCCGGCGCCACCCGGCGTGAACGGGACCGCGCCGGCCACCTGGTTGACCCCGAACACGAGCAGCACGTTCTGGACCGAGCCGCCGACGCCGAAGGCATCGAGCAAGAACCAGAACGCGGCGAACCTTGCGAGCCACCCGAGGACCTGAAGCGATACGACTTCGCGGAGATAGCGCGGGCGGTCGCGGAGGATCGTGACGCCCTGGCGCACGCGCGCCCAGAACGCCTTGACGCGGGAGGACAGCAGCGCGAACGCGACGAGCGCGAGCACGGCGATCAGCGTGATCAAGAACAGCGTGAAGCGAAAGTGCTGGGCGAAGTAGGAGATTTCGAATGCGTTGAGCTTCGAGAAGTCGGGCGGCTTGGGAAAGACGCCCTGCGTGAACGCGAAGATCAGGACGAACACGCCGACGGTCACGTCGAACACAGACTCGACGAAGAACGCCGCCGCAACGGTCGGGTAGGTCGAACCGGGGATCGACGACCGCGTGAGGAACAGCTTGATCACGTCGCCGCCGCGAGCCGGCACGACGTTGTTGAAGCCGACCGCCGCCCAGTAGGCGCCCCAGATGCGCCGCCACTGGAAGCGGACCGACGGGTAGGCGGCGCGCAGGCTGTTGAAGAACGCGCGGGAGCGCAGCGTCAGGTTCAGGGCGAAGCACAGGAGCCCCAACAGCAGCAGGCCCCAATTGACGGCGGCCAGATCGGAGAAGAACTGCCCGACCGCGTTGAAGAACGAGGTGAGCGTGTCGCCGATCGAGGCTGACGCGAGCAGTGTCGACACGCCTCAAGCGTACGGGCATCGCGGCGGCCGACTGCCGTCGCCGGCACCAAGGCGGCAGCGGCCGTGCGACGCGCGACGCCATCCGGTAGAAAGGGTCGATGCCGCCTCGCGCGTCCGCCTCGAGCGGTCTCACCGTCGCCGTGACCGGCCCGACAGGCGAGATCGGCAGGGCGTTCGTCGGCGCGCTCGAGCGCGCGCGTGAGGTGCGGCGCGTGCTGGGGATGGCGCGCCGGCCGTTTCACCCGGAGGAGCAGGGCTGGCGCAAGGTCGTCTACCAGCGGGGCGACGTGCTCGACCGAACGGCGGTCGCCGAGCTCGTGGCCGGCGCCGACGTCGTGGTGCACCTGGCGTTCATCATCATGGGCAACGCCGATGAAAGCCGCGCCGTCAACCTGCAAGGCTCGCGCAACGTGTTCGAGGCGGCCATCGCCGCGAGAGCCAAGCGCCTCGTCTACGCCTCGTCGGTCGCAGCGTACGGCTATCACGCGGACAACCCGCAGCCGCTGACCGAGGTCGTCCCGCCGCGCGGCAGCGCGGGCCACTACTACTCGGCCCAGAAGGCCGAGGTCGAGGCGATGCTCAACGAGACGCTGGCCGGGAGCAAGACGCGCCCGTATGTGTTGCGGCCGTGCATCGTCGCAGGGCCTGACGCGCCGATGCTGATCGACAGCCTCCCGTACACGCAGCTGTCAGAGCGGATGCCGCGCCCGGTTGCGCGGCTGCTCGAGGGGGTTCCGATCCTCAAGCCGGTGCTGCCCGATCCAGGCGTGCGGTTTCAGCTCGTCCACCACGACGACGTCGCAACGGCGATGCGCGCGGCCGTGCTCGGCCGCGGTGACGGCGGCGCCTACAACCTCGCCGGATCGGGTCAGCTGACTGTCGCGCAGCTGGCGCAGGAGCTCGGCTGGTACACGATCCCGGTGCCCGAGCTGGCCGTCGACGCGGTTGCCGAGATGGTCAACCGCCTCGGCTTCCTGCCCGCCCAGGCGCAGTGGATCAGCGCGTTTCGCGAGCCGGTGATCATGGACACGGCCAAGGCTCGCCGCGAGCTGCGCTGGCGTCCGCGCAACGATGCGCTTTCAACGCTACGAGAGACCGTCGCGGCCGCGCGAACCGAGCCATTGATCCGCTGAGCGGCCGGGCCACCGCCGAGACGGCCTCCGCGGTGGGAGCTAGACGGTCTGCCCGAGCGTGGCGAGCACGCGCTCGTCGTGCTCGGCCGGCTTGACCTTGCGCAGCACGTCGGAGACCACGCCTGCTCCGTCGATCACGAACGTCGTGCGTTCGTTGCCGAAGTACTTGCGCCCGTACATCGACTTCTCGACCCACACTCCGTACGCCTCCGCGACGCCGTGATCCTCGTCGGCCAGCAACGGGAAGCCGAGCGAGAACTTCTCGTGGAACTTCTTGACCCTCGCGACCGGGTCTGGTGAGACTCCAAGCACGACAGCGCCCGCCGCGTCATATTCGGCGATGTGGTCGCGGACGCCGCACGCCTGCGTGGTGCAACCTGGCGTGTCGGCCTTTGGGTAGAAGTACAGGACGACCCGCTGCCCGCGGAAGTCTTCGAGGCGGATGGCTCGCCCATCTTGGTCGGGAAGCTCGAAGTCAGGAGCCCGATCGCCCGGTTCGATCACGCCTTGATCGTAACGGCCGCAGCCTCGCGCGGGCGAGGCCTAAAGCCACCGCGTTTGCGGGCCGGGTTTCGGAAGGATTGGAGCAGGGCAGACAGGAACGAGAGGCGAGAGGAGGAGCACTGGGCACCTCGATCTGCCTCTCGTCCGCGTGACGTCAACGCGGACTTGGGTCCTCCGTCCCAACGTCCTGGGTCGGAGGGCCCGCTTTAGCTCGGGTCGGGCGGGTCGCTCGCGAGCGGCTCGTCGTCCTCCTCGACTGCGTCTGAGCCGCGAGGGTGGAGCACGAAGACCTCGGCCTGCAGGTCGTTCGACGGATCGTTGGCGCTCATGAACGAGCGAACCGAGCGGTAGAGGATCGACTCGACTGCGACCCGAAACTCGCTCTCGATCGATTGCTGCATCGCCAAGCGCGAGCGGACGACCTCCTGCTCGTGGCCGTGGTCCTGAAGGGTCTGCTCGCCACGCGTGAGGCCACCTTCGAGGATGACCGTCAGCACATCTTGCGACAGGTGCGCGCGCGCCTTGACAGGCCCCTTGCCATAGAACTGCTTGTGGATGCGCACGATCGCGTTGGAGACGTCCGCGAGAACCTGGCCACGATCGTTGACCGCGGCCTCCTCCGGAGTCGGTGTGCGACCGGTCGAGACGCTCACAGTCAGTCCCGTGATCGGACCGTTTGGCCGACATGCCACAACGGCGACGGCTCACGCGTCGCGCACGCACATTCGCCTGCAAGGGGCGCGAATCGAATCGTGATCGGCTGCATTTTCACGGCGCGTGCGATGGCGGCCACGATACCGAAGCGCGACTGCCGCTTGCGGCAGGAGGAGCAACCCGGCGATCAGGTCTGCTCGTGCGGGCGCTCGCCAGGCCACGAGCCGGTCAGGCGCGAGAACGCGAGGCGCGACCCGTGGTCGGTGAGTCCCTTGACGAGACGGAACAACGCGCCTTCGAACGCGAGCGCAAACGCGAGCTTGCCGATCGGGACCGGTCGGTCCTCCGGTTTCGGCGGCTCGGCGTCGTCGACGACTCCCCACAGGCTCTGAAACAGCTTCTTGCCCACAAGTCCCGCGGCGATGCCGGCGACGATGCTGACCGGCGCGAAGATCAACTTGCTCATGTACTCCTCCTACCCGTTTGATCAGGCGTCGATCCTGCTTGCCGCCGCCCGGCCGAGAGCCGCGAGCACTCGGCCGCGAATCGCGCCGAACGTCGTCGCCTCTAGCCCGAACGATATTCCACGCGCGAACGGGGGTAACTGGGCAGCTATGGCGACGCCGGCGACGCATACCCAGCTTCGGGGCTCGACCGCCGACGAATCGCCCGAACACGAACCACCGCTCGGCGGCTACGCGGTCCTGATGTCGGTGTTCGTCTCGGCGTCCAGTGCGTTCATGCTTTGGCTGCGCCGCTCGCGCCGCGAGCTGCCCGAGCGGATCGCGCCGGGTGACCTCGCGTTGATCACTGTGGCAACGCACAAGGCCGCCCGCACGCTCGCCAAGGACCGGGTGACCAGCGTCGTGCGCGCGCCGTTCACCCGCCTTGAGGCCGACGGCGCGCCCGGCGAGGTCGAGGAGCGCCCCCGTGGCCGCGGCCTGCGGCGGGCGATCGGCGAACTGCTGACCTGTCCGTTCTGCCTTGGCCTGTGGATCGCGACCGCGTTCGCGGCGGGACTCGTCGTGGCGCCGCGACCGACGCGCTGGATCGCGTCGGTGCTCGTCGCCCATTTCGGCTCGGAGGTGCTGCAGATCGCCTACAAGCAGCTCGAGGACGCTGTCTGAGCGGGGGTCATTCGCCCACGACCCCGAAGTTTCGTGCACGTCCTCCGCGCCTCGCGCCGGCGAGGTCGTGACGCGTCAGCGCAGAAGCCGTGACAACCGGCGGTCCTTGAGCACGCGGTCGTCGGTCTGGTCGTGCGGGCAGTAGGCGATCACGTAGTCCTCGAAGTGGACGGCCTGCAGGGTCTCGCCGCAGCGAGGGCACGGCTCTCCCTGGTGACGGTGGATCCGCAGCGGCATCGGCAGCTTGTCGGGGATCGGCAGCTCGACGACCTCCTCATAGCGCGCCAGGGCGTCACCGAGCACCGTGACGATCGCCTCGCGCAGGCGGGCGCGCTCCTGCGCATCGAGGTCGGCGCCGCGCTTGAACGGCGACAGGCTCGCAGTCCACAGGATCTCGTCGACCCACGATCGGCCGATGCCGGCGATCGTGTGCTGGTCGCGCAGCAGCGAATGCAGCGGCCGCGGCGTGTCGAGCAGCTCGGCCAGCTCGTCGCCATCGGGCGGGTCCGGCCATGCCTCGGGCCCGAGCGTCGCGAGCGCCTCGTCCCCGTCGAGCTCGTCGGCGCGCAGCAGCTTGACCCATGCCGCCTGCTTTGAGCCGAACTCACGCAGGCGCAGCTCGCGGCCGTCGCCGAGGCGAACGAGCAGCCGCGACGTCCGGTCGCGCGGCGTCGCGCGCTTGTCGAACAGCTGCAGGCGCCCGGCTGACATCAGGTGCATCAACAGCGCCAGATCGCCACTCGTGCGCACGATCAGCTGCTTGCCCCGGCGTTCGACGTGCTCGATCTGCTCCCCCGCGAGCGTCGACAGCGGCGGGTCGAACGTCTTCAGGGCGTTGATCCCCGGCGCGACGGCCGACTCGATCTCGGCGCCCGCTAGCGCGCGGTCGAGCAGCCGCGCAGTGATCTCGACCTCGGGCAACTCCGGCATCGCCCTCCCACTCTAGGAGGGCGATGCCGGCGCCTGGGCTCAGTGAGCTGCTATCGAGGGGCCTTCGTACTTGGAGCCGGACGGGCTGACCCAGCGCACGCGCCAGCGCGAGCCCTGGGCCGACGACCGAAGCGTCCAGTAGCCGAGGCTGTTGGTCGTGACCGTCTTCAGCGTCCGGAACTTGTGCGAGCCCTTCGGCTGCACGAGCACAGTCAGCTTGGTCGCGCCGGTCGCGGGACGAACGAGTCCCCAGAGCGAGAACCCATGGCCAGATTTGGAGACGACGAGCGGGATCGGCCAGGCGTGGTAGAGCGGCTTCGGGGCGCCGCTCAGGAACTCGAGCCCGGTCTGAAAGCCGATCGTGCCGCCGTTGACGCTCGCTCCCGGCTTGCCGCCGAGCGGGTCGTCCTTGAGCAGGTACTGCGAGAACGCCGCCACACGCCCGTTGTTCCAGGCGATCCTCTCAGCGATCGCGTCGAATTCAGCCTGCTGGGAGACGGACACGCCGAGGAAGCGGTTGGGCTTGCTCTGGACCCCGAACTCGGTCAGGTAGATCGGCAGGTTCGACGTCGTGCCGTGCGCGGCGAACGCTTTGCTGAGCGCGCTCGACAGGCGCGAGAGCACGCCGATCGTGACGTCGTCGCGTTCCCTCGGCCGGTACAGCGGGCCAGCCGCGGTGGTGTAGGCGTGGTGGGCATAGCCGGCGGCCGTGAGCGGCGTGCACGAGCCCGCTTTGCGGTACTTCGCGTTCAAGCACAGCGTTTCGCGCAGGAACAGCAGCGGCGCGACGTCGTGCAGCAGCGCCTTTGATTTTTCGCGCTTGTAGTTGACGCGGTCATAGCCCGTGGGCGCGGTCTCCCCCAGCAGCACCTTCGGCTGTGCGAGGCCGCCCGCTTTCAGCCCTTCATAGGCCGCCTGGTAGAGGGCGCGGTAGATCCGCGGCGACGCGGGCGCGCCGTTGGTCTTCCACTGCGGCTGCAGGAACGCCGGGTGGTTGGGCTCGTTCCAGATCGAGTACATCTGCACACCCGATCCGTAGTGGCGCGCGACCGCGGTCGCGAACTGCTTGAAGTCTTCTGGGTCGGGTTTCGTGACGTATGGCGCTTTCTTGTTCGACGTCGCCCAGCGTGGCGCCGGCGACGTGAGCGTCAGCAGGATCTTCCAGTGCAAACGCTGCGCTTCGGCGATCGCCGCGTCGTATTCGCCCCACGCGTAGTTGCCCGGGTTGGTCAAGTCGAACGGGGGCTTGGCGGCGTTGAGCGGGCCCGGCGCGACGGCGGCCCAGGCGAGCTCAATGCGCACCGCTTTGACGCCGAGCGAGCGCATCTGGGCGATCGCCTTCGGACGCGTCTTGGTGCTGAGCAGGGTTGTCGACGCCTCGAAGTAGTTGACCTGACCGTGCGAGGCAAGCGCCGGTGCGGAGCCGATCGAGCCGGCCGCGAGAGCGCCGGCGACCGTGGTGAGGAGAAGCTTTTGGATTTTGGGCATGGTGGCTACAGACACGTGAGGGCGGGCAAGGTTGCGGTCCCGCGCGGCGACCGCCGTGTAGCGTTCGGCCTCGTGAGTACAGCCATCGCACCGGACGACATCGTGCGCACGGCCGCCGACGCCGACGCCAACGGGCGCCCGCCGCTGCTCGTGCTCGACACGCTGACCGGCTTCCTCGACAGCCACGGCCTCGGCGAGGGCGCGATCGAGGCGGCGCCGATCGGCGAGGGGCACTCCAACGTCACGTACCTGCTGCGCCGCGGCGAGCGCGAGATGGTGCTGCGTCGGCCCCCGCGCCCACCGCTACCGCCCAGCGCCCACGACGTGCTGCGTGAGGCCCGGCTGCTGCGCGCGCTGCAGGACACGCCCGCGCGCGTCCCGACGGTGCTGGCTGTCTGCGACGACGACGCCGTGATCGGCTCCCCGTTCTACGTGATGGAGCTGATCGAGGGCGACGTGATCGTCAGTGACATCCCCTCGCCGCTGGACACGCCGTCCGAGCGCCGGCGGATCGCCGAGGAGCTGATCGACGCGCTCGTCGAGATCCACGCGGTCGACTGGCGCGCCGTCGGGCTCGAGGGCTTCGGCAAGCCGACCGGCTACCTCGAACGCCAGCTGCGCCGCTTCGGCGGCCTGTGGGAGCTCAACCGCACGCGCGAGATCCCTGCCGTCGAACGCGTCGGGACGTGGCTGGCTGAGAACATGCCCGAGTCTGGCCCCGCCACGATCGTCCACGGCGACTTCCGCCTCGGCAACACGATCTTCGCCGCGGGCGCGCCGGCGCGTCTCGTGGGCGTGCTCGACTGGGAGATGGCGACGATCGGCGACCCGCTCGCCGACGTCGGCTACCTGTGCATGATGTGGACCGAGCAGGGCGACCCCGAAAAGGGACTGCGCGAGGCGCTCGGCGCAGTCACGCGACGCGAGGGGTTTCCCACGCGCGAAGAGCTGATCGCTCTCTACGAACAGCGCTCGGGTCGCTCGATGCGCGACCTGCGGTGGTACACGGCGCTCGCCGTGTGGAAGTCGGCCGTGTTCATGGAGGGCAACTACAAGCGCGCGGTAGCCGGCACCACCGACGACCCGTACCTGAAGGCGTTCGGCGAGGGCGTAATCGAGCTGGCAAGCCAGGCCGAGCTGATCGCGTATGGCGACTGAGCACAACGGCGACCGGGATGGCAACGGCGACCGGGACGGCGACGGCCCGCCGCTCAGCGGCCTGCTGATCGACTGGGGCGGCGTGCTGACGAGCAACCTGTTCGACTCGTTTCGCGCGTACTGCGAGCGCGTGCAGATCGATCCGCAGACGCTGCGGGGACGCTTCAGCTCCGATCCGGCCTGCCGCGAGCTGCTGATCTCACTCGAGAAGGGTGAGTTGCCCGAGCCCGAGTTCGAGCAACGTCTGGCGGAGCTTCTGGAGATCGACTCAGACGGCCTCGTCGACGGCCTGTTCGCCGGCGTCCAGCCCGACGCCGCGATGGTCCAGGCCGTGCGCAAGGCCCGCGAAGGCGGCGTGCGC
Organism: Solirubrobacteraceae bacterium; assembly: GCA_036498045.1. Lineage (GTDB taxonomy): Bacteria > Actinomycetota > Thermoleophilia > Solirubrobacterales > Solirubrobacteraceae > Palsa-744. The sequence continues at coordinate 16,681 of DASXIJ010000039.1, forward strand.
ACGGCGCTCGTGTCGAACTCGTGGGGTGTGCACCGCTATCCGCACGACCTGTTCGACGAGCTGTTCGACGGCGTCGTCATCTCAGCCGAGGAGGGCACCCGCAAGCCGTCGCGGAGGATGTACGAGCTCGGCGCCGAGCGCGCCGGCGTCACGCCCGAGCAGGCCGTCTACGTCGACGACCTGCCGTTCAACCTCAAACCGGCCGAGGAGCTCGGGATGGCCACGATCCACCACACGAGCGCAGAGACGACGATCCCCGAGCTCGAACGGCTGCTCGGCCTCGAGTTGTCCTAATCGCTCGAGAGCGTCGCCCTCAGTCGCGGCGGCCGCGGCCGTAGAGGAACTTGAAAACGCCCGCGAGCAGGCGCGAGGTGCGTCCTTTGTAGGGGAACATGTGCGGTTCCTTCTTCAGCGCCAGGCGCGGCGTCACGACGATCGCCTGCTGGGAGGCGTACTTGCGGATTCCGCCCGCGCCGTGTCGCGAGCCGAGGCCCGACGCCTTGGCACCGCCCATCGGCAGCTCGAGCGCCGTGTAGTTGATCATCGCGTCGTTGACGTTCGCCGCGCCGGCTTCGATCCGCCGTGCGATCTGCTCGCCGCGCTCGGTGTCGCGCGTGAACACCGACGCGCCGAGCCCGTACGGCGAGTCGTTGGCCAGGCGCACCGCCTCGTCGGCGTCCGCGACACGCATGATCGGCAGGGTCGGCCCGAACGTCTCCTCGGTCATGATCTTCATCGTGTGGTCAACGTCGACGAGCACCGTCGGCTCATAGAAGCGCCCGCCGCCGCTCGTCGGTGGCTGCTGGCCGCCGGCGAGCACGCGCGCCCCCTTGTCGACCGCGTCGGTCACGTGGTCTTCGATCGTCTGCAGCTGCGGCGGGAACGTGATCGCCCCCACGTCGACCGAGCCCGGGCCTTCGGGCTTGCCGACGCGCAGCGCGCGCACTTTCTCGGACACTTTTGAGACGAACTCGTCGTACGCAGGCTCCTCGACGTAGACGCGCTCGATCGAGATGCACGTCTGGCCGGCGTTCTGCATCGAGTAGTACGTCGCAAAGTTCGCCGCGCGCTCGAGGTCGGCGTCGGACAGGACGATCATCGGGTCCTTGCCGCCGAGCTCCAGTGAGGCCGGGATCAGCCGGCGGCCGGCGGCTTCGGCGACCTTGCGTCCCGTGCGCGTCGACCCGGTGAACATGATCATGTCGACCTCGTCGATCAGCGCCGCGCCCGTCTCACCGCGCCCGGTTGCGACCTGAAAGACGTCGTCGGGCAGGCCGCACTCGCGCAGCCCTTCGGCCATCAGCAGCGACGTCAGCGGCGTCACCTCCGACGGCTTGAGGATCACGCTGTTGCCGGCGGCGAGCGCCGGGATGCAGTCGCCGAACGAGTTGGTCAGCGGGTAGTTCCACGGCCCGATCACGCCGATCAGCCCGAGCGGGCGATAACGCAGGATCAGCTTCTTGCCCTTGACGAGCAGCTGGCTCGACTTGACGCGCTCGTCGCCGAGGTACTCGCCGGCGTGCTTGGCCCAGAAGCCGAACGCATTGGCGGCGTAGGAGATCTCGGCAAACGAGGCGTCCTCGAACGTCTTGCCCGTCTCGGAGACGATCGTCGCGATCACCTGGTCTGAGTTGTCCATCAGCCACTTCTGCGCGCGCAGCAGAATCCGCGCGCGCCCGTCGAAGCCGTATGCCTCCCACGCGGGCTGCGCGGCGCGGCCGCGCGCTGCCATCGCCGCGACTGCGTCGCGGTCGAGATCGGCGACGGTCGCGACGGTCTCACCGGTCGCCGGGTTCTCGACGGCGATCGCGGGCGCGGCGTGCGCTCCGTTCTCACTCGCGACTGGCTGCTCGGCGGACTGGGCCTGCTCGACGGACGCCATCTGACTCTCCCCTATCGCTCGCTCGAAATGCTCGTGTTCAACGACCAGACTACTCCTACTCCGACAGCTCGATCGAGGCGATGCCGATCGGATCCGCGGGTTGGTCGCTCGCGTCCGTCTCGACGCCCTCGAGCTTGTCGACGACGTCCATGCCGTCGGTCACCTGGCCGAACACCGTGTGCTTGTCATCGAGCCACGGCGCGGCGGCGGTCGTGACGATGAAGAACTGCGAGCCGTTCGTGTTCGGCCCGGCGTTGGCCATCGCCAGCGCGCCGCGCACGACCTTGTGGTCGTTGATCTCGTCCTCGAACGTGTACCCCGGGCCGCCCGTTCCCGTCCCCTGCGGACAGCCACCCTGGATCATGAAGTCCTTGATCACGCGATGGAACGTCAGTCCGTCGTAGAAGCCGTCGCCCGCGAGCTTGCGGAAGTTCTCGACCGTCTTGGGAGCGTCCGCGTCGAACAGCTCGAAGACGATCGGCCCCTCTGTTGTCTGCATCGTGGCTGTGGACATTCTCAGCGCTCCTTGCGAAGCCGCCGCGGCGGCCTCGCGATCGGGTTGTCGGCGCCTGCACGGCGCCTTGGCGGTCTCTCCGCGCGCCGCCTGGACGGTGTCACCGCGCGGCGGCCTGGCAGCGCAATCGCAAGGCGCCCTGACGGCGGCGTCACGAGGACCCCACGCGCTCGAGGGTGAGCGAGCGCCCCGCGACCTTGCGACCGTCGAGCGAGTCGATCACGCGATCCGCCTCGCCGGCCGGGACCGACAGGAAGGAGAAGCGGTCGAGCACGAGCACGTCGCGCACCGCCTCGCCGTCGAGGCCGGCCGACGAGGTCACCGCGCTGACGATGTCGGCGACGCGCAGGCCGGCCGCGCGGCCGCCGCCGAGCACGAGCTTGACGTACGGCTCGGAGTCGTCACGGCGCGAGATCTGCGGCTTTGAGTGGCGGCGGGGGCGCTCGCGCACGGGCGTCGGGGGCGCCTCGGCACCACGCTCCCACTGCGTGATCGACGTGCCGATGTGGCGTTCGATCGCCTCGAGCTCGCGCTTCTGGCGGGGCTCGACGAACGTGATCGCCCGCCCCGAGCGCCCGACCCGCCCGGTGCGCCCGATCCGGTGAACGTACGTGTCCGGGGAGGTAGGGACGTCGTAGTTGATCACGTGCGTGACCGTCGATATGTCCAGCCCACGCGCGGCAACGTCGGTTGCGACGAGGATCGGCACGCGCCCGCCCTTGAACGCGAGCATCACGCCGTCGCGCGAGCCCTGCGACATGTCGCCGTGCAGCGCCCTGACGTTCATCCCGCGGTCCTTCAGCGTGCG
>DASXIJ010000040.1:0-42884 GCA_036498045.1 Solirubrobacteraceae bacterium
ACGAGCACGTCGTACTCGCCGAGGCGCAGGTCGCGGATGATCTGGATCCGCTCGAGCGTGTCGATCTCGGAGTGCAGGTAGCGCGTCTTGAAGCCCATCTCGAGCAGGTACTGAGAGAGGTCCTCGGACATCTTCTTCGTCAGCGTCGTCACGAGCACGCGCTCGTCGCGCTCGGTCCGCTTGCGCACCTCGTTCATCAGGTCGTCGATCTGGTTCTTGGTCTCGCGCACCTCGACGCGCGGGTCGACGATCCCCGTCGGGCGGACGATCTGCTCGACGATCTTCGTCGAGTTGCTGCGCTCGTACTCGCCGGGCGTCGCCGAGACGAACAGCAGCTGCGGCGTGATCGAGAGGAACTCCTCGAAGCGCTGCGGGCGGTTGTCGAGCGCGCTCGGCAGCCGAAAGCCGTAGTCGACGAGCGTCTGCTTGCGCGAGCGGTCGCCCTCGTACATTCCGCCGATCTGCGGAACGGTCTGATGGGACTCGTCGATGAAGCAGATGAAGTCGTTCGGGAAGTAGTCGATCAGGCAGTACGGCCGCTCGCCCGGCTGGCGTTTGTCGAGGATCCGCGAGTAGTTCTCGATCCCCGAGCAGAACCCCATCTCGCGCAGCATCTCCATGTCGTACTGCGTGCGCTGGCGCAGGCGGTGGGACTCGAGCAGCTTGCCCTCCGCCTCCAGCTGCTCGCAGCGCAGGTTCAGTTCGGCGCCGATCGCCTCGACGCCGTCTTCGATCGTGCCTTCCTTGACGTTGTAGTGCGTCGCCGGCCAGATCGCGACGTGCTCGAGGTCGTCCTCCAGCAGCTCTCCCGTCAGTGGGTCGAAGTGCTGCAGGCGCTCGACCTCGTCGCCGAACAGCGTCGCGCGGAACGCCGTCTCGGCGTAGGCCGGAAAGACCTCGAGCGTCTCGCCGCGCACGCGGAACGTCCCGCGCGAGAGGACCGTGTCGTTGCGCTGATACTGGATCGACACGAGCTTGCGCAGCAGCGCGTCGCGGTCGATCTCCTGGCCGCGGTTGAGGATCTGCATGTTCATCTCATACGTCTCCGGCGAGCCGAGACCGAAGATGCACGACACCGACGCGACGACGATCACGTCGCGGCGCGCGAACACGGCGGCGGTCGCCGCGTGGCGCAGGCGATCGACCTCCTGGTTGATCGCCGAGTCCTTCTCGATGTACAGATCGCGGCTGGGCACGTACGCCTCGGGCTGGTAGTAGTCGTAGTAGGAGACGAAGTACTCGACCGCGTTGTCGGGGAAGAACGTGCGGAACTCGTTGCACAGCTGCGCCGCAAGCGTCTTGTTGTGGGCGATCACCAGCGTCGGGCGCTGGACGGCCTCGATCACGCCCGCCATCGCCATCGTCTTGCCCGTGCCGGTCGCGCCGAGCAGCGTCTGAAACCGCTCGCCCGACTCGACGCCGTCGGCCAGCGCGGCGATCGCCTTCGGCTGGTCGGCCGTCGGCGTGAAGACCGAGTCGAGCTTGAAGTCCGGCACCGCGTCTACCGTAGCGACCCGGCCACGCGGCGCTCTCCACCAACGCCGCGGCGCAGCCCTCGCCGGTGACCGGCGCCCGTCAGCTCAGGCCGAGCTGACGCGCGTAGACGTCACGATATTCCTGTTGCGCGCTCAGCACGCGTTCGACGTACGCGCGCGTCTCGGGGAACGGGATCGCCGTGACGGTCAACGTGTCACCGCGCGCGTGCGCCTGCGCGAGCCACCTGTCGACGTTCGCCAGGCCCGCGTTGTATGCGGCGACGGCGAGCATCTCGTTCCCGCCGTAATGGTCGAGCAGGTAGCGCAGGTAGTACGTCCCGTACGCGACGTTGATGCTCGGCGTCGCCAGGTCGCTCGCCGTGAACTGCGTGCCCCCTGACAGGTGCGCGATGAAGTACGCGGTCTGCGGGAGGATCTGCATCAGCCCCTCGGCGCCCGCCGAGGACGGATGCGGGGCGAATTTGCTCTCGGCGTAGATCACCGCTGCGACGAGAGCCGGGTCCAGGCGCTTCTGCGAGGCCTGCTGACGGATCACCTGCGCGTCGGTGAGCGGCAGCCCGAGACGGTTGACCGCGTGGTTGACCCCCGACGCGACGACCACGGCGAGCAGCGCGACGATCGCCAGCGCCGCGAGCGTGGCCAGCGGCCGCCGGCGCGCGGCGCGCCCGCGCCGAACAGCGCGACCGGCGATCGCACCCTGGCGGCTCATCCGCCTAGCTTGTCAAGGACGGAAGACAGCTGACGTTCGAGATCGCGCTCGCTGCCGTCGTTTCGCACGACGAACGTCGCGCGGGCCGCCTTCTCCTCCTGGGACAGCTGGCGCGCGGCGCGCTCGTCCAGCGAAGCGTGCCCGCGCTCGGCTGCGCGCGCCCGACGGACGGCCTCGTCGGCGATCACCACGATCGTCGCATCGTAGACGCCCTCCTGGCCGGCCTCGAACAGCAGCGGCACCTCGACGACCGCCGCGCGATGGCTCGCCTCGCCGTTCGCACGCTCGGCGCGCGCAGCCGCGAGCCACTGCCCGACCCGCGCGCTGACCAGCGGCCACAGCAGCTGCTCCAGCCAAGCGCGCTCGGCGACCGCCGAGCGGTCGATCACTCCGTTCGGCGCCACCTCGGCGCCCCACCGGTCGACGACCGTCCGGCGCAGGCTCGCGTCGCTCGCCCACAGCTCGTGCACGACCGCGTCGCTCGAGATCGTCGCCGCGCCGAGCCGCTCCAGCGCCGCCAGCGCAGTCGACTTCCCCGCACCCATCCCGCCGGTCAATCCGACGAACGGCACCGGCGGCCCCACCTGCGCGGCGTCGGCCAGGGTGCGTCAGTCCTGCGTGGGCTCGGCTACGGGCTCCGTCGTCGCGTCGGCCGTCGCGGCCGCGGCGTCGTCGTCCGCGGGCTGCGGCTGAGCCTGCTCGCCCGCGTCCGCCGGCTCGGCGACCGCGGTGTCCGCGTTCGCCTGCGCGTCGGGCGCCGCCTCAGCAGTCTCGGCGGCGGCCTCGCGCTCCGTGGCGGCCTCGGGCTCGGTGGCGACCTCGGTCTCGGGCTCGGTGGCGAGCTCGGGCTGCGCGGCCTGCGCGCTCGCCTCTGCCGGCGCGTGCTCGGTCGCCTCGGCCGACGGCTCGCCGTTCTCCGTCGCAGGCTCGGCATCGCTGCCGCGCGAGACGGGAAGGATCTGGTCCTCGACGCGCTTGGCCGACAGCGACAGGCGCCTACGCTCGGAGTCGATCTCGAGGATCTTCACGCGGATCTCGTCGCCAGGGTGGACGATCTCACGCGGGCTCTCGACGTGGTGCGGAGCCAGCTCGGAGATGTGCACGAGCCCCTCGACGCCGTCGAGGATCTCGACGAACGCGCCGAACGTGACGACCTTCGTGACCTTGCCCTCGAGCTCGTCGCCGACGTTGTACGTGTCGACGATCCGCTGCCACGGGTCCTCCTGGGTCTGCTTGAGACCGAGCGAGATCCGCTGGCGGTCGCGATCGATGTCGAGCACCTTGACCTTGACCGTGTCGCCGATCGAGAGGATCTCGCTCGGGTGGTTGACGTGCGACCACGACAGCTCGGAGATGTGGATCAGGCCGTCGATCCCGTCGAGGTCGACGAACGCGCCGAAGTCGACGATGTTCGAGATCTGGCCTTCGACGATCAGGCCCGGCTGCAGGCGATCGAGGATCTGTTGGCGGACCTCCTTGCGCTCCTCCTCGAGCACCGCGCGACGCGAGAGCACGACGTTGTTGCGCGAGCGGTTGAGCTCGATCACCTTCGTCTCGATCTTCGTGCCCATGTACTCGTCGAGGTTCGGCACGCGGCGGATGTCGACGAGCGACGCCGGCAGGAACCCGCGCACGCCGAGGTCGATGATCAGGCCGCCCTTGACGACCTCGATGACCGTTCCCTCGACCGGCTCTCCCGACTCGGCCGCGGTTTCGATCCGTCGCCACGCCTTCTCGAACCGCGCGCGCTTCTTCGACATGATCAGGCGACCGTCCTGGTCCTCCTTGGTCATGACGATCGCGTCGACCTCCTCGCCGAGGTGGACCTCGTCTTTCGGATCGACCGACTTGCGAATCGACAGCTCGTTGGCCGGGATCACGCCCTCGGACTTGTAGCCGATGTCGACGAGCACCTCGTCCTTGTCGATCCGCACCACGTTCCCGGTGACGACCTCGCCCTCCTCGATCGTCCGGAACGTCGCGTCGTAATTCGGGACGATCGCGCCGTCGATCTCCAGCAGGAGTCCGTTGGACCCCTCGACCACGTGGGCTTGAGGATTCTCGATCACCGTTTGCACCGGCGAAGCCTAGCGCAGGCAAACGCGAGCCGTACGTATAGTTGCTGCACAGATGCCCGTACGAGCGACCACGCGAGGAGCGGCGCGGACGCGTCTGGAGCGCGACTGCGACGTCCTCGTGTGCGGCGCCAGCTTCGCCGGCCTGGCGATCGCGCGCGAGCTCGCCGGCTCGGGCGCGCGCGTGCTGCTCGTCGACCGTTACGAGATCGGCGAGCGACAGACGTCGGCGTGCGCGATGCCGACGCGCTGGCTGAACGCGATGGACCTGCACTCCTCCCATCGCCAGACCTTCGACGAGCTCGTCGTCCACACCCCGTTTCGCACCGCGCGGTGGTCGCTGCCGTGGTCGTTCTCGACGTTCGACTACCGCGAGCTGTGCGCGCTGCTGCGCGCGCAGGGCGACGACGGCGAGCTCGAGTTCGAGACCGCCACCGTCACCGGGCGCGAGGGCACGACCGTGCACACCGACCGCGGCGAGCTGCGCGCGCCGCTCGTCGTCGACGCGCTCGGCTGGCGGCGCGTGCTGTCCAACGGGCCGAAGATCCAGCCGCCGCACGCGCGCCTGTCGCGCGGCCTGGAGGTCCACCCGCACGGGCGCGGCTCGGAGATGGAGCTGTGGGTCGACCCGCGCTACGTCCGCGCGGGCTACTCGTGGAGCTTTCCCGCCGACGACGAGCTGCGCGTCGGCGTCGGCTCGTTCTGGCCGTCGCATCACGTCAAGCAGCCGACCGTCCGCCTCGCCGACGACCTCGGCGTCGCCGCCGAGCGCTACCAGGGAAACTGGATCCCGCACAAGCTGCGCCCGGCGGTCGAGGACGGGGTGTTCTTCGTCGGCGACTCGGCCGGGCACTGCCTCCCGTTGACCGCCGAGGGCATCCGCACGGCGTTGTACTTCGGGCTGGCGTGCGGTCGCGAGCTGCGCGCGGTCGCCGAACGGCGGCGCACGCGCGAGGACGCGCTCGCGCGCTACGGCGCCTTCTCGGCCGCGCACGCCAGGAAGTTCGATTGGATGCTGCGCGTCCAGCAGGCCGTCGGGCGGATCACCCCGAGCCGCTCGCTTACCGCGTTCGTTCGCTGCCTCGAGAGCCGCCGCCTGTGCGGCTGGGCGTTCGACCAGTACCTCGCGATCGCGCCGCCCGCGTTCGTCGCCGACGGGCCGCGCGCGCTGACGCGATCGCGCCTGACCGCGCTGTCGGCGAACGTGCCGGCGTCGGTGTAGGCGATCGCCCGCGCCGTCGGGCCGGCGGCCGGCTAACGATCGGCCGGTTCGGCTGGACCGGCCGCCGGCTGCACCCAGCGGCCGGGGCTGATCTCGAGAAAGCACATGTCGATCCGAAGCAGGTCCACTGTGCGCTCGAACAGCTCACGGCCGAGCCCGTAGCGCGCGGCCAGCGCCGCCTCGGCGAGCGGCTCCTCCTCGCGTGCCAGCGTCCTCGCGCGGGCCTCGAACGGCGCGCCCAGCGGTCGGCCCCGCACCGTGCACGGCGCGACCAGCAGGCGCGGGTCGTTGCGCAGGCGCTTGAGCTTGCCAGCGTCGCGCTCGGAGCGAACGTACAGGTGGGCGCCGCCGCGCGCCGCCCAGACCGGCGTCGGAACCGGCGTCCCGTCTCGCCGGAACGTCACGAGCAGCGCACGCTTGTGGCGCTCGACGTGCTCGATCGAGCCCGTGCGCGGCGCCTGCGCTATGTCGCGAGCGCCGCGTGGCGCCGTGCGCGCGGCCATCCGCGCGCCGAACAGCGCCGCCGGGAGCCTGCGGTGGGGCACCGGATGAGCGCCCGGGCGGGCGGCACCGGGCGGCCACGAGCCGTTACCTGTCGACGACGATGCCATTGAGTTCAGCTGCTCGCTCTTGAAGCCCGGCCTCACAGCGCTCGAGCACGTCGGCGAGCCGCCGCACGCCCTCGGCGATCGCCGGCTCGGACAGGTTCGCGTAGCCCATCACCAGCGCCCGCACCCCGCCGTGTGGATCGATCCGGTGGAGGTTGAGCGGATAGACGCCGAGCGACCGTTCGGCGGCGGCGGCGAGCAGCGCCCGCAGCCCGACCTCCCGCGGCAGGTGGACGAGCGCGTGCAGCCCCGCCGAGACCCCGCTCACGTGCGCGTCGGGCAGCTCGTGCGCGACGGCCTCGATCAGCGCGTCGCGGCGCGCGCGATTGCGCCGCCGCGCCTTGCGCAGATGGCGGTCATACGCGGCGGTCTCGAGTAGCCGCGCGAGCACCAGCTGCTCGAGCGTCGAGCATCCGAGGTCGTCGAGCGCCTTAGCCTCCGCGACCGCATCGATCAACGACGGCGGCACGATCAGCCACCCCAGGCGCAGGGCCGGCGCGAGCGTCTTGGAGACCGTGCCCATGTACACGACGCGGTCGGGCGCGAGCCCTTGCAGCGCCGCCAGCGGCGCCCGGTCGTAGCGAAACTCGGCGTCGTAGTCGTCCTCGATCACGAGACCGCCGTCGCGCGCCCAGCGCACGAGCTCGCCACGCCGGCGTGGCGAGAGCACGACGCCCGTCGGACACTGGTGCGCGGGCGTCGCGAGCACGACCGGCGAGCGCAGCGACGACACATCGAGTCCCTGCGCGTCCACGTTCGCGCCGCGCACGCGCAGCCCGGCGAACGCGAGCACCGCGCGGTGCGGCGGCAGCCCTGGGTCCTCGACGTCGATCGCCTCGATCCCCTGACGGGCAAGCGCGCGCCCGAGCAGCGCGAGGCCCTGCGTCGCGCCGGCGCAGACGACGATCGCGTCCGGCTCGACGGCGACGCCGCGCACACGGCGCAGGTAGGCGCTCAGCGCACGGCGCAGCGTCGGGGCGCCGCGTACGTCGGGATAGGCGAACGCATCGTCCGGTGCCGTGCGCAGCACCTCGCGCGTCGCGCTCAGCCACAGCGAGCGTGGAAACGCCGAGAGATCGGGAGCGCCCGGGAAGAAGTCGAACTGCGGAGCACCCGACCGCGAGACGGCTGGCGCTGCGTCCGCAGCCGCTCCCGCCGCGGCGACGTATGTGCCAGCGCCCGGGCGCGAGATCAGATACCCCTCAGCCAGCAGCTGCGCGTAGGCGTCGACGACCAGCCGCCGCGAGACGCCGAGGTCGCCGGCGAGCGCGCGTGACGATGGCATCTGGCTCCCGGCCGCCAGCGTGCCGTCGCGCACGAGCTCGCGCAGGCGATCCTCGAGCTGCGCGCGTCGGCGCCCTCCGCGCAGGCGGACGAGCAGCTCCGGGCCGTAACTGGTACCCATTTCTGTCGTCAGACTGGTCACTCTTTGGGAACCACCTGTGGGCTAGAGTAGCGGGCGTGTCAACCGCCCGAGCAAGCTCGACCTCGCTCCCCTCCGCCGTCGCCGTCGGAGTGGTCGCGCTCGCCGTCTACCACCTCGCGATCGCGGCGACGATGATCTTCGTCCCGCATACGTTCTTCACTTCGATCGGCCCGTTCGGTGCGCAGAACGACCACTACCTGCGCGACACGGCGACCTTCAACCTGGCGTTCGGCGTCGCCCTGCTGATCGCCTACCGACGCCCCTCTTGGCGCACGCCGATCCTGGCCTGCGTCACGTTGCAGTTCGCTCTGCACACGATCAATCACCTGGCCGACATCGGCGCCGCGCATCCGTACTGGATCGGCCCATTCGACTTCGCCTCGCTAGCGCTCGCGACCGCCGCGCTGTTCTGGCTCACGCGCGAGTCAACCCGACCCCTGGAGGTCCAGAGATGACCAGAATCAAGCCGCTGTCCAAGCGCAACGCGCATCCACTGGTCAGGTGGACGTTCGCCGCCAGCCGGCGCGACCTCGGTCGCGACGTCGACCCGGTCGGCGTGTACGCGTACGCGCCGCGACTCCTGCTCGGCTACGGCGCCTTCGAGAAGGCGACCGCGAAGGAGCACCGGGTCGAGGAGCGCCTGAAGGCTCTGGCCGAGACGAAGGCGGCGGCGATCGTCAACTGCGAGTTCTGCTGCGACATCGCCTCGTCTGTCGCGCGCGAGGCCGGCATCACCGAGGCGCAGCTGCTCGCGCTTCCGCGCTATCGCGACAGCGACGAGTTCTCAGAGCTGGAGAAGCTCGTGCTCGACTACGCCACGGCGATCAGTCGCACTCCCGCGCACGTCGAGGACGAGCTGTTCGCCGCGCTGCGCGAGCACTTCGACGAGCGTCAGCTCGTCGAGCTGACGAGCGTGATCGCGCTGGAGAACATGCGCGCGCGCTTCAACAGCGCTCTGGAGATGACGCCCGCGGGCTTCAGCGAGGGGATGGTGTGTGCCGTGCCCGAGGCTGGGGCCGATCCGCAGGCGACGCCCGGGCAGAGCGCTCGCACCGTCCTGGCATGATCGGCGCGGCCGGCCGGCGCCCAGGCGTTCGCCGCGGGCTCGGTTGAGCCCCTGCGGCGGTCCGTGTTCACTTGCGCACGACGAGGACCACGCCGACCGCGAGAAGTACGAGCCCGAGGATCCGCTGCACGCCGACGCTCTGCCTGGCGACGCCGAGCAGGCCAAAGCGATCGATCGCCACCGAGATCGCGAGCTGGCCCCCGATCACGACGGCCGTCAGGCCGCTCGCGCCGAGTGTGCGCACGGCGACGAGCGCGACGCTCACGTAGATCGCGCCGAGCAGGCCGCCGACCAGGGCCCACCACGGCGCGCGGCCAACGTGTCCGAGACCGCCGATGCCGCCGCGCGCGATCAGCAGGATCAACACGAGCGCGGTGGTCCCGACGAGGAACGAGAACGTCGCCGCCTCGACCGACCCGACCGACCTGCCCAGGCGCGAGTTGATCGGCGCCTGCATCCCGACGAGGCATCCAGCGCCGACGCCCAGCAGCACCGCAAGCCCGCGGCTCACTTCGCCTCGAGCCAGTTCTGTCCCACGCCGACGTCGACCGCGAGGGGCGGGTCGTGGTCCCACACGCCGCACATCTCGCGCTCGATCAGCCCCCGCGCCCGGTCGAGCTCGGCCGGCGGCGCTTCGAACAGCAGCTCGTCGTGGATCGTCAGCAGCAGCCGCGTCTGCAGCTCCGCCGCCGTGAGCGCAGCGTGGCAGCGGACCATCGCGAGCTTGATGATGTCGGCGGCCGTACCCTGGATCACGGTGTTGACGGCGAGCCGCTCGCCGAGCGTCCGCACCTGGTAGTTGCGCGCCTGAAGCTCGGGGATCTGGCGGCGGCGACCCCAGAGCGTCGTCACATAGGTCTGCTCCTTGGCGCGCTCGATCGTCTCCGCGATGAACGCCGCGACGCGCGGAAAGCGCTCGAGGTAGGCGTCGATGAACTCCTTTGCCTCCTCGCGCGCGATGTTCAGCCAGTCGGCCAGGCCGAAGTCCGACAGCCCGTAGACGATCCCGTAGTTGATCATCTTCGACTTCGAGCGCATTCCCGGATCGATCTCGTCGGCGGCGACTTCGAAGACCTGCGACGCGGTCGCGGTGTGGACGTCCTCGCCACGCTCGAAGATCGCCTTCAGGACGGGCTCGTCGGCGACGTGCGCGAGCACGCGCAGCTCGATCTGCGAGTAGTCGGCCGAGATCAGCACTCGCCCGTCCTCGGCCTCGAAGCATCCGCGGATCTCACGACCGAGCGGCGTGCGGATCGGGACGTTCTGCATGTTCGGGTTGGTGCTCGCAAGCCGGCCGGTCTGCGCGCCGGCCTGGAGGAACGTCGTGTGGATCCGCGAGCGCGCGTCGACGACTTCGGGCAGCACGTCGAGGTAGGTCTTCGCGAGCGTCGACAGCTCGCGCCAGCGCTCGATCTTCGGCACGATCTCGTGCTCGTCGCGAATCGCCTGCAACACCCGAGCGTCGGTCGAGTAGCCGGTCTTGCCGCGGCGCTTGCGCGACAGGCCGAGCTTCTCGAACAGGATCTGCCCGAGCTGCTGGGGCGAGCCGATCGTGAACTCCTCTCCGGCCAACGCGAAGATCTCGGCTTCGAGGCTGCGCAGCTCCTCGCGCACGCGCTCGGTGATCTCGGCGAGGCGATCGAGGTTCAGCCGGACGCCGAGCAGCTCCATCTCACGAAGGACCGAGACGAGCGGCAGCTCGATGTCGTTCATCACCCCGTCGAGGCCGCGCTCGGCGATCTGGGCCCGCTGCCACTGCGCGAGCGCCACGAGCAGCACGGCCTCCGCGGCGAGCGGGTCCTCGAGATCGCTGGCCAGGCCGCGCTCTTCACAGAGCTCGGCGAACGGATAGCCGCGCCGAGCCGGCTCGAGCAGGTACGCGCCGAGCAGGGTGTCGTGCACGAGCGCCCGTGGCACGAGCCGCAGCGACTTGGCGTCGTGCGCGAGCGCGGACCGTCCGTCGGCGGCGGCGACGACCTCCTCGGGCCCCTCGCAGTCGCCGATCAGCACCTCGGCGCCCGCGGCAACGGCAAAGCGCCACGGCGCACCCTCCGCGAACAGCTCGCCCTCGGGCGGCTCGACCTCGCGCGCGACGAGCGCGAGCTCGTCCTCGGGCGCGCCCAGCCCCGCGATGTCGCCGGGCGCGCCGGCGCGGACGCGACCGCCGAGCCTGACCTCGGCGGGGGGCGGCGGCGCGGCGACGTCGGGATCGCCCAGCGCCTCCTCGAGGCGGCGCAGCGGATCGCGCAGCTCATACTCGCGAAAGACCTCGCGCACGCGCGAGCGGTCGGGCTCGCGCACGTGCTCGGCGGCGACGTCGAATTCGACGTCGACGTCGCGCTGGACCGTCGCCAGACGCTTGGAGACACGGGCGGCCTCGGCGTGCTCGCGCAGGTTCTCTTTGCGCTTGGCGCCTTTGATCTCGTCGACGTGGGAGAGCACGTCCTCGAGCGAGCCATAGCTCTGGATCAGCTCGCTGGCGGTCTTGTCGCCGATCCCCGGCACGCCGGGGATGTTGTCCGACGTGTCGCCCTTCAGCCCGTAGAAGTCGGGGATCAGCTCGGGAGCGATCCCGTAGCGATCGATCACCGCCTGGCGGTCGTAGATCTTGGTCTCGGTGATCCCTCGCGAGGTCGCCATCACCTTGATGAGGCCGTCGCCGTCGATCAGCTGGAACGCGTCGCGATCGCCGGTGACGATCATCACCGGCACGGCCGGGTCGGCATGCAGGGCACGCTCGGCGAGCGACGCGATCACGTCGTCGGCCTCGTACCCGTCGACCTTGACGTTTGAGTACCCGAACGCCTCGACGAGCGGTTCCATCGCCGGCCACTGCTGCTTGAGCAGGTCCGGGCGGGACCGCCGCTGGGACTTGTACTCGGAGTACACCTCGGTGCGACCGGAGCTGCCGGCGTCCCACGCCACGACGGTCGGCTGCACGCCGTAGTCGGTGACGATCTTGACGAGCATCGACGCGAAGCCGAAGATCGCGTTGGTCGGGACCCCGGTCGACGTCGCGATCGACTCGGGCAGGGCAAAGAACGCTCGGTAGACGAGGCTCGGCCCGTCGATCAGGAACAGCCGCCGCTCGGCGCCGCCGGGTCCGGCGGCCGCGGCGCTCGCGCGTGTGCTCGTACCGGCCACGACCGGTCACTCTACGAGGACACGGCGGACGTCGATCAGCCGCCTGCCCGCTCACTCGCGCGACGTGGTCGCGCGCGTATGGTCGCTGCGCCTAACATGCCGTGCCGCCCAGCAACCCGAGGAGCGAAGTTCGCGTGAGCGCTACACCGAGCGCGCAGTTCCGCCTGACGATTCGCGTCCGGATCGACGACGCGCATGGCACGCTGGGCGAGCTGTCCGGAGCGATCGCCGCGGCCGGCGGAATGGTCGGCGCCGTCGACCTGATCGAGGTCGACGGCAACCACAGCGTGCGCGACATCGTCGTCGACGCGTCCGGCAAGGATCACTGGGAACGGATCATCGCCGCGATCGAGGCGATCGCCGGCGTCGAGCTGATCGACACCACCGACCGGACGTTCCTGCTGCACGTCGGCGGCAAGATCGAGCAGCACAACCGGCACCCGCTGAAGACCCGCGACGACCTCTCGATGGCCTACACGCCGGGCGTCGCGCGCGTCAGCCTCGCGATCGCCGACGACGAGGACCGGGCGTTTCAGTACACGATCAAGCGCAACACGGTCGCCGTCGTGTCCGACGGGACGGCCGTGCTCGGCCTCGGCGACATCGGACCGCTCGCGGCGATGCCCGTGATGGAGGGCAAGTGCTGCCTGTTCAAGGAGTTCGCCGACGTCGACGCGTTTCCGATCTGCCTCGACACGACCGACCCGGATGAGATCGTCCGCACGGTCGAGCTGATCGCGCCCGCGTTCGGCGGGATCAACCTCGAGGACATCTCGGCGCCGCGCTGCTTCGAGGTTGAGGATCGCCTCAAGCAGGCGCTCGACATCCCCGTGTTCCACGACGACCAGCACGGCACGGCCGTCGTCGTGATGGCAGCGCTGCTGAACGCGGTGAAGCTGACCGACAAGCGGATCGAGGACCTCAACGTGCTGATCATCGGGCTCGGCGCCGCGGGGATCGCGGTGACCAAGATCCTGCTCGCCGCGGGGATCACCAAGATCATCGGCGCCGACTCGCGCGGCGCGCTGCACGTGCGCCGCGAGGACTATCTCGACGGATCGATGAACGCGACCAAGCGATGGTTCTCGGAGTCGACCAACCCCGACTGCCGGGCGGGCACGCCGGCGGAGGTGATCGACGGCGAGGATCTGCTGATCGGGCTGTCCGGCGCGCGCACGATGCCGGCGCACGCGCTCTCGCGGATGGCGCCCGACGCGATGGTCTTCGCGATGGCCAACCCGAACCCCGAGGTCACGCCCGAGGAGGCGCAGAAGTATGCGCGGATCGTCGCGACCGGCCGCTCGGACTACCCCAATCAGATCAACAACGTGCTCTGCTTCCCGGGCGTGTTCCGTGGCGCGCTCGATGTGCGCGCGCCGGAGATCACCGAGGAGATGAAGATGGCCGCGGCGCACGCGATCGCCGCGACCGTCGCAGAGGACGAACTGCGCGAGGACTACATCATCCCGTCGGTGTTCAACCGCGAGGTCGCGCCGGCCGTCGCGGCGGCCGTCGCCGACGAGGCCCGCGCGGCCGGCACCGCTCGCGCGGGGCTGGAGGTGGGCTTCGCGCCCGGTGACACGACGACGCCGTCGGTAACGGGCTCGCCCACCGACGGGCGCGTCTGAGGCAGGCGGTGGCGTCCGCACGAGTCACCGTGACGGGTGCGAGCGGCCTGGTCGGGACGCCGGTAGTCGCCGCGCTGCAGGCCGGCGGCACCGAGGTGACGGTGCTCGCTCGCGATCCCGCACGCGCAGAGGAGCGACTGGAGCGCGCCGGTCTTCACCCCGTCGAGGCGTTCGCGTGGGACCCACTGGGAGAGCCGGCGCCTGCAGCGGCCCTCGCCGGGCGCGACGCGGTCGTGCACCTCGCCGGCGAGAACGTCGCGCAGCGCTGGAACGATCGGGCCAAGCGGGCGATCCGCGAGAGCCGTGTGACCGGAACGCGCAACCTGCTCGCGGGAATCGCGGCGAGCGAGCCGCGCCCGCGCACGCTGGTCAGCGCCTCGGCGATCGGCTATTACGGCGCCCGCGGCGAGGAGCCGCTCGATGAGGACGCGCCGCCGGGGGCTGACTTCCTCGCGCAGGTGTGCGTCGCGTGGGAGGCCGCGGCGGCGCAGGCGCGCGAGCTCGGACTGCGCGTCGCGTGCCTGCGGACGGGCGTGGTACTCCACCGCGACGGCGGCGCGCTCGCGAAGATGCTGCCGCCGTTTCGCCTCGGCGTCGGCGGCCCGGTCGCAGGCGGACGTCAGTTCGTCTCGTGGATCCACCGGGACGACGTCGTCGGGATGTACCTGGCGGCGCTCGAGGACGAGCGCTGGAGCGGGCCGCTGAACGCGACGGCGCCCGACCCGGTGACCAACCGCGAGCTCTCGCAGTCGCTCGGGCACGTCCTGCACCGCCCGGCGCTGGCGCCCGTGCCGGGCGCCGCGCTGCGGCTGCTCTACGGGGAGATGGCGCAGATCGTGACGAGCGGCGCGCGCGTGATGCCGGCGAGGCCGCTCGTGCTCGGATACGAGTTCGTCCATCCGCAGCTCGAGCCCGCGCTCGCCGCCGCGCTTGCGGGGGGCTAATCGCTGCCGACCAGCGCGACGTCCGGCTCCGATTCACGCCGCTCCCGCGCCGCCCGGTTCTCGGTCTCGATGATCACCCGACAGGGGCGCTTGCCGAGCAGGTAGGCCGCCGTCGGGCCGATCCCGCGCTCGCCGGCGGGCGCGTGGATCGTCGACCAGTAGATCACGTCGGCGCCGACCCGCTGGGCTTCCTCGACGAGCGCCGCGCCGGGGTTGCGCGTGCGGATCAGGGCGGTGTGGATCTCGATCCCCGCGCGCTTTGCCTGAATCCGCGCGCCCTCGAGCAGCGAGCGCCCGTGCGCCTCCTCGGCCTCGAGGCCGGCGTCGAGCGAGAGCTGGTTGGGCACGGGCAGCACGAACACCGCGTAGACGACGCCTTCGTCGCCGATCAGCTTCGCCGCGCTGCGCAGCACGCTCGCGCTGATGTCTCCGCCGAAGATCGGGACGAGCGCCGTGCGGTAGTCGAACGTCTCGAAGTCCGGCGGGCGCTCGGGGCGCGCGATCTTGTACGACTTGCGCGGGTCCAGGCCGTGGCGGCGGCGGTAGAGGAAGTAGCCGGCCATCCCGACGACCATCCACGGGATCCCGATCGTGCGCGCCTCGCCGTGCAGCGCGACGACCGCGACCCACGCGCCGAATGTCCCGAGCGCGCCGAGCACGGCGGTCAGCGGGATCACATGGCCGCGGAACGGCACGTTCCAGGGCATCCGGTACGGGCGCGCCTGGTCGGGCTTCTTGATCCGCAGGGCGATGATCGACACGTGTGCGGTGGTGAACGAGAGCATCGCGCCGAACGAGTAGAGGTTGCCAAGCAGTGTCGTCTGGCCCGGGAGGATCAGCAGCGCGGCGAGGATCGAGAAGAACACGATCGTGAACCACGGCGTGCGGAACCTCGGGTGCAGATTGGCGAACAGGCTGGGCAGCTGGCGATGCTCCGACAGCGACCACGACAGGCGCGAGATCCCGATCAGCCCGGCGTTGGTCGCGATGAACAGGATCGTCGCCGCGAGCACGCCGACGTAGTCTTTGGCCAGCGTCAGCACCGTCCCGTGCAGGCCCAGCCGCGTGATGATCCCGAGCACCGGGTCGTTTTCGAAGTGGCCGCCGAGGGCCGTCGCGTAGCCGGCATGGTGGTAGCTCTGCGACAGGGCGTGATTGAAGCCGACGCCGTGGTGGATCACGGGGAGCGCGGACAGCGCGACCACCGAGATCCCCGCGTAGATCCCGAGCACGGCGATCAGCACGAGGTTGACCGCCTTGGGGATGTCGTGCCCGGGGTTCCTGGCCTCCTCGGCCATGTTCGAGACGGTCTCGATCCCCGTGTAGGCGACCATCGCGACCGACAGCGCGAAGACAAGCTGCGTCCAGCTCGGAGCCAGCCCGAGGTGCACCTGGTTGACCAGCAGCGACGGGTTGAGCACGAGCACGATTCCCAGGCCGACGAGGAGGACCTGCGTGCACAGGTCGGCGACCGCGAGGAACAGGTTGAGCTTGGCCGACTCGCCGAGCCCGCGGATGTTCAGCCCCGCGAGCAGCACGATCGTCACGAGCCCCCCGATGATGTCGCCGGGGTTGTGGGTCAGCGCCGGGAAGAACGCGCCGAGGTAGTGCGGCACGAAGAACGCCGAGATCGCGATCGTGATGATGTAGTCGAGGCTCAGCGCCCACCCCGCGAAGAACGACACGACGTCGTTGAACGCGTGGCGTGCGAACGACGACGAGCCGCCCGCTTCGGGGTACATCGCGGCGCCCTCGGCGTACGTCTTCGCCGTCAGCACGAACAGCCCGCCGGCGAACAGGAAGACCAGCGGCGTCAGCCCGAGGGCGTGTGCGGCGACGAGTCCAAGCGCGTAGTAGATCGACGAGCCGACGTTGCCGTAGGCGGTCGCGAACAGCCCCGGAACGCCGACCGAGCGGCGCAGGCCGTGCTCGGTGAGCCGCGCCATCTAGCGCCGCCCAATGGAGTCACCGGCGTCCGCGACGCACCCTGGGCACACCTATTCGACGCTATGGCGACGCGCGTTACGAACACATCACGATCACGCGCCGGGGCGTAACGATTTCATGACGACCGACGGCGCCCGAGCCGGTGTTCGGACCGGCGATCGCGCGAGCGCGGCGAGCCGAGGCTCGCGCCCCCCGCGGGGCAGCCCTCAGGCGGGCACGGGCTCGCGCTCGCGCGGGCGCGCCGGCGGGTTCTCGGTCTCGATGATCACCCGGCATGGGCGCTTGCCGAGCAGGTACGCGGCTGTCGGGCCGATCCGCTGCTCGCCGGTCGACGCGTGGATCGTCGACCAATAGATCACGTCGGCACCGATTCGTTCCGCCTCCTCGACGAGCGTCGCGCCGGGGTTGCGCGTGCGAATCAGGACCGTGTGGATCTTGATGCCTGCGCGTCGCGCCTGGATGCGCGCGCTCTCGAGCACCGAGCGCCCGTGGGTTTCCTCTTCCTCCATCCCGTCGTCGAGCGACAGCTGACTCGGGACGGGCAGCACATATACCGCGTAGACGACGCCGTCCTCGCCGATCAGCTTCGCGGCGTGCCCGAGCACGCTCGCGCCGATGTCCTTGCCGAAGATCGGCACGAGCGCCGTGCGGTAGTCGAACTCCTCGAAGTCGAGTGGCCGCTCGCGCTTGACCATCTTCGTCGTCGTGCGCAGGTCGAGCCCATGGTCGCGGCGATAGACGACGTAGAGCACGATGCCGAGCGCCAGCCACCCGACACCGGCGATCGCGACCGTCAGGTGGAGCACCGTGACGACGACGAACGCGAGGCCGGTGCCGAGGCCCCCGAGCACCGCAAACAGCGGAAGATCGCGGCCGGCGATCCGGATGCTGCCCGGGCCCCTGTACGGCCGTGGCCGGTCGGGCTCCTTGATCCGCAGCCGGATCACCGACAGGTGCGCCACGGTGAACGACAGCATCGCGCCGAACGCGTACATGTTCCCGAGGAATTCGGCCTTGCCGGGGATGATCGTCAGGCAGGCGACGCCGCCGAACAACAGGATTCCGATCCACGGCGTCGAGAAGCGCGGATGCAGGCGACTGAGGCGGTCGGGGACCTGACGGTGCAGCCCCATCGAGTAGACCAGGCGCGACGCGCCGATGATCCCGGCGTTGGCGGCGATCAACAGGATCGTCGCCGCGAGCAGGCCGACGTAGACCTCGCCGGCGCTCTGCAGCGGCCCGAGGTGCAGGTGCTTGACGATTCCGAGCACCGGGTCGCCGGCAAAGCCGCCCTTGCTCTCGGGCGTGCCCAGGAGGGTGAAGTGCTTGCCGTTGGGTGCCGTGTGCACGGGCAGCGCCGACAGCGCGACGAGCGGCAGGGCGGCGTAGATGGCGAACACGGCGAGCACGACGCCCTTGATCGCGCGCGGCACGGTCCTCGTCTCGTCGCGCGCCTCCTCGGCCATGTTCGAGATCGTCTCGATCCCCGTATAGGCGATCATCCCGACGGGGATCGCGACGAGGAAGTCTTTCCACGTCGGCGCGACGCCGAGGTGGATGTTGTCAATCAGCACCTGCGGTGAGAACACGAGGACGATCCCGACGACGACGAGCAGCAGCTGGGTCGCGAGGTCGGTGATCGCGAGGACGATGTTCAGCCCGGCCGCCTCTTTGACGCCGACGACGTTGACCAGCGAGAGCACCGCGACGACGACGATCCCGAAGATCACGTCTCCGGGCCCGTGCCTGAGCGCCGGCCAAAACAGCCCCCCGAGGTAGTGCGGCACGAAGAACGCCGAGATCGCGATCGTGATCGTGTAGTTGAGCATCTGCGCCCACGCGGCGAAGAACGACCACAGCTCGTTGAACGCGTGGCGCGCGAAGCTCGACGATCCGCCGGCCTCCGGGTACATCGCGGTCGCCTCCGCGTACGTCGCCGCGGTCAGGTAGAAGATCACCCCGGTCAAGATGAACACGACCGGCGTCAGCCCGAGCGCGTAGGACGCGACTAGGCCGAGCGCGTAGTAGATCGACGAGCCGACGTTTCCGTACGCCGTCGAGAACAGGGCGCTCGTGCCGAGCACGCGCCGCAGGCCGTATTGCGAGAGCCGAGCCATCCGCGCAGACTATCCAGCAGATCGTCCACGCTCGTGCGCTTCGGAGAGGCCGAATTCGTGCAAGAACACGTGCACTCCAAGCGCCCAAGCAGGAACCGGCCATATGATCACGACGACCGGCGGCCGACGCCGCCGGTCTTTCGTTATGGACAGCTCACGCCGCGGAAACTACGACTCGGGGGAGGACTTCGTACTCGAATACGGCGAGCTGCGCTTCACCTTCAACGAGGAGGACTTCGCGGAGCGCTGCGAGCAGGCGGCGATCAAGGTCGGGTTCGTCGGCGGCCGCCTCGGCGAGAAGGAGCTCGAAGACCTCGTCAACCTCGCCGTCAATGGCGAGATCTCAGACCCGGCGTCCGCGCTCGGCCAGCACGTCAACGACTGCTGGCCCGAGCTGATCGGCCCGGCCGAGCGCTCACTCGTCCACTGGCTGCGCCGCCTCGTGTTCCGCGGTGCGTGGCTGGACCAGCGCGTCAACGAGGGCGAGCTGAGCGTCGCCTTCGACGAGCAGACCGGCGGCTTCAGCTACGTGCAGCCGGTCGACCCGCTGACGGACGTCGGCGGCGAGCCGATCGAGCTCGCCCCCGAGCCGTCGTGGGGTCGCGTGGCGTATCGCCGCTAGCTTCCGGCTGCGTCGAGCGCGTCCGCGCGAGCCTTGGTGATCGCGGCCGCGCCATCGTCGCCGACGAGCAGCTCGGGACGAATCGTGCCGCTTGCGGCGAGGTCGATGATCGGTTGGCGACCGGTCGAGGTCAGCGCGACGTCGAGCGCGATCACGGTGCTCTCGCCGCCGAGCGGACGCGTCGCGGTCGCGATCAGCGTCAGCGAGCCCCCCTCCCGTAGGTTGCGCGCCGCCGCTAGCGCCTTGCGCGCGGCGTGCGTCGGCAGCCCGTCGAGCCCGTCGATCAGCACGACGGCATCTCCCCCGCGCGTCGCGACGCGCTTGGCAGCGTCGAGCGCGCGCTCGACGGCCTGAGCCTGCGCGTCGCTGGACACGGCGAAGCTGAGCGCCGCGGCGGGCGGCGGCTCGGCGGCCTGCCATGCACCGATCTCCTCTGGTCGCGCACCGGCGAGGACGACCGACAGCTCGATCCCCTCGCGCCCGGACAGAGACCCGAGCAGCGCGCGCAGCGTCTCGGTCTTGCCGGCGCGCGGCGCGCCGACGATCAGGACGCGCGAGCCACGTCCGAACGGCGTCAGCCACTCGATCGCCCCGAGCGTCGCGTCCTGGGACTCCAGCGCAAAGCGCTCGCTCGGGTAGTCAACGGGAAGATCCTCATAGCGCGCGCCCGCCGAAACGGTGTCCGCCGACTCGCCGTTGATCCGCTCGACACGGACGAGCGATGGATATCGCTCCGAGCGACGGGGCGTTCGCACCGGCCCGGCGACGCGGTCGCCGGAGACGAGCTCGCAGCGGCGCACCTGCGCGGCGGACACGTAGACGTCGCCGTCGGAGGGCTCGGGCGGATCGATCCGCAGGAACGCCGAGCCGTTTCCGAGGACCTCGACGACTCCCTCGACGACGCTCTCAGGGGCGTCGTCGGCGCTCTGATCCTCCTGGGCCTCCCCTCGGCCGCGGTCGCGGGCGGCCGGCTTGGCGTCCTGGTCATCGCCTCCGGCTCGTGCGGAAGAGCCGCCGCGTCGCGAGCGTCCACCCCGCCGCCGCGTGCGCGGCGAGCGCTCGGAGACGCCGTCGTCGTCATCATCGGAGGCGTCGCGGTCGGAGGGCTCGCGGTCGGAGGCCTCGCGGTCGGATCGCTCGCTGGCAGGCCCGCTCGCCCCGTCGCTCTCCTCGCCCACGATCCGGTCGATCAGCTCGGCCTTGCGCAGCCGCCTGAAGCCGTCTAGGCCTAGCTGGTCGGCGATCGCGTGCAGGTCGGCCAGCGGGCTAGCTTCGAGCTCGCCACGATCAAGAACTGCAGTCATCTTTTGTTCCTCTTCTCTTGGATGGGTGGTCGGCGTCCCACGGCGTTGGCCAGCTGCGGGCACCCGGATGATGTCGTCCAGCAGCCTAGCGATCGACCCGGCCAGCGCCCGAGGCGGAGTCCTCCTCCGCGCGGGGTCGCGCGACGCGGAGGTCAGCCGGTGAAGCGCTCGTGTCGCAGTTCCTCGACGAGCGCGAGATCCCTGCTCGGCGGCTCGCGGCCGCTGAGCGCCTCACGGACGGCGAGAAAGTCGGCGGCCGCGGCGACGTCGTGGATCCTCAGGATGTGCGCCCCAGCGTCCACGCCACGCGCGAGCGCGGCAAGCGTTCCGGCCAGGCGCTCGCGCGGCGCGCGGCCGGTGAGCGCGCCGACGAAGTCCTTGCGCGAGACCGCCAGCAACAGCGGCATGGCGAGCTCGTGAAGCCGCTCAAGGTGCGAGAGCAGCGAGATCGTCTGCGCCGGAGTCTTCGCAAAGTCCGGTCCGGGATCGACGATCAGCCGATCCCGCGCAACGCCCGTCGCGAGCGCGAGCTCGGACCGCTCGCGGAGGAAACCGAGCACGTCCTCGGTCACGTCGTCGTAACGGCCTGGGTCCTGCAGGCGCTCGCGCGGCGCGGCTCGGGTGTGCATCACGACGAGCGCCGCGCCGCTCTCGGCACAGACGGTGGCGAGCTCCGGGTCGCGCAGCCCGCTGACGTCGTTGACGATGCTCGCGCCGGCGGCGATCGCGGCTCGTGCGACGTCCGGCTTGTAGGTATCGACAGAGACGATCGCAAACGGCGCGACGCGCTCGACCAAGGGCGCCACCCGTTCGATCTCGATGTCGACCTCGACGGGCGGGCGCCGGGTCGTCGCCGACTCCCCGCCGACGTCGATGATCTCGGCGCCGTCGGCCCGCAGCTGCTTCGCGAGGCGAACGCGATCCTCGAGCGTTCGGCGGCCGGCGTCGTCGCTGAAGGAGTCGGGCGACGCGTTGACGATGCCCATCAGGATCGGGCGAGGGCCGAGCTCGAGCGCGTGCTCCCCGGCGCGCAGGCGGTACGCAGGTGCGCCGTTGGCGCCCGCCCTCGTCGTCAAGAGCGGACGATCCCCTCCGCGCTCGCCTCGCGCGCGAACGCCTCGACCTCGGCGTCCTTGCGCGCGACGTCCCAGCCGAGCTCGCCGGCGAGCACGTCGGCGACGCGAGCGACCGGACCATCGGTGGCCGAGTCGGACCCGTCGGCGGTCGGGCCCGACAGCTCGCGCGCGGCCAGCAGGCCGAGGCGCGTGCGGCGCATCAGCACGTCACCGATGCTGAGCGCCTGCTCGCGGCGGCCGGCAAGTGCCACCTCGGCGAGCAGGTCGGGTAGCCCGTCGACGATCGGCTGGGCCAGCTCTCCGCGGGCGCCGGCGAGCGCGAGCACGTCGTGCGCGGCGTGGCCATAACGTGACGCGAGGGCGGCGTAGGACTCCTCCGGCACGCCCTCGACACGCGGCAGCTCCTGGACTGCGATCGCCTGGCCGAGCGGGATCTCGTGCGTGCGGCAGGGCGCGTCGCGCGCTTCGCGCTCGACGATCCGGTCGACCGTCATCTTCGCCATCCGCCGCCACGTCGTGAGCTTTCCGCCGGTGATCGTGATCATCCCTGAAGACGTCTCGTAAAGCTCGGCCTTGCGCGAGATGTCGACCGACTTCTTCGGGTCGCCGGTCGAGATCAACGGCCTTACGCCGGCGAACGCACCGGTCAGGTCGCGCGGCGTCAGCGCCGTCCCGAAGAATTCGTTGACGGCCTCCAGCAGATAGTGGACGTCGTCGTCGGACGGCTCGATGTGGTCGAGTGGGCCCTCGTAGTCGTTGTCGGTCGTGCCGATGAGCGTGTGACCGAGCCACGGCAGCGCGAAGATCGAGCGCCCCGAGCCGGCGGGGACGATCGCGCCGCCGACGAGCGGGAGCTCTGAGTGGCGCAGCGTCACGTGCGTCCCGCGGCTTGGCCTGATCCGCGGCAGCTCGGCCTCGTCGTGCAGCTCCTGCGGACGCAGCTCGTCGGCCCACACGCCGGTCGCGTTGACTACGTTGGCCGCGCGGACGTCGAACCTGGCGCCGCTCTCGCCGTCGCGCACCTGTACGCCCTGCGCCCGTCCGTCGCGCTCGAGCAGGCCGGTCACGTCCAGACGGTTGGCGCACACCGCGCCGAAGCGCTCGGCCTCGCCGAGCACGGTCAGGACGAGCCGCACGTCGTCGGTCTGGCAGTCGTAGAACAGATAGCCGCTGGTCGGCTCGCGATCGCTCAGGGCGGGCAGCAGCTCGAGCACCTCATCCCCGGAGATCACGCGATGGCGCTCGGGGCTCCACGACTCCTCGCCGGTAACTTCCCCGGCGGTTGCCGCCTCCGCGCCGAGCTCGGGTGGCGCCTTCGCGCGGCGCTCGGCGCCGAGCGTTCGTGCGCGCTTGCCGCGGCGCGCCCGGCGGCGTCCTCGCTCGACCGACATCACGTCGTACAGGTTCAGGCCAACGCCGACGAGCCGGTCGGGGCGGGCGCCTTCGAACGCCGGGACGACGAGCGGCAGCGGCCGCACGAGATGCGGAGCGAGCTTGACCATCAGCTGGCGCTCGAGCAGCGCCTCGCGGACCAGGCCGAGGTCGAAGTTCTGCAGATAGCGAAGCCCGCCGTGGACTAGCTTGCTCGAGCGGCTCGAGGTCCCCGCGGCGTAGTCGTTGCGCTCGAGCAGAGCGACGCTGTAGCCGCGCGTGGCCGCGTCGAGCGCGACGCCGGCGCCCGTGATCCCGCCGCCGACGACGATCACGTCGAACTCCTCCTGGCTGAGCGCGCTAAGCGCCTGGCTGCGCTCGATCACGGGCGCAGTCTCGCAGAGCCCGGGCGCCGGGTCGGAGCGCTCAGAGGTCGGCGAGCTCGGCGGTGATCTCCGTCACCGCGGTCTTCGCGTCGCCGAACAGCATCGCCGTCTTCGGGTCGTAGTAGAGCTCGTTTTCGATCCCGGCGAAGCCGGGGTTCATCGAGCGCTTGATCACGATCACCGAGTGGCTGTCGGCGACCTCGAGGATCGGCATCCCGTAGATCGGCGAGGACGGTGTGTTCTTCGCGGCCGGGTTGGTCACGTCGTTGGCGCCGATCACCAGCGAGACGTCGGTGCGCTGGAACTCGGGGTTGGCGTCGTCCATCTCCTTGAGCTGGTCGTAGGGCACGTCGGCCTCGGCGAGCAGCACGTTCATGTGGCCCGGCATCCGCCCGGCGACCGGGTGGATCGCATAGCTCACTTCCACCCCGCGTTTTTCAAGCTCCTTGGTCAGCTCGCGCACGGCGTGCTGGGCCTGGGCGACCGCCATCCCGTAGCCGGGGACGATCACCACGCGGCTGGCGTAGGCGAGCTGGATCGCGGCGTCGGCGGCGGTCGTCGATTTGACCGTGCCGGCGTGCTCGCCGGCCCCTTCGGCGCCCGCGACGGCTCCGCCTCCCCCGAAGCCACCGGCGACGATCGCCGGGATCGAGCGGTTCATCGCGACCGCCATGAGGTTCGTGAGGATCGAACCCGAGGCGCCGACGATCATCCCCGCGACGATCAGCGCCGGGTTGTTCAGGGCGATGCCGGTAGCAGCGGCGGACAGGCCCGTGAACGCGTTGAGCAGCGAGATCACGACGGGCATGTCGGCGCCGCCGATCGGGAGCACGACGGCGTTGCCGAGCAGCGCGGCGATGATCAGCATGCCGATGAACAGCAGTTCGGAGTGAGCGCCGGCGACCAGGTCGACGCCCGCTGCGATCGCGAGCACGACGAGGACGAGGTTCACGACCTGCTGGCCGGCGCCGAGCGTGATCGGGCGCCCGGGAAGGATTTCCTGGAGCTTGCCGAAGGCGATGTTCGAGCCCCAGAAGGAGACCGAGCCGACGATCGCGGCGAACACCGAGAAGATCGCCACATAGGTTGGGAGGGCGGCCACGTGGACCGCAATGCCCGTCCCGATCACCGCGCCGCCCGGCAGTTCGTGGGCGACTTCGAGCGTGCGCGACCCGTAGGTGGCACCGTGGTGGCGGAACTCGACCCACGAGATCAGCGCCACGGCGCCGCCGCCGACGCCGTTGAACAGCGCCACCATCTGCGGCATCGCGGTCATCTTCACCTGGCGCGCCGCGGGCACCCCGACGGCGACTCCGAGGGCGATGCCGAGCGCGATCAGCCCCCAGTTGCCCTCGCCCCGGTCGAGCAGCGTGGCGATCACGGCGATCGCCATGCCGACCGCCGCTGTCCGGTTGCCGCGGACCGCCGTCGTGGGGCCGGCGAGCCCCCGCAGCCCCTGGATGAACAGCGAGAACGCGATGATGTAGAGGACGTAGATGAAGCTGCTGCTCTGGAGGAACGAGCTGGCCAGCGGTGGCGCGATCACGACGCTCCTCCACCCGGCGGCTCTGGGCCATCCTCGTTCTCATCGGCCTTGGGCTTCGGCTTGGACTTGAACATCTCGAGCATCCGATCGGTGACCAGGAAGCCGCCGACGATGTTGATCGTTCCGAACGCGACCGCGATCACGAGCAGCGCCTTCGACAGACCGTCGAGCCCGGGGAGCCCGAGCAGCAGAAGCCCCCCCAGCAGCACGATCCCGTGGATCGCGTTCGTGCCCGACATCAGCGGCGTGTGCAGCGTGTTCGGCACCTTCGAGATCACGACGAAGCCGATGAACCCGGCGAGCACGAGGATCGCGAGGTTGGTGGTGAGGGTGCTCGCGAGGATCACGCTTGATTACCTCCGCCGGGCGTGGCGCCCGCTCCTTCCACGGCCGCCTTCGCGCCCGGGTTGACGATCTCGCCGTCGCGGACGATGCACGCGCCGGCGACGATCTCGTCGTCGAAGTCCAGCCTCAGCTCGCCCTCGTCATCGATCAGCAGTTCCAACAGCGCAAGCACGTTGCGCGCGAACAGCTGCGAGGAGTGCTCGGGCATCGTCGCCGGCAGGTTCAGCGGCGAGGCGATCTTGACGTCGTGGCGCACGACCGTCTCGCCCGGAACGGTCAGCTCGCAGTTCCCGCCCGTCTCACCCGCCATGTCGATGATCACCGAGCCCGGCTTCATCCCTTCGACGGCCTCGGCGGTGACGAGTTTCGGGGCCGGGCGCCCCGGCACGAGCGCCGTCGTGATGACCACGTCGAAGCCCTTGATCGCGTCGGTCAGCGCCTGCTGCTGGCGGGCGCGCTCCTCGTCGGTCAGCTCGCGGGCGTAGCCGCCCTCGCCGCTGGCCTCGAGGCCGAGCTCGAGCCACTGGGCGCCGAGCGACTGGACCTGCTCGGCGACCTCGGGGCGGACGTCGTAGCCGGTCGTCCGCGCCCCGAGCCTTTTGGCTGTCGCGATCGCCTGCAGCCCGGCGACGCCGACGCCCAGCACGAGCACTTTCGCCGGAGGGATCGTTCCCGCGGCGGTCATCAGCATCGGGTAGAAGCGACCCATGTCCTCGGCTCCGAGCAGCGCCGCCTTGTAGCCCCCGACGTTCGCCTGGGAGGACAGCGCGTCCATCGACTGCGCGCGCGAGATCCGCGGGATCGCCTCCATCGCGAGCGCGGTCGCACCGGCGTCGGCAAGCGCTTTGGTCGTCTGGGGGCTGGACAGCGGCGCGAGGAAGCCGATCAGAAGAGTGCCCTGTCCGAGCGAGCGGATCTGCTCGGGCTGCGGCGGCGAGATCGTCACCACGATGTCACTACCCCAGATCTCGGAGGAGCTGTCGGTGAGCTGCGCGCCCGCGTCGGCGAACGCCGCGTCGGGAACGAGCGCGTCGGTGCCGGCGCCCTGCTGGACGACGATCTCCTGGCCCTTTGCCTTCAGCTTGCCGACGACCTCCGGCACGAGCGCGACCCTGCGCTCGCCCGGCGCCGTCTCCTTCGGAACGCCGATCCGCATGAAGGGCGGCAACGTATCCGATCGCGCGGATTCGTGGCCGCCGGGTCGCCGCGCCGATTCGCCGCCAGCCTCGCCGGGCCTATCATCCCGATGGCCGGCCAGACGCCGGCTTCTAGCCATGACGGTGAACCTGACGCGCATCTACACGAAGCTCGGCGACGACGGCGAGACGCACCTCGGCGACATGAGCCGCGTGTCGAAGCTGCATCCCCGCGTCGAGGCGTACGGGACGGTCGACGAGCTGAACGCCACGATCGGCGTCGCCCTGCTCGCGCCGGGACTGCCCGCGCGCTTCGCCGAGTGGCTGCGACGCGTCCAGAACGACCTGCTCGACGTCGGCGCGGACCTGTCGGTCCCGACGCCCGCGGACGACGCGCCGGGCGACGGCGACCAACGCGCGCGCCTGCGCGTGACCCCGCAGTACACCGAGTGGCTCGAGCACGCGTGCGACGAGGTCAACGCGACGCTCGCGCCGCTGCGCTCGTTCGTGATTCCCGGCGGGACGCCTGCGTCGGCGCAGCTTCACGTCTGCCGAACGGTCTGCCGCCGCGCCGAGCGCCGCGCGATCGCCGTCGGCGAGGACGACAACGCCGAGGTCGTCCGCTACCTCAATCGCCTTTCAGACCTGCTGTTCATCCTCGGCCGTGCCGCCAACGGCGATGGCGACACGGGCGCCGGCTCCGAGCCCCTGTGGGCGCCTGGCGCACACGGAGCCGCTGAGCCCGAGAGCGGTTCCTAAGCGTCCGTCGCGGGCGCCGTGCCCGCTTCAGCCCTCACGCGCGGCGGCCAGCGCCGCTCCGATGCGCGCACCGCCGCAAGCGCAACCGAGACCCACAGGACTCCGAGCAGGTAGCCCCCGAGCACGTCGCTCGGGAGGTGCCACCTTCGGATCAGCAGCGCGGCGCCGACGGCGAGCATGAACGCGAGCGCCCCGATCAGCGCCGCGGGGCGAAGCCGCACGGGCGCGACGAGCACGGCGCTGAGCGCGAGGGCGGTGGCCGCCGTCGCATGCCCGCTCGGCCACGATGCGGCGCCGATATTGGCGAGCCCGAGCGTCACGTGCGGATGGGCCAGCAGCGGCTTGAGCAGCTCGGCGCTGAGCGGTGCGATGGCCATCACGGCGACGACCGCCAGCGCCATACGCGCCCGTTCGCGGGCGATCGCGAACAGCACGAGCGCGAGCCCCCAGATCGTGAACAGCGCCGGTTCGAGCAGGTCGAGCAGGACCCTGCAGACGGTCCCTACGTGTGGTCCGTTGAGCGTCATGAAGTCGCGCAACAGCGCCGTGTCGCGGACCTGTAGCGCGTAGACGTGCTCGGCAAGAGCCCACAGCACCACCATCGCGAGCGCGCACACTGCGGCCAGCGACAGGGGCGCTACGGCACCCGGACGAGCCAGGCGACCGCGCCCGCGCGGCAGGGCTCCGGCGAGATATGCATCTGCATGCACGCGTTAAAGCCTAGAAGCGCCGCTAAACCCTCGCTGAAGCGAGGGGGCACGACGGCGCGGGATCGCTCTCATCCGACCGGGAACGTGCGCCCGGCGAGCGCGATCATCGCCTGGGCCGTGACCCACACGGGCGTCTGCGCGCTCGTGCGCGAGTAGCGGATGCTGCCGTCAGGCGCTCGCAGGCTTTCGAGGTAACCGGTCGGTGAGCGGCTGCCACGGCGGCGAACGGTGGCGGGCGCGCGCCCGCCGGCGATCAGCCCCTGCACCGCCCATGCGGTCGACTGGGCGTTTGATTCGCCGCCGTAGCGCTGCGGGAACCCGCCGTCCGGGTTCTGTGACCGCGTGAGATAGCCGATCGCCGCGCCGAGCGCCCGGCGGTCGCGCGCGCCAGCCGCCGCGAGCGCCTGCAGCGCCGCGCCTGTGTCGTCGACGTCGCTGGCCGATCCGCGCCCTCCGAAGCCGAAGCCGCCGTCGGAGTTCTGCTGGCGCTCGATCCATCCCGCCGCTTCGCGGATCGCGCCGAACCGGGGTGAGTGACCCACTGCGCGCAGCGCGAAGATCGCGAACGCCGTCAGGTTGACCTGGTGGGCAAACGAGTCGTCGCCGGCTCGCGCGTCAAGGACTTCGGCGACGAGATCGCGCCCGGCAAAGGAGTACGCCGAGGCGCCGGATGCCCGCGCGGCCAGAACCGTGCGCTCGGCATCGCCCAGGCCGCTGAGCGTCGCCGCTTCGCCGCGCAGCGCATCGAGCACCGAGCCCCCGCCGCGACGCACGCTCGCCGGATTGCGCCCGGCCGAGGCGAGCCCCATCGCCGCCCACGCCGTGTACAGCTCGCTGCTGCGCTGGCCAGGCGCCCCACCGAAGCCGCCCCCTGCGTTCTGCGCCCCCGACAGATACGACAGCTCACGCCCGACCCCGCCCGTCGAGGCCGCCCGACCGCCCAGGCCCCGCGTTGCCGACGACGCGGGGCTCGTTGCCGACGCGGCACCGGTCGCGCCCAGCGCGAGTGCGAACGTCAGCGCGAGCGCCAGGGCGAGCAGCGGTCCCTGCGTGCCGAGTGAGCGCAGCGACACGGTGCTCGCGTGCGGTCGCTCGTCCGGCTCCCAGGTGACGTCCATCCGCCCGCGCATCCGCGCCAGCAGTCGCGCGAGCTCGGGGGCGAACGCGAGGCCGAAGAGGAAGCTGGCGACGACGTCGGTCACGTCGAACGGCAGCGCGGTGCCGGCGACGGCCAACAGCGCAGCGGGGGTATGGCTCGCGCCGATGGTCCAGGTGTAGACGTTCATCACCTCCTTGGCGGCCGCCGCGGTGAGCGCGCACGCGAGCGCGAGCTGGACGCGACCGAGCCGGCGCGCGCTGAGCGCCCCGAGCGCCGCCCCGGCGAGGCCGACCAACCCCCATGCAGCCATCTGCCACGGCGTGTACGGCCCCTGGCCGAGCACGAAGTTCGACGCGAGCATTCCTAGCGCCCCGACGCTGAAGCCGGGCACCGGCCCGAGCGCGTAGCCAACGACGAGCGTCATCGCCGTGATCGGCTTGACGTCGGGGATCGCCACGAACGCGTCGCGCCCGAGCGCGGCCATTGCGGCGAGCGTGCCGACGATCGCGACCATCCGCGCCGACGGTCGTGCGCGCTCGTAGGCGAGCCACCCGACGGCGAGAACAACGGCGACGAGCGCGAACGAAGCGAGGGGCCAGCTCACAGCGCGAGCTCCACGCGCGACTGGCGACGCAACAGCTCGGCGCCCTGCGGCGGCAGCAGCGCCCTGCCGGCGCCGCCGAGGATCCGCGCGGTCTCGGTAGCGAAGTACCAACCGCCGGTGAGCAGCTCGGTGGTCGGACCGTCGGCGATCACGCGGCCGTCGGCGAGCAGCACCGCGCGGTCGGCGCACGCCGCAGCGAACTCTGGATCGTGCGTCGCGACGATCACCGCCTGCCCGCGAGCGGCGCGACGGCGCAGCTGGTCGGCGAGCTGTGCCTTCGCGGCGCGATCCATCCCGCGCGTCGGCTCGTCGAGCGCGAGCACGGCCGGCTCGTCGCCGTCGGTGACGATCGCGAGCGCGAGGCGCTGGCGCTCGCCGCCGGAGAGGTCGCGCGGGTTGCAGGCGCCGAGCGCCGCGAGCCCCGCTGCCGCAAGAGCGTCGGCCGACGCCTCCTGCTCGACGCGCTCGTGAATGCAGTAGTCGCCCGGGTTCTGTAGCAGGAGCGCCACGCGCCCGGCGCGCTCGATCCGCCCGCGCGTCGGCGTGAGCAGCCCGGCCGCGTGGCGCAGCAGCGTCGACTTGCCGGCGCCGTTGCGACCCATCAGCGCGACGCTCTCGCCAGCATCGAGGCGCAGCGATGCCCCGCGCAGGATCGCCGGCCCGGCGCGCAGCTCGTGCCACACCCCGCGCAGTTCGAGCGCCGGGGCAGGGCGGCGCCCCCGCCGATGCCTTCTGCGACGCTCGCCCCCGGGCTTCAGGGTCCGCTCCGGCTCGCCGGATCCCCCCGTCCCCTCGGGCGCATCCGGCACGGTCGGCGCCTGCGGGTCGGGCAGCAGGGAGAGCGAGCGCAGGGTCGCGCGCGCCCGACGCACGCCGACCGGCGGCGGCTGCAGGCCGGCTAGCGCGAACAGCTTCGCGCCGGGCGTCTGCAGCGCGGTGGCGTCGGTCTGTGCCCACGCGAGGAATCCGGCCGGATCCGCGTCGCACGCGATCGCGCCATGTTCGAGCGCGATAACGCGGTCGGCCGCGCCGAGACAGCGCTCGAGACGGTGCTCGGCGAGCACGATCGTCGTGTCCCACTCCTCGTTCAATCGTCGCAGGAGCCCGATCAGCTCATCGCCCGCGACCGGGTCGAGCTGCGAGGTCGGCTCGTCGAGCAGCACGATCCGCGGGCGGCCGACGAGCGCAGCGCCGAGCGCGACGCGCTGCTTCTCTCCGCCGGAGAGCTCGTGCGTCGCGCGATCGAGCAGCGCGTCGATCCCCAGCGCGAGCGCGACCTCCTCGACGCCGCGCGCAACGGTCGCCGGGCCGGCGCCGCGGCTTTCGCTCGCCAGCGCGAGCTCCGCACGCACCGAGCTCGTCACCAGCTGCGTCTCCGGATCCTGAAACAGCGCGCCGACGAGCGACCCCAGGCGCGCCGGCCCGTGCTCGCGGGTGTCGAGGCCCGCCAGCTCCACCCGACCGGCGAAGCGACCGCCGTGGAAGTGCGGGACGAGCCCGCACGCAGCGCGCAACAGCGAGGACTTGCCGCTTCCCGACAGGCCCGCCAGCACGCAGAACTCGCCCGGGCCGATCTCGAGGCTGATGCGGTCGAGCGCCGGTCGCTCGACGCCCGGGTAGCTGTAGGTGACGCCGTCGAACGACAGCAGCGCGTTCATCGGTTGATCCCCCGGCGGTCGCAGAACGGGAGCACGATCGCCGCGAGCAACGCGGCGCCGAGCACAAGCGTGCCGACGTCCAGACGCATCGTGATCCGCGGATAGGAAGCGAACTCAGCGACGCCCGACAGCCGACCGACGAGCGCGAGCGCGAGGACGGCGGCGGCCGAAGCGACAAAGGCGACGTCGTGACGCGAGAGCCCTTGGCGGGTAT
Organism: Solirubrobacteraceae bacterium; assembly: GCA_036498045.1. GTDB lineage: Bacteria > Actinomycetota > Thermoleophilia > Solirubrobacterales > Solirubrobacteraceae > Palsa-744. The sequence goes on from DASXIJ010000040.1 coordinate 31,213, forward strand.
CAGCGCGGCGCAGGTGGCGCGCGCCTGGGCCCCGCGCGGCGGCATAGCCGCGCACCTCAAGGGTAGCCGCGACGTCCATCGCGCGGTCAAGCGATCCTCCGATCACGGCGCTCAGCAACGCCACCCGCCCGCGTGCGCCACGCGCCGCGCCCTGCGGGCGCGTTCGCTGAGCCTCGGCGATCCGCTGGGAGTCGGCCGCCAGCACGGGCAGCATCCGCGTCGCGAGCGTGGCGGTGAGCGCAGAGCGAAACGACAGCCGGCGCATTCCGCGCAATAGTTGGTCGGGGTCGACCGCGAGGCTCGCGAGCGCGGACACGAGGATCGTCAACGTAACCTTCAGCGCGATCACTGCGCCGTAGACGAGCGACTCGACGGTCAGGTCGCCGCGACCGAACGGCCCGAGGTCCCCCAGGCGCGCGAACACGGTCAGCCCTTGGCGGCTGACAAGGACGTTGATGAGCACGATCGGTAGCGCGACGATCGTCGCCGTGCGCAGCGATCGCAGCAGGGCAGCTCCGACGCCCGCCCCCCGCGCGGCACCAAGCACTCCGAGCGCCAGCGCGAGCAGCGCGAGCGGGTGATAGAGGATCACAGCGGCGGCGATCAGCGAGACCGACCAGGCCGCGCCGACGCCTGCCCGCGTCGCGTGCAGCGGGCTCGGCAGGCGGCGGTAGAACAGCGACGAACCGATCACGACGGCCCCCGCAGTGGAAGGGCGAGCGTCCCGCCGGCGGCGACGGCGACTGCGAAGTGATTCCTCAGCGTTGCCGAGTCGAACGCTTGCGCGGCACGCGCGACGCCGCTTGTGTCGGTGCCGGTGACGAGCCATACCGGCGATTCTTCGCCGGTGCGCGTCGCCGCGACGAGACCGCTTCCCGCCCCCACGGTGCGCACAGCCCGACCGGCTTGGTCGAGCAGCACGAGCGTCGCCCCGTGTCCGTGGAACTGCGCGTAGACGCCGCTCGCGCGCGGGCCGCTTTCGATCGCATGCGCGGCCGGGTCGAAGCCCAACTCGGAGAACGGCGCGACCTCGATGCGCAACGTGTGCATCGCTTCGGCGCCGCTGCCGAGGCCGGAGATCGCCGCGGGGACGCCGGCCGCGCGCAGCTGGTCGGTGACCGAACGGCAGGGCCCCGCCCCGACCGTCGCGCATTCGACGCGAACCGGCAGCCGCTTGCCTTCGATCCCGTTCAAGAACGGCTGCGGGAAGGAACCGACGACGGCGGGCACGCCGTCGGTCTGCGACCAGTCGTGACGGTCCCACCAGATGTGGTCGCCAGGATGGACGGTCGTCGACGCTGCCCCCTTCGGCGCCTCGAGCCCGTTGACGTAATAGAACCAGTCGACCGGCTGCCCGCCTTCCTGACCTCCCGAGACTCCGTCGATCGCCTGCACGAAGCCGCCGCCGAACCGGGTCGCGACGGTCGTGTTGCGTGTCAGCAGGCTCATCACCGTCTCTTCCCCGTGGACGTTCGGCGCGCTAGCCGCGCGCAGCACCGACGCGCCGAAGTCGCGCGTGACGACCAGCTGAACGGCGGTCGGGGCCTTGCCCGCGCCAAGGCCGCAGCCGCCGAGCAGCACCGCGACGAAAAGCGCCGCGGCCAATGTCGTTCTATCGGACATAGAAGACGATCCGCGTGCTGCCGCGCGCGAGGCTCGTACGGTTGCCGGCGGCGTCGGTCGCCTCGATGTCGAGCACGTAACGCCCCCGCGCGAGCGCGGCGGGCAGGAGGTAGGAGAACGTCGGCGCCTTCGAGACGGCGAAGAACGAGCCGCGCCCGCAGCGGACGCGAACGAAGCGCTCGCTGACGCCGTTGTAGGCCCAGCAGCGCCCGCGATAGCTGCGCCGTAGGCGCAGGCTTACCGAGGCGACGGGCGCGTGAGCCGCGATCGCTCCGCTGAGCAGGCGCGGCGAGTTCGAAGGCGCGTAGACGTGGTCGTCGAGCACGTCGCTCGTCTTCGCGACGATCGCGAACGGGCCTTTGTACGGCGGCGCGACGGCTGCGGTCGAAGTCGTCGTGCTCGAGCCGGACGGAGCCTGCGTGCCACAGTTTCCGTCGTTGCCGTTGTGCACGCAGACCGTCGACTCGTCGCGCACCGATCCCGGCGCGCTCGCCTGCAACACGACGGTGCCCGTCTGCGAGAGCGAGAGCGTCGCGTGGCCGCTCGCATCCGTCGTCGCCGTGGCGCCGCCACCCGACACCGTCACGCCTGCCCCGGGCGACGCCGCCCCGCTCGCGTTCGCATATGACGTGACCGAGACGGCGATCGGAGCACCCTGTTCGGACACCACCGGCGCCGAGAGGCCCAGCGGGTTCGGCGAGGCCGGGCACGCGCCGACTTCGCTGAAGCATTCGGGGAAGAACAGGATGCTCTCGCCCGAGCCCAGTTCCCCTTCACAGATGCCGACGGATGACGGCTTGTTGTCGAGCCAATATGTCCAGAAGAAGTTCGCTGGCGCTCCCGGTTGAAAGGCGTGCGTCTCAGCCAACAGCGTTTCGACCGAGTAGCCGATCCCTTTGAACCATTCGCCGCTCCAACGACCGGACGTCGCCTGCTCGAGCGCGCCCGCGGCGCTGGCGCCGCTGCACGTGTGTTCGGGGTTGCCGTCCTTCTCCACCACGGCGCCGTTGGTCGTGACGCTGGTGGTAGGGAGCAACGTTTGACTGGTCCCCTCGATGCGGACGGTGACCGTCGCCGGCACGGCACCCCGCGCGAGCGCGGTGAAGACAAGCGACAGCAGACATGCGAAGAGCAGAGCCTTCGAGCTACGGCGAAACGAGAGCATTGGAGCCAACCCCTTTCCACGAGGGCTTGTGGGCTTTCGGCCGGAGCAGGTCTCCTGGCTCCCGGGCCTACTGCACCGTGCCTTCCCGCGCCGCGTCGGCGAACGGTGGCTGCGCGCTTCGTGCGCAACGGCGAGCACCCCCGGTCACAGTGGCGGGTCCGCGTCGGATTCGCACCGACTTCCCTTCACCACCGGCCGTTTGAACGGGTGCATCCTACCTGTTGCTGGAGCCCGATCGCTCGACGGCGCCCTTCAGCCGTGCCAGCCTCCCCTCCCACGCGGCCTCGGTTCCGGCGAGCCACGCGTTGGCCGATTCGAGCGCGCCCTCGCGCAGGCGGTAGCGAACCTCGCGCCCGCTCGCGGGCTGGCGCTCGACGAGGCCGGCTTCGTCGAGCGTGGCGAGGTGCTTGGCGATCGCCTGGCGCGTGATCGGCAGCTCGGCGGTCAGCAGCGGCACGCTCGTCGTGCCGTCTCGCAGCAGCGCCTGGATCATCAACCGCCGCGTCGGGTCGGCGAGCGCGGCGAAGACCGGTCCGACCGCGTCCTCGTCGTAGTCGCCGGGGTGCGCGCGAGAGCGCGGGTGCCCGTTCAAGCGAACACCCGGGCGAAGCTTCTCGCGGTCGAGGGCACCCGCGCGAAGCTTCTCGCCAGCAGTGAGATCGGGAACGCCGGCTCGGACTCGGTCACGACCACTCGCGTGCCGGGCGGCACAGCGACGATCTGAAACTCGACGCGTGTCGGCGGCGCGTCGTCCCCCGTCCACCACCAGACGAGGCGACTAGGAGCCTGGACGACCTCGATGTGGACGTCGCGCTCAGGCTCGTCGAGCCACGTCTCACGGCCCTCCTCGGTGACGAGCGCCTCCCACACCTCCTCCGGCGTGGCGTCGATCTCGACCTCCGTGCGCGCCGGGGTCGTGCGCTGGCCAGCCGGCTTCTCGGTTCGCTCCGCCATCTCGACCTCCTTGACAACCGATTGGTTGCTATGGTGTTTTGACAACCGTCAAGTTGTCGAAAGGATAGCCAAATGCCGCTGGTCCCGATGGTCGTCGAGCAGAGCGCGCGCGGCGAGCGCTCGTTCGACATCTACTCTCGCCTGCTGAACGAGCGGATCGTGTTCATCGGCACGCCGGTCGACGACCAGGTCGCGAACCTCGTCGTCGCACAGCTGCTGCATCTCGAGTCAGAGGACGCCGACAAGGACATCTCGCTGTACGTCAACTCGCCCGGCGGCGGCGTCTACACGGGGCTGGCGATCTACGACACGATGCAGTTCGTCAAGCCCGATGTGCAGACGATCTGCTTTGGCGTCGCGATGAGCATGGGCTCGCTGCTGCTAGCCGGCGGCGCGCCCGGCAAGCGGATGGCGCTGCCCAACAGCCGGATCCTGATCCACCAGCCGTCGGGCGGGTTTGAGGGCCAGGCGTCGGACATCGAGATCCACGCCAAGGAGACGCTCGAGCTGCGCGACCACGTCGATCGGATCTACGCGCACCACACGGGCCAGTCGGTCGAGCGCGTCCACGACGACATGGACCGCGACCGCTACTTCACCGCCGAGCAGGCGCGCGAGTACGGCCTGATCGACCGCGTGATCTCATCGCATGAGCTCAACCGCATGCCGACCGGCTTCGTCGCCGCTGCGAGCAGCGCCACCGCCTAGGACGCGCGGCCTACAGGGCCGCGAGGTCGGCATCCACGTCGGCGAGCGCGCCGCGCTGGGCGTCGTCGAGCGGCTCGCCGCCGACGATCAACGCCCTCGCCGGCTCGAGGTCCTGCGAGCGACCGAACGTCAGCGCGGCCTTGACGACGCCGTCCTGCAGGTACCAGTTGGTGAACTCGCCGTCGGCGAGGGAGCCGCGCACGATCTCCTCGGTCCACGTGTACGCCGGGCCGACGTACTCGAGTTCGCCCCAGTCGGCGAACACCGAGTAGAAGTAAGGAACCTCTGAATGCGCCACGTCGCGCCCGAGCATGTTCAGCGCGGCCGTCTTGCCGTGGTTGAACGCGACGTCCCAGTGCTCGATCCGGACCGGGCCGCCGTGGACGACCGACTCGTACTCGCAGATGTCGCCGGCCGCGAACACGCCCGCCGCCGAGGTCTCAAGGCCCGCGCCGCACCGCACCCCGCCGCGCTCACCGAGCTCCAGCCCCGCGCGCTTGGCGAGCTGAACGTCGGGCGTCACGCCGGCGCCGATCACGACCGCTTGCGCCGGCAGCTCTAGACCGCCGCGCGTGACGACGCACTCGACCGTCTCGGAGCCGTCGAAGCGCTCGAGCTCGTCCTCGCCGTGCACGGTCACGCCGTGCGATCGGAGCAGCTCTTCGAAGAAGCCCCCAGCGTTTGCGCCGAAGCTGCGCTGCAGGGTGTGGCGCTCCTGCATCACGATCGTCGCGTGTTTGCCGAGCTTGCTAATCGAGGCGGCGACCTCGCAGCCGATGTAGGAGCCACCGATCAGGACGATCTCCTCGGCGTCCTCGATCCCGGCGCGGATCGCGTCGGCGTTGCCGAGCGTGCGCAGGTAGTGGATCTGCTCGAGCTGACAGCCATCGACGTTCAGGCGCCGCACGTTCGCCCCCGTCGCAAGCAGCGCCGCGCCGAACTCGACCTCCTCCTTGCTCGACAGCTTGGCCGTGCGCGTCTCGAGGTCGAGCGAGGTCACGCTCGTGCGGGGCAGCAGCTCGACGTGCTGCTCTGACCACCACTCGCTCGGCCGGAAGTACGCCTCCTCGCGCTGCTCCTCGCCGCGCAGGTAGCCCTTCGAGCACTCGGGTCGGTTGTACGGCGGATCGGGCTCGCGCCCGACGAGCGCGATCGTCCCTTCGGCGCCCTCCTCGCGCAGCCAGCGCGCGCAGTTGGCCGATGCGAGGCCACCGCCGATCAGCAGGTAGTCGACCTTCCGGTCGGGCATCGGGTGAGACCTTACAACCCCGGTGGGTGGCGCACCGACCACCGTGCCCACGTGGGGATCTGATCGAGCACGCGCCAGCGCGGGCCATCTTCGCCGCGGTTGGGACCGAGGTCGGTCCCGTTGTGGCTGGTGTCAAGGCGCAGGCCGGCGATGGTCATGAACGTGTGATCGGTTGGCGACGTCGTCGAGTAGATCGTCACCCATCTACCCGGCCCCGGCGCCCCCCACCGCACGTAGTCCTGAGCGAGTGGGTTCTCACGCAGAATTTCCTCGATCGGACGAACCCCCGACCGGTAGAGGCTCGCGAACTTCCCACCGCGCTGTGCGTGCGCCACGAGCTCGAGCGTCGCTTGGCTGAAGCAGTCCTCGAGATCCTCGTAGCGGAGTCGAAACCGATGCGCGCGCAGGAGCAGCTCACGCCGAGCGCACGCGACCTCGGCGACCTCGTCGGCGACGCTCGCGCCGCGCGCGTGCCACGCACGCGGCTGAGACGCGTGTGCCGGCACTCGTGTTTCGTGCGGCCATCGGGTAGACACATGTGGATGTCGTCGTCGCGCGCCCGCACACCCCCCTCCCAATTTCCACGCGCGAGTCGCCGCGCACGGGATCGGTCGCCAGAGCGACGCGATCGCGCCCGCCGGCGACCGAAGGCACGGCCCGGCCGATGAGCTTCAACGACGCGCTGCACTCGTTCGACCACCGCCAGCAGCACACGAGGGGCGTGCGCTTCGTCGCAGCGGTGTTCAAGAAGTTCACCGACGACCAAGCGGTCCAGCTTGCGGCGCTCGTGGCGTACTACGCGTTCGTGTCGCTGTTCCCGCTGCTGCTCGTGCTCGTCACCGTGCTCGGGTTCGTGTTGCAGGGCGACCCGGGCGAGCAGCGCAAGATCGTCGACGGCGCGCTCGGACAGTTCCCGATCCTCAGCGACTCGCTCAAGCTGCACTCGCTCAAAGGCAGCGCCGCCGCGCTGACGATCGGCGTGATCGGGTCGCTACTTGCCGGCCTCGGCATCATGGGCGCCGCGCAGAACGCGTTCAACAGGATCTGGGCCGTGCCGTTCAAGAGCCGGCCGAACTTCGTGCTCATGCGGCTGCGCGGCCTCGGCATGCTCGTGATCCTCGGAACGTTGACCGTCGTGTCGACGACGGTCGCCGGTTTCGTCGGGGCAAGCTCGCACGGCGCCCTCGCCGTCGTCGGTGGAGTCCTCGTCGCGTTCGTGCTGAACGTCGCCCTTTTCATGATCGCGTTCAAACTGCTCACCGCGCTCGATCTCGACTGGCGCGTCCTGCTGCCCGGCGTCGTCGCCGCGGCCGTCGGCTGGCAGCTGCTGCAGATCATTGGCGGCTACTACGTCGAACACCTGCTCAAGCGCACCCAGCCGCTGTATGGCTACTTCGCCGTCGTGCTCGGCCTGCTCGCGTGGCTGTACATCGGCGCGCAGATCGTCATCTTCGCGGCCGAGCTCAACGTCGTGCGCAAGCGACGGCTGTGGCCCCGCAGCTTCTTCTCCGAGCCGTTGCTCGACGCCGACAAGCGCGCGCTCACCTCATCGGCCGAGACCGAGGAGCGCGTCGAGCAGGAGAACGTCGAGGTCAGCTTCGACGAGACGACTTGACCGCGTCGACCTGCCGCGGCCGCCCGATGCGACGGCGATGGTCCACAACACCACCTCGATCGCGAGCAACACGCAGCCGACCGTCGGGAGTTCCTTCAACGCGGTTATGCGGCGACGATTGGCGACGATCTGGAACTCGATCCACCTGCCTGCAGCGCGGTAAGCCTGCTCCGGGTCTGCGCAAGCGTCAGACCGCTCCGGCGCGGCGCGAAGCAGAGCAGCTCCGCGAAACGCGAACACGAACGGACGCGGGAGGAGTACCGATATAGCGCTGGTCGAGCACGCGACGGACCAAGCTGTCGCCACGACGTCGAGGAGGCCGAGCGAGCCCTCGCGCCGAGCCGCAGCCAGGAGGCTCGTTTTTGGCTCTGCAGAGCCATATCACGGATGACCCACGAGTCCTTGCACGCGCAACGATCGCGCGCTATACTAACTAAACTTTCGTAAGCTCATATGGAGCCATAACTCATGTCCTCACCAGCAGATACCCAGACAGAGCCTTTCCAGCCGAAGCAGCCGCTGCGGCTGATCCCCCTCGACGACACGGTCGTCTTCCCGAACATGGGCATCACGCTGACGGTCGACGTCGGCGACGATGAGCGTGTCGTCCTCGTGCCGCGTCACGAGAACGAGTTCCTCGAGGTCGGCACGATCGCCGAGGTCACAGAGCGCGTGCGCCTGCCCGGCGGCGGTCGCGCGGTCGCCCTCTCGGGCGAGCACCGTGCGTTGATCGGCGCGGCCCAGACCGGTCCCAGCGGCGAGCTGCGCGTCGAGGTCGAGGAGCGCCCCGACGAGGTGCCCGTCGACAAACGTACGCGCGAGCTCGAGCGCGAATACCGCGCGGTAGTCGAGGAGATCCTCGAGCTGCGTGGCGACGACGGCCGGATCGCCGCGTTCCTGCGCGCGATCGCCGAGCCGGGCGCGCTCGCCGACTCGGCCGGCTACTCGCCGAATCTGTCATACGAGCAGAAGGTCGAGCTGCTGCGCACGCTCGACGTCGCCGACCGGCTGGCGCTCGCCGTCAGCCTCCAGCGCGAGAGCCTCGCCGAGCTGCAGGTGCGCAAGCGCATCCGCGAGGACGTCCAGGAGGGCGCCGAGAAGCAGCAGCGCGAGTACTTCCTGCGCAAGCAGATGGAGTCGATCCGCAAGGAGCTCGACGAGGACGACGCCTCGGTCGCCGAGGAGTACCGCACCAAGATCGAGGACGCGCAGATGCCAGACGACGTCAAAGAGCAGGCGCTCAAGGAGCTCTCGCGCTTGGAGCGGATGGGCGAGCAGACCGGCGAGTCGAGCATGATTCGCACGTACCTCGACTGGCTGATCGCCGTGCCGTGGAGCAAGCGCTCCGACGAGCGGCTGGATCCGGTCGCCGCGCGTGAGGTGCTCGACGCCGACCACGCCGGCCTCGAAGACGTCAAGGACCGCGTGACCGAGTACCTCGCCGTGCGCAAGCTGCGCGAGGACCGCGGGATCGAGGCCGACCCCAAGTCGGGCGCGATCCTGACGCTGATCGGGCCGCCCGGCACCGGCAAGACGTCGATCGGCGAGTCGATCGCTCGTGCGACTGGCCGCGAGTTCGTTCGGATGTCGCTCGGCGGCGTGCGCGACGAGGCCGAGATCCGTGGTCACCGGCGCACGTACATCGGCGCACTGCCGGGCCGCCTCGTGCGCGCCCTGCGCGACGCCGGGACGATGAACCCCGTGATCCTGCTCGACGAGGTCGACAAGGTCGGCGCCGACTGGCGCGGAGACCCCTCCGCGGCGCTGCTCGAGGTCCTCGACCCCGCGCAGAACCACTCGTTCCGCGACCACTACCTCGACGTCGAGCTCGACCTCAGCCAGGTGCTGTTCCTGGCGACGGCGAACGTCGCCGACACGATCCCCGGGCCCCTGCTCGACCGGATGGAGGTGATCCGCTTCGACGGATACACCTCCGAGGAGAAGCTCGCGATCGCCAAGGGCTACCTGTGGCCGCGCCAGCGCGACCGCAACGGCCTGCGCGAGAACGAGGTCGAGATCTCAGACGACGTGCTGCGCACGATCATCTCCGAGTACACGCGCGAGGCCGGAGTACGAAACCTCGAGCGCGAGCTCGGCACGGTCCTGCGCAAGACGGCGACGAAGATCGCCTCCGGCAAGGCCGACGCTCCCGTGAAGATCGACGTCGACGCCGTGCGTGACGCGCTCGGTCGACAGCGCTTCTTCCAGGAGTCGGCATCTCGCACGGCGACCCCCGGTGTCGCAACAGGGCTGGCCGTGACCGGAGTCGGCGGCGACGTGCTGTTCGTCGAGGCGACCGGCATGAAGAACGGCTCCGGCGGTGGGCTCGTCCTGACCGGGCAGCTCGGCGACGTGATGAAGGAGTCCGCGCGGATCGCGCTCTCCTACGTGCGCGGCCACGCCGATGAGCTCGGGATCGACGAGAGCGAGTTCGACAACAAGGAGTTCCACGTCCACGTGCCAGCCGGCGCGATCCCGAAGGACGGCCCGAGCGCCGGAGTCACGATGGTCACCGCGCTCGCGTCGCTGCTGAGCGGACGCCCCGTCAAGCACACCGTCGGGATGACCGGCGAGGTCACCTTGCAAGGTCGCGTGCTGCCGATCGGCGGCCTCAAGCAGAAGGCGCTCGCCGCCAACGCAGCCGGGCTGACCGATGTGATCATCCCCGAGCGCAACCGTGGCGACCTGGACGAGATCCCCGAGGAGGTCCGCGAGCAGATGACCTTCCACCCGGTGATGACCGTGCAGGAGGTGCTCGACCGCGCACTGGAGCCCGCCCGCGATGTCGCGCACGTCTCCTAACGGCCGTTGCCAGCCCGTTCCAGCGGAGGTCCGCCAGACGGCGGACCTCCTGGAGCGGCGCTGGCAGCTGTCGATCATCTACGCAGCGCTCACGGGCGCGCTGCGCTTCAACGAGTTCGCCGAGGCCGTTGCCGGCATCTCACCGAGGATGCTGTCCGAGCGACTGCGCGACCTCGAGGCCGCCGGCCTCGTCGAGCGCACCGTGATCCCGTCGAGCCCGCCGACCGTCGAGTACCGCCTGACCGAGCGCGGGCGCAAGCTGCGGCCGATCATCGAAGCGATGCGCGCCTACGCCGAACCCTCGCGCGCGTCGTCCTAGGTGGCGACGCTCAAGCCCCCACCGGCTCCGCCGCCGGCCCCCCGATCTCAGAGCTCGCGCCGACCAGCTGGCCGCCGGCGCAGCTCTGGGCGTGGATCTGCTCGTCGCGCTTGACCGGGTTGCGGATCCAGATGCCGCCGACGATCCCGCCCAGCGCGACCAGCACCGCCGCGATCATCATCCCCAGATGGAAGCTGTGCAGTGACGCGCCTTCCGCCGCCGTCCTGATCGCACGCGCCTGAACTGAGGGCATCCCGTGCAGGCTCGGCAGCCCAAGCGGCAGGCGCTTGGCTTCGGCGAGGGCCGCGCGCGCAGCCGGGCCGAGCGCGACCCCCGACAGGCGGCTGTTCAACGACGACGCGAACGACGCCGCGATCGCCGCCCCGACCGCCGCGATGCCGAGCAGCCCCGCGACCCGCGCGATCGCGTTGTTGACGCCCGACGCGATCCCCGCCTCCTTCTCCGACCCCGCCAGCACCGCCGCCGTCAGCGGCGCGACCGTCATCGACAGCCCGAGCGAGAACAGCAGCAGCGCCGGCAGCACTTCCGAGACGTAGTCCGCCTTCGCGCCCGTCGCCTGGAACAGCAACAGCCCGGCCGCCGCGATCAGCGGACCCGCGCCCATGAACACGCGCGGCCCGAACCGATCGGCAAGCGCGCCGAACCGGCGCGACAGGAAGAACATCATCAGCGTCGCCGGCAGCGTCGCGAGCCCGCTCTGCAGCGGCGTGTAGCCCCCGATCTGCTGCAGGAACAGCACCAGGAAGAAGAACAGGATCGACAGCCCCGCGTACATCGCCAGCGTCTCGACGTTGCCCGCCGAGAAGTTGCGCCGCCGAAACAGCGACAGCGGCAGCATCGGATCGCTCGCGCGCGACTCGTACCACACGAATGCACCGAGCAGCAGCACGCCCGCGATCATCGGCCCCCACACCGCCGGATTCGACCACCCCAGGCGTGGCTGCTCGATCAGCGCGAACACCGGGCCGCCCAGGCCGAGCGCGCACAGCACCGCGCCCACGTAGTCGACATGCCTGCCACCGCGATCGCGAGCCGGCATCGGCGGGATCACGGCCACGATCAGCCACACGCACAACGCCGCCAGCGGGACGTTGATCACGAAGATCCACCGCCACGACGCGATCGCCAGCAGCTCGCCGCCGGCGAGCGGCCCGAGCACGCCTGCGATCGCCCCCCACGCGGTCCATGTGCCGATCGCGCCGCCGCGCTCGGACGG